>NZ_BADT01000018.1 GCF_000239855.1 Pseudoalteromonas sp. BSi20652 | reverse complement strand
GGTTAGATATCAAGATTCTAAAACTGTGGCCAAATTTTATTGACCACTACAATGCAATTTGCAGATACTCAATACTTTAAAAAGCCTTTGCTATATACCAAGCTGAAGGGTAACTCCAACTGCACACTATTTTTTCGATTATAAGAGCTTGTTATTCTGTTTTTAAAACCATACCTTTCGACTGGGCAAATATTATTAGCGCAAATACTATTTCGGTTATCCCGCCAATAAAGGCGCCGATTACAAAATTGGCATTTAATACAATACACAACGTGCCAGAAAACATAAGCGAAGCACCTAAAATCCAGTACACTTTCATGCCATATAAAGTGTTGAAAACTAAATAGCGAACACCAATTATCATCAGCATTATTGAATAAAACCATTCAGCTTGAAGTTTTGCTACATAAAACGCTAAAAACAAACCAACAAATAAAATAATAGTGCTTTCTAAGGCCAATTTACCTAATGGGTTTTTAGGGTCATGATTGCCAGAGCGTTTAAGCGCTTTTGAAAGTAGCATGGCTAAAGGATGTATAAACATACCACCAAAAAACAAAGTAAGCATACTCGATTGATTTGAATACAATAATGCGACAAAGCCAGCTATACACCAAACCAAGCCAGACACTAATACACCGGTTCCACCACCGAAGTATGCGAGGTTCATATTTTGTTGCGCATCTTCAAACTTCATAAAAATCCTTAATTTTAGAAATATCCCTAATTTAATATTATCGCATCGTTATTAATTACAAATCGTTACTCGAATACACACTTAAAATAGGGAATTTATAATCGGCAAACGATACAGTTACGGATTGTGTTTCGTTGCCTTTAAAACCGAGTTTAAATTCCATTGGCATGAATCGGCTGCCATCAGCAAAAAGCGCAAGTAAGTGCTCCTCGCCTAATTCGCGATTGCCCGACGATAAGTTAGTTAGCGTTATAACAGCCCAGCGTTCGCCCTCTTCATTGCTCATTAATACATAATTAACGATTTTAAAATCCCCTTTTTTAGGGGTTATGTTGCTATCGTTTGCAAACGATAAGTGCATGCTATTTGGTACTGCACGGTCAACATTTAGCGCTTTGATAGAGTCGGCTTGGGTTGCCCACGAAAGCACCAATAAAATGATCACTAAGGCTTTATTCACTGTTAGTTCCTTTTTATTACCTAGTAAAATGCCTAGTAAATTACGTAACAAATTACATAACAATAACTGTTTAAATTATATTCGCATTCCATACCTATTATGTAAACAAACAATCATCGTAATTTTACCCAGCGCTTTGGCTGCGCCACTACAGACTAAGCGCTCATTCAGTGTGCTTGCGCTACTTTAGGGTAATAACGAGTGATAAGAGTAAATAATTCAAAGCTAACTTAAAGTAAAAAGCGCGATTAAACAGGAGTATAAACGTATGGCAAGCACACATAAAAACTCAACAATGGATTTATCTGATCCCAGTAATAGCATTCAAGTAAGAGGGGCGCGCGTTCACAACTTAAAAAATGTAGACGTTGATTTACCTCGTAACGCATTGGTTGTTTTTACAGGAATATCGGGCTCTGGAAAATCGTCGCTTGCGTTTGGAACGCTGTTTGCTGAGTCGCAGCACCGTTATCTTGATTCGGTTTCGCCGTACGCCCGTAGGTTAATAGATCAAGTTGATGAGCCCGATGTTGATTCTATTGAAGGATTACCGCCTGCTGTTGCTTTGCAGCAGCAACGCGGCGCACCCTCGGTTCGTTCATCCGTTGGCAGCATAACAACTATTTCTAACGCGCTACGCATGCTTTACTCTCGTGCTGGCGATTACCCCAAAGGGCAAGGCATACTTTACGCCGATGCGTTTTCGCCGAATACGCCACAAGGTGCGTGCCCAGAATGCTCAGGAATAGGCCGAGTGTTTGAAGTAACCGAAAAGCTACTTGTGCCAGATGATACAAAAACTATTCGCCAGCGCGCCATAGCCGCGTGGCCACCAGCATGGCAAGGTAAAAACCTAAGCCGTATACTTACTTCCCTTGGTTATGACATAGACACGCCTTGGAACAAACTTTCTAAAAAAGCACGCGATTGGATTTTATTTACCGACGAAACACCTACTGCGCCGGTATACCCAGATTACACCTATGAGCAAACACAAAATGCGATAAAAAATAGCGAAGATCCAAGCTACATGGGAACTTTTTCAAGCGCTAAACGCTTTGTTTTACAGTCTTTTGCTACTACCCAAAGCCCGCGTACTAAAAAGCGCGTATCGCAGTTTATGCAAATATCGCAGTGCCCTACTTGCCAAGGTAAAAAATTAAAACAAGCATCGTTAAGTGTTAAATTTGCAGGACTCGATATTGGCGAACTATCTCAACTTACATTAAACGAGCTTGCTAAAAAGCTAAGTAACGCCGCCAATACCAAAGTAAATAAAAATACAAAAAATCCAGAGCAAGCCATTGTTACTCAGCGCATTGCCAGCGATATTCTCACTCGTATTGAAGCACTAACCATGCTTGGTTTAGGGTACTTGTCGCTTGAGCGTACAACGCCAACGCTCTCACCTGGGGAGCTACAACGATTGCGACTTGCCACACAAATTCGCTCTAAATTATTTGGGGTTGTTTACGTGCTCGATGAACCTTCAGCGGGTTTACACCCTGCCGATACTCAAGCACTTTTAAAAGCGCTCGACGAGTTAATAGCGGCTGGCAATTCTGTATTTGTTGTTGAACACGACGTTAGCGTTGTTAAACACGCCGATTGGATTGTTGATGTAGGCCCTGATGCCGGTGTGCATGGTGGCGACATTATTTACAGCGGCCCTGTTGAAGGGTTAAGAAAAATAAAAAATTCGCACACCGGTCGTCACCTTTTTGCTAAAAACGCCAGTCAAGAGTCTACTCAAAACAGCGCGCAAAAAAGGAGCAAAGGCAGCCTAGTGCGTGGTTAAAATTGGCTGATATTGAGCGTAACAACCTTAAAAAACTCAATGCAGAATTTCCACTAGGTGTTATGACAACCGTTACTGGGGTTTCGGGCTCTGGTAAATCAAGCCTAGTAAGCCAAGCGTTAGTAGAACTTGTTTACGAAGCACTTGGGCAAAAAGTAGTAACACAAGCGCCTACCGACGAAGCCGACTTACTCGAACAAGAGCTGCAAACATACACCGGCGGAAAAATCATTGAAGGTATAAATAATATAAGCCGCCTAATTACTGTAAATCAAAAAGCGATTGGCCGTACCCCTCGTTCAAACTTAGCTACCTATACGGGTTTGTTTGATCACGTGCGTAAACTATTTGCTTCTACAAAAAAAGCAAAAGAGCGCCGTTATGATGCCGGTCGCTTTTCGTTTAATGTTGCAAAAGGTCGTTGTAAAAACTGTGAGGGCGTTGGCTTTGTAAGTATAGAACTGCTGTTTTTACCTAGCGTTTATTCACCTTGCCAAGTGTGTCATGGCAAACGTTATAACGAGCAAACACTTGAGGTTACATATCGTGATAAAAACATCAGCGATATTCTCAATTTAACGGTTGAATCGGCGCATACTTTTTTTGAAAATGAGCCTGCAATACTGCGAGCACTCGATGCACTTATGCAAGTTGGTCTGGGGTATTTACGTTTAGGGCAACCTGCCACTGAGCTTTCTGGCGGTGAGGCGCAGCGTATTAAATTAGCAACCGAGCTGCAACGTGTGCAGCGCGGTAACACACTTTATATTCTTGATGAGCCAACTACAGGCCTGCATCCATCCGATGTATCAATGCTAATGTCGCAGTTAAATAAATTAGTAGATGCAGGTAATACCGTCATTATGGTTGAACACGATATGCAAGTAGCCCGAAATAGTGACTGGGTAATTGATGTAGGACCTGGCGCGGGGCAACAGGGAGGCGTGATAGTCGCACAAGGTACACCGCAAAAGGTGTCTGAGTCAAAACAAAGTAAAACTGCGCCATTTTTAAAAGCGCAATTAAGCCACACACACTCTGGTTAAGCGGTTTATCGTCAGTTTGCGTGTAATAAAAAAGAGCCAGGGGCTCTTTTTTATTAATCAAGGGCCAACCAAACGCCCACAAGTATCATTAAACTGCCTGCTATACGGTTCATCCATTTAATATTATCGCCACGGGCTAAAAATAAACGTAAGCTTTTACCGCCTGTTGCATACGCTAACATACTTAAAAATTCGGTGGTCATTATTACACCAAGCAATACTAAAAGCTGAGGGGCTACCGCGTGCTCAACACTTATAAAGGGCGGCAGTAGTGAAATCATAAACGCCCACCCTTTAGGGTTTGCGATTGCGGTTACAAAACCTTGCGTAAATAACGACCGCCTACTTACGTCACTTGGTTTTGAGGTATCGACCGACATAGCCCCTTTAGCGCGCCACATATTTATACCAATATAAATTAAGTACGCACCGCCTACCCACTTTAAAATAGCGAACGCATCTGGGTAATTTAGCATTACGCTTGCAACGCCTAATACCGCAGCTATGGCAACACTTGCGACACCTAACAGCTCGCCTATCATCATCCATAATGTGCGGCGCACGCCAATGCTCATACCGAGTGTCATGGCAAGGGTCATACACATACCTGGCGTTATCGACACAAAAAAGAACGTAGGAATAAAAACCGCAAGTGCTGCTACATCAATCATTAATTTACTCTCATATTAAAAGCAAAAACGCGGCTATAAGTAGCCGCGCTGTTGCTTACTCATGTTTATTACTATTGCCCAGTACCTACTACGGGTTCAGTAATAACCTCTACTGGCTCTGCTGTATCATTTAGCAAATACTTATCTAACCACTGTTCTTGTTCCCACAATACATGCAGTAAGCTTTTACGCGCACGGTAACCATGTGCTTCATAAGGGAGCATTACTAAGCGGGCATCTTTACCTAAACCTTTTAGCGCTGCGTACATGCGCTCACTTTGCATTGGAAATGTTCCTGAATTAGGATCTTCTTGACCGTGAATCATTAGCATTGGTTCGTTAATTTTTTCAGCATGAAAAAACGGCGACATATTAGCGTACACACTTTGTGCTTGCCAAAAATCACGCTCTTCTCCTTGAAAACCAAACGGCGTTAATGTGCGGTTATACGCGCCACTACGGGCAATACCTGTTTTAAATAAATCGCTATGAGCTAATAAGTTAGCAACCATAAATGCACCATACGAGTGCCCTGCTATGGCAATTTTATCTTTATCGGCAATGCCTTTTTTAACCAATACATCAACAGCTGCTTGCGCACTTGAAACTAACTGCTTTCTAAAGTTATCGTTTGGCTCGCTGCCATTAATACCCACTATTGGCATTTTAGGGTCGTCAAACACTGCAATCCCTTTGGCAAGGTAAGGCATTGGCCCCCAATAGCCAATATAGGTAAATGCATAAGGCGATTCGCGTACTTGTGATGCAACGGCTTTATCTTTGTATTCAAGTGGGTAAGCCCACATAAGCACAGGTAACGGGCCTTGTGTTTTGTCGTACCCTGGTGGTAAATAAAGCGTGCCCGAAAGCTCAACCCCGTCGTCGCGTTTATAACGTAATTGCTCTTTAGTTACACCTTTAAATGCAGGGTACGGGTGCTCAAATGTCGTTAACTGCGTTAACGTGTCGTTATCTAAATCACGTATAAAAAAGTTAGGTTGCTCAGTTTTAGATTCGCGAATAGTAATAAATCGCTCACCTTCGTCGTCAAGCAGTGCACGAACACGCTCGTAATATGGCGCTTCTGATTGCCATAAACGCTTGCTGCTATTTGTTTTAACATCGTATTGGTCTAAAAACGGCACATTACCTTGCTCTGAAGCACCATTACCGCGCAGGTAAATATAACGCCCGCCTACAATTTTAATCACGTTTGCGCCTAAATCGTTGCGCTCGTAAATTGCATTACCAGGGTCTTTATACGCATCGTTGTAACTACGCTCTGAAAATAGCACGCGGTTTCTGTCGGCATTTCGTGGCTGTACTATGTAAGTACGTACTTGGCGATCACTAAAGCGCCAGTCTGACAGCATTGCTACGTTTTCGTTGCCCCACTCCATTGCCGAATAACGGCGTTCTACTTTGGCAAATAATTTAGGCTCGCGTTTAAATGGTGCACGTAAGCTGTAAATATAATCATGATGCTCAACGTCGGTTTTCATGTCGCCGCCATCTTGCGCCTCGGCCCAAATAACTTCAGCCCCTTGATCGGCTCGCCATTCAAAATCACGGCGGCCAGTGCGAACACTGTCGTAACCTTGTGGAATATTATCAGCAAGTGGCTGTTTTGCCAGCTCAGCTAATGCATAGCCGCGCATGCCCCATATTTGCCACGTGCTTGCAAAGCGGCTGTAAGGCACTTGATACGAAAACGGCTCATTAATACCGGCAACTAAAATATTGGTAGAATCAGGTGACACCGAAAACGATTTAAATAAAGAAGGGCTACCTATTGCTTGTGTATTGCCGTCAAGTGTTATGTAAGCCAGTTGCCCTTGGCCGTAAAATTTAAATTGCGATTCATCAAACGGGCTGGTTAATAAATTTTGGTAAGTACGTGCTGGCGCTTTTTCGCCAGCACTTTGTTGAATAACAGGCACTACATTTTGGCTGTTATTTTCAAGCTTTGGCTTGCCAAAATTAACAGCGAGATTTGCAACAATGGCGCTGCTATCTGGCAGCCATTTATATGGTGAGGCAGTTAATACCGAATTTAATGCAGCACTAGTTAACTCTTTTGCTTGTTTAGTTTCAACGCTGTATAGCCATAAGTTGGCTTGGGTTGGTTGCTCAACAACAAAGGCTAAATATTTACTATTAGATGACCACTGAGGTGAGCGAATAATGCCATTAGGTAAGTTGTTAATGCTAATCACCGACCCGCTTTGCACATGCTTTAGCTCCACGGCACTAAATTTGGCACTCACACGAGAGCGCGAAAAATTAGCAGGATTTAGCTTAATACCAGCAAGCTTAAGCTCTTCTTTTGCAAGCTCGTCAAGGGTTACAACGCGTTTGCGTTCAAACAACCCTAGCCACTGGCCATCGCTCGATAAGTAACTAGTGGGTGCCAACTTTGCATCAACCAAAGCTGCAAGCTCAGGTGACGGAGTTTGATAACCCTGCTCGGCATAACTTGTTGGTACTAATGCCGCACAACAAATAAGGGCAACTAACAGCCTAAAAGCGCTCATGTTTTTATCCTTTTGTTATTTTTTACTTTTATAGCTATATATAAACACGTTTTGCTTTATTCATAAAGTATTAAGCTTATTTTAAGTGGTGGAAAAGATGACTTAGTAGTGCAATTTAAACTACACTACGCAGCTTATTTACTTGCTGTTTAACTCGTTATAATACGCGTTAGCATCTATCAAAAATTAGAGATTCTAGCCAATGAAAAAAGTGCTGGTAATTGGCTACGTATGGCCAGAGCCAAATTCGTCTGCTGCGGGAACGCACATGATGTCGTTATTAAATGCATTTAGAGCGCAAAACTGGGACGTTGAATTTGCAACGCCCGCGCAGCGTACCGACCACATGGTAAATCTTGACGACTTCGGTATAACCGGCCAAAGCATTACACTAAACTGTGATAGCTTTGATGAATACGTTAAAGCCTATGATCCAGATATAGTGATGTTTGACCGTTTTATGATGGAAGAGCAATTTGGCTGGCGCGTCGATAAGCATTGTCCACATGCAATTAAAATTTTAGATACCGAAGATTTACAATGCCTGCGTAGCGCTCGCCACGAGGCGTTTAAAGGTGAGCGTGAGTTTACAACCAGCGATTTACACTCAGACATAGCAAAACGCGAAATTGCCGCTATTTTACGCTGCGACCTAAGCTTAATTATTTCAACTTATGAAATGAGCCTGCTAAATAGCGTATTTAAAATAGAGCCAAGCTTATTGCACCACCTACCCTTTATGGTTGATTTAAGTACATTACCTGCAAGCACAAAAACGTTTGAGCAGCGCCAGCACTTTATGACCATAGGTAACTTTAGACACGCGCCAAACTGGGATGCTGTACTTTACCTACAAAAAATATGGCCACTTATTCGCAAGCAGCTACCAAAAGCAGAACTACATATTTATGGCTCTTACCCTCCGCCAAAAGCCACGGCACTAAATAACCCTAAAACAGGGTTTTTAATAAAAGGCTGGGCCGATAATGCGTTTGATGTAATGCAAAGCGCACGTGTATGTTTAGCGCCACTTCGCTTTGGTGCTGGCATTAAAGGTAAATTGCTTGAAGCCATGATTATGCAAACACCCAGCGTTACCACCAATGTTGGGGCAGAGGGCATGCATAACGATTTATCATGGCCGGGTAAAATAGCCAACACCGCCGACGACTTTGCTAATGCTGCTGTTGAAATGTATAACAGCCAAAGTGGCTTTGAACAAGCGCAGCAAGATGGCAACACACTTCTTAATACGCTTTACGATAAAGCACAATTGAGCGCTGCGTTAATTAAAAAAGTCGATTCAATAAGTAGCGATTTAAACGCCCATCGTGAAAAAAACTTCACAGGCCAAATGCTCAAACATCATACAATGCGCAGCACTCAATACATGTCGCAATGGATAGCTGAAAAAAATAAAAATTAGATTAAAAATGACTAGACACACACTAATTAGTGTTTAAGATCGCGCCCATCAAACGTGGGCAGTTTTAGCTGTATTGTCTATATTTTTAGCTTAGTTATCGCAATATTTGGTCCAAAAAGATTTGAAAACTGCAACCTTTACAGAAAAACGCAAATTTATCGTTAAATTGGGTAAAATGCTTCACAAGTATGGCACCCCAGCCTACCGCCTAGAAGCCCACCTAATGGAAGTGGCTACTTACTTAGGACTTAAATCGTCGTTTGTTATGTCGCCAACTTCGGTAACGTTTGTTATTTGGACTGATGGCCACGAAGACGAGTACACCCACGTTGCACGTGTAGACCCTGGCGATCACGATTTAGGCTCACTTGCCGACACCGACGACCTTGTAAACCAAATGCTTGACGACAAGCTAAGTTTACAAGAAGTTGATGCGCAGCTAGACGCAATTTTTGTGATGCCAAACCCATATAACAAACTAACAACGGGTGTTGCATTTGCAACCTCAGGTGGTGCGTTTGCTATGTTAATGGGTACAAGCTGGATTGACGTTATTTGGTCATCGCTACTTACTTTAGTTGTTTATGTGTTTGTGCTTTGGTCTGGGCGCTCAAAACGTGTAGCCCACATGCTCGAACCATTAGTTGCGATAATATCGGCAATACTTGCCTGCGCGGTAAGTGTGTATATAACGCCTGAAGTAAATATACGTTTAGTGGTGCTTTCAGCCATTATTGTGTTTATACCTGGTTTAGCACTTGCGCTTGGTTTAGCAGAGCTGGCAGCACGGCATTTAGTGTCTGGGACTGCGCGAGTCATGGACTCGTTCATGCTGCTATTTAAACTGTATTTTGGCGGTTTTATTGGTATAGGTATTGGCTTTGCACTCTTTGGGCAAGCCGATTTTGTACAGCCTGAGCCATTGCCAAAGTGGACCGCATGGCTGGCTATATTTTTACTTTGTAGCAGCTTAATCGTTATTTTTAGAACCAAACTTAAACACGCTGTTTGGTCTATCGCATCAGGCTTTATAGCGTATGGCACCAGTATTGGCTCGGCTATGTATCTTGATTACACGTTAGGTACGTTTGTGGGTGCTTTATCGGTGGGTATATTTAGTAACTTGTTTAACCGCGTTGCTAATGCGCCAGCCTCAATTGTTGCTATGCAAGGCTTAATTGTATTAGTACCAGGTAGCAAAACATATATTGGCTTAAACTCACTGATTGAAGGCCAAGACTTTGTATATGCAGAGCACATAGGCCAACAAACATTTTTAATATTTATGTCGCTTGTTGCAGGACTAATATTTGCAAACGTAGCCCTACCGCCTAAAAAGAGTCTGTAACTTATACTGAGCACTCGCTTTACTTTGTTTGAGTAAAGCGAATAAAACGTTAAGCTAAAAATAACGGCCAAAGTAGTAATTGATGCCAATACTCAGTGTTTTAGTTTATTACATTGCACTTGAGTGAGCTCAAAAGCATCGTAGTGATTCCAACACTATACTAAAAAACCTTCCATTTTAATCATATCCTACTTCTAATTTACACTTCCCTATTGAGCCAAAATACTCAACAGGGAAGTAACTTAACTAGCGTGACCAGTTAGTTTTGGCAAGCTCTACAATCTCGTTTCCTTTGCCATTTATTAACGCCTTCATCATGTAAACGCTAAAACCTTTTGCTTGCTCTAATTTGATTTGCGGCGGCATTGAAAGCTCTTGTTTTGCGGTATCTACTTCTAAAACAACAGGTCCTGAGTGATTCATCATCTCGTTCATTGCCGAGGGTAATTTTTCAGGGTCGTCCACATGAATCCCTTTTAAGCCACAGGCCTGTGCAATGTTAGCAAAACTTGGGTTTTCTAAATCGGTATCGCTTGATAAAAACCCACTGGCTTTCATTTCTAACGCAACAAAACTAAGTGAGCGATTATTATAAACAACAATCTTGATAGGTAAATTAAGCTGCTTAAGCGAGATTAAGTCCCCCATTAGCATCGAAAAGCCACCATCGCCACACATTGCAATGACTTGACGATCTCTATCAACAGATTGAACCCCCATTGCCTGCGACATCGCATTTGCCATAGAGCCATGATTAAACGATCCAATTAAGCGGCGCTTTCCATTCATTGATAAATAACGCGCAGCCCACACTGTTGGCGTACCTACATCGCAAGTAAAAACAGCATCGTCAGCCGCTTGCTCGTTGAGTAAACGCGTTAGGTATTGCGGATGAATTAAATTTTGCGAAGTTTTGCCGCTGGCTAGTTCATCGAGATCTTGTCGAGACTCTTTGTAATTTTTAACACATTTTTGTAAGTGCGAACTGCTCCGTTCACTTTTAATATAATCAAGTAGTGTGGTCACTGAATTTTTGGTATCCCCTAGCACGCCACAGTCAATTTGCACGTGTCGCCCGAGTGACGCAGCCTGATTATCAATTTGTAATATGGTGGTATTTTCGGGATAAAAAGCACGATAAGGAAAACTAGTACCAATCATTAATAACGTATCGGCTTCTTGCATTGCATGATAGCCCGACGCAAAACCAATAAAACCAGTCATACCAACATCGTAAGGGTTATCGTATTCAATAAATTCTTTACCGCGCATAGCATGCACAATTGGTGCTTGTAATTTTTCGGCTAGCGCAATAATTTCGTCGTGAGCATCTTTACAACCGGCACCACACAATAAGGTTACTTTTTTACTTTTATTAAGATGAGTCGCCATTGCTTCAATATCAGATAAAGCGGGAGTATGTGTTGCTGGCCTTGGCACGTTCCATTTTGGCTTAATAGCTTTAGGCATATCTTTTAATGCTATGTCGCCAGGTAGCACAAGTACACTCACGCCTTTATTTAATATTGCTTGTCGCATTGCGGTTTCTAACAGGTACGGCATTTGCTCGGGGCTCGACACCATTTCACAATACACACTGCATTCTTTAAATAATTCTTGCGGATGGGTTTCTTGAAAATAGCTGCTGCCAATTTCAGATGAAGGAATATGTGCGGCAATAGCTAGTACCGATACATTATTACGCTGACAATCAAATAAGCCGTTAATTAAATGAAGATTACCCGGTCCGCAAGAACCCGCACACACAGCAAGCTCGCCTGATAAATGCGCTTCGCCACCAGCTGCAAATGCGGCAACTTCTTCATGTCGCGTTCCTAGCCATTCAATGGTTCCCATTTTTCGCAGGCTTTCACTAATGCCGTTAAGTGAATCGCCAGTTACTCCCCAAATACGTTTTACGCCAGCTTGTTCAAGGGTTTTAGTAATAAAACTTGCGATATTTTGACTCATAATAAAGAACTCCTAAATAGTAAGTTATTCTGTAAATTGATTTTTCGCCTCTGCTCTATCAAGTAAGTCATCGTTTCGAAGTGCGCTCAATTATTGAGAATCGATAAGCTTAAATATTTTGATAATGATAGATATATTACTACTGAGACTTTACTAACAAACGATACCCCTAGGTTTGCTGCGCCCCCATACTGATACATAAAACATGAATGTCCGCTTTAAAGTGTTTATGAATATGCGGGTGCGAGATTTTTAGTGGCTTAACTATGAATATGTTATTATGCGCTCAATTATTTTACTGAATGCTTTTCTCTTACTTCTATGTCAAATTCTGCTTCGTGCTTTACATTATTTTCTCAAAATATTGATGCTCTCGCGCTTCCTGAAAAGTTTACTTTCCCTTTTTATTACGAGCCGCAACCATTAGCTGTAGCAGCCACAAAACAATTACAGCAACAACTTGAAACGTTAATGCATTTAAAAGCAGAAAATGCCGGTAAAATGTTTGGGGTTTTAGTGGTGAAAAATGCTAAGCAACAATTAGGCTTTTTAAGCGCTTATTCGGGGCAAATTGAAGGTGATAAAGGCAATATTAGCTTTGTGCCGCCTGTTTCTAGCATGCAGCTGCAAGACGATAGCTATTTGGCTCAAAGTAAAATAATTAACGATATTAATGCTCAAATTAAGCAGTTAGAAAATAGCGAACAACTGCTTGAAGTTAATAGCAAACTTGATGATGCAACACAGAGCTACCAGCAAGCCCTATTAGCTCAACAGGCAGAAATGCAAGCCGGTCGCCAGCAACGTAAAATACAACGTACCGAAGGCGAATTAGAGCTTAGCGAAAGTGATTTTGAGCAGTTGAAAAATAAGCTCGCAGGGCAAAGCATCGTAGAAAAAAAGCAACTACTGGCACTTAAAACCTATTGGCAAAATATAATCGAGTCACTGCAGCAAACACACATCAATATTTCTGATGAAATTGCTCATTTAAAAAAGCGCCGTAAAACGCTTTCTAAAAGCTTACAAAAAAAGCTATTTGCGCAGTACCAATTTTTAAATGCAAATGGTGAAACTACAGATTTAAATACCATATTTGCAGCATTACCTGAGCACACTCCTCCTTCGGGTGCTGGCGATTGTGCAGCGCCTAAATTATTACAATACGCCTATGAACATGACTTAAAGCCACTTGCTATGGCTGAATTTTGGTGGGGAGCAGCGCCTAAATCAGCAATTAGGCAGCATAAAAACTACTACCCTTCTTGTTACAGCAAATGCCAACCAATACTTGGGCACATGCTAAAGGGTTTAGATGTTGAAGATAACCCGCTACTTATCAACCCAGCCAAAGGTAAAGATTTAAGTATTATTTATAAAGATGACGACTTACTTGTGGTAAATAAGCCTGCTGAGTTTTTATCGGTACCTGGCGTTAATATTGATGACTCTGTTTATATGCGCATTAAAACACAGTTTCCAGAGGCGTCAGGCCCGCTAATTGTACACAGATTAGATATGTCGACTTCTGGATTATTGATGATTGCACTTAATAAACGAGTACATAAAGCACTGCAAAAGCAATTTATTGAACGCACCATAGATAAACGCTATGTCGCATTAGTTAATGGTAATGTAGCTGAGGATAGCGGAGTAATTGATTTACCCTTAGTGCTCGACTTTGATGATAAACCGCGCCAAATGGTGTGTTATAAACATGGCAAGCCATCACTTACTACCTGGCAGGTTTTAGATCGTAATAACAATATTACCCGATTACAGTTATATCCTAAAACAGGGCGAACTCACCAATTAAGAGTACATTGTGCCCACAGTTTAGGGTTAAATATGCCTATCGTAGGTGATACTCACTATGGGAAAAAAGCTGACCGATTACATTTACACGCTGAATATTTAGCATTTACTCACCCAATTACACTCAAACGATTAGAGTTTGAAGTAGCCGCAGATTTTTAATAAAAACACGTACCAAAAGCAACTATATTATACAATATGTTGGTTTTTATTAATTAAATTGATATTGTTCATGGTCTTATTCCTTCAAAGATAAGTATAAAAAATTGTTAAAGCCCTAGTTTATTAAGCAATGTGAGAAAAGTATTTTACTAATAAAAATAAGTCAGCAAAGGATTAACATGACTAGCAATACACAAACAAGAACTTTAAATAACAGCTTCTGGACAAAGTGTATTATTCTAGTTTCATTTTTATTTTTGAGTAAACTTGCCTCAGCTAACGGCAATTCATTAAATGCAACTTTAAATGCGCTAGACTTTGATGCGACTCAAGCCCTGATTAATGCCATAAAACAGAATAAGCTAGACTACCTTCTAAACGAAAAAAACTGACCCAAGCGTTTAAAATAAGCAAAGAGCAAAATTGGGAAAAACTTCATCTAGAAGCGGCCGCATTGTATGCGGAGTTACTTTTTAGGCAAGAAAAATACAAGGCGTTAAACACACACTTATCCTATTACCTTAATAATAAAGAGTTACCAAATCAAAAAAGTGTATATTTATTATTCCTCGAATCACAACTCAAGTCTCTAGCTAGGGAGTCAAACCCAACCCCAGCACAAATGCTAGCCACAAAATTAGAAGATAGCCTTCAACAGTATCCAACTAAAGAAAAAATCATTATTTTGCGAGCACTTGCTTACTATTACACCGATACAGATGCATTGAAAAAGACCCTAAATGTTGCACTAGAAGGCTTAGAATTAGCATTAAAAGATGACGACTCTGCATCCCAAGGATACTTTTTCAGAAAAATAGCTGATGCATACAATTATCTAAACGAAAAAGACAAAGCCATATATTATGCAAAAAAAGCGGTTGCGGCATATGAGCAAACACAAGATGGGCTTTTTACCTCAAAAGCCTATTGGAGTTTAGGCAATATATTGCTTGAGATAAAAAAGCCTAAAAATGCCTTAATATACCTAGACAAAGCATTGCTTTATTTTAAAAAAGTGAATATGCAAAAAGGGTTAACCTTTGCTCAGTATTCAATTGCCAATATTGAGTACCTACAGGCAAACTACGATAAAGCTTTAACTTTAGCTAAAGAAAACATTGAGCTCGCGCGTTCTGCTGGTGTTTATGATATGCAACTTGCATCACTCATTTTGTTAGCTGACATATATATAAAACTAGATTCACTCGATAAAGCAAATGAAGTAAACGATGAGGTGTTTTTAAAATTAGATAAATTCAGTCGCAGCATTTATAAAGCTGAGTTTTTAAGTAAACGGTATGAACTTAAGCGACGCCTCAACTACACTGACGATGCTTTTGAAGCAATTGAACAAAAGCTCCTTTATACAAACAAACACTACGAAGCAACCAGTGAAAGTAATATAAAAACACTACAGGTAAAGTTTGAAGTAAAAGAAAAAGAAGACAAAATACAGCAACTAGAATACGCAAAAGACATTAGTGAGCTACAAGCAAAAGAAGAACATCAACAAAAAATAATTTGGCGACTTAGCGCTGCTATCGCGTTCATTTTAGTCATTGTTTCATTATTTTTATTTTCTCGGCAGGTTCGACAACGTCAAAAGTATTACGAAATTTCATTAACAGATGACCTAACAAATTGTCCTAATCGCAGAGGAGTAAAGCGCGAAGCAGAAGCTAAGCTTGGTGAAGGTAAAATGACCATAGCGATTGTTGACTTAGATTACTTTAAACAAATTAACGACCAATTTGGGCATGATGTTGGAGACATGGTTCTTATTGCTTTTGCAAAAGCTGCAAAACAGATACTCTGTTGTGATGATAAGTTTGGTCGTTATGGCGGTGAAGAATGGTTATTTGCACTAAATACAATTGACGAACTAGCTATTCGCGATATATTTAACCGACTCGCTATTAGTTTCACCGAGCAGTGCAATAGTATGAAAGACTTTCCTAAAGGTGCAAAAATAACTTTTAGTGTAGGTGCCTCTGTAAGTAGCCCTTTAAAAAACACACTAGATATTCTTATCAAGCATGCAGATACATTACTTTATAAAGCAAAAGAAAACGGAAGAAACCAAGTCGTTATTGATTAAATAAACACAGCTACAAGTATTGGCTCAATTACTTGACTAAAGTTCGTTTAAAACCATTTGTTTAATTTTATGTGCTTTTACAAAATGATCTAATTTATGGGTGTGTATCCACCAAGTAGCAGCTTCCATAAGTAGCTCTGGGTCGTCGTTTTTATTAGCAAAAAATGCATAAAAAGAAAGCCCTACATTTTCGCCTTTAACTGCTATTTTTTTATCGCATACGGTAATTATTTTTGCTCTTAGTTCTTCCCTCATACATACCTTTAATCATATTAATGCTGTATTACTGAAACACGCCATTTAAAACGCTGACGATTAGTTGCAAAAGGCTTCTATCAACCAAGCCATGATTCTCAAGCTCTTTATTAGGCGTATTTACTTTTGCAGCTTTGCATTCATTATCTAATGTCTCATTTTTACGTGTATCGGTTTCGTAAGCAATATCAGCTTGTTCCATACATTTTGCCGAGCCTGCGTAAGGCTGTGCCGCACAAGCGCTTAGTAATAAAAAAAGTGGAATTGCTATCAATAATTGCTTCATAACTAATCCTATTTTTACGCAACTTATTTACTTTAAATTACAGCTGCAAGTTAGCCTATTTACTTTCTACCACCATTACAAAAAATTACAAAAAAGAACGTACCGATGGCATCAAAAAAGTGTCATTTTTTTCATCCTTTTTAATTTGTGCGCTAATGAGGATTTTTATGTTCATACTTAAACTATCCTATTAAGTTAACGTGCTACTAGGCATTTATGTGCGAGAGTAATATATAGGTTGTACCTAAATAATGTTGTTACTTTATCACTGCAATAAAATAAACAACCAGTAAATATTTGTAAGGTTCTGTAGGGATTTATACTCCCTTTATAATTAAACTACGTAAAAGCCTGAAATTATTGCATTCATATCACTGTAAAATTTACAGTGATAGTAGCCTAAAAATAAAAATTAAAATAAAAGCGATAAAATACATCAACTTAATATTTGGCATTTAGTTTGCAAGCTAGTGATATAAGCAAATAAATTGTAAAAGGATTAATTATGAATATTTTTGAAGCGCTACGTCATGACCACGACAAACAAAGAAAATTAGTTGATGCACTTATTCAAACCCATGGCGAGACAGAGCAGCGCCACACGCTAATGGACGAGCTAAAAACAGAATTAGAACAACACGCAAAATTTGAAGAGCGTTATTTTTACAACCCACTTATGCTTAACGATTTAACTCAAGAAAAAGCACGCCACAGTGTTGCTGAACATCACGAAATTGATGAATTAATTGAACAACTTGAAGACACCGAAATGAGCTCATCGGCTTGGTTAGTAACCGCTAAAAAATTACATCACTTAGTGCATCATCATTTAAGTGAAGAAGAACATGAAGTATTTCAATTAGCGGGTAAAGCACTCACTGAGGAGAAAAAAGAAAGCCTTGCCAAGCAATACAATGGTGCAATGCATTAAGCATTTTTATAAACACAAGTAATTAAACTAACTTGTAAACACTCCCTTGTGTACGTTTGGTTATAAGCCACTTAGCTTATAACCATTTTTTATATTTGTTACATTGTTTATTTTTTCTCTAACAACGTTGTTTTTGCTGGATCAAAAATTCGATACGCCACTAGCTTCAAACCATCATTAATAAAAAACCACACCAAAGCATATGCCCACACAGCAAGTGCCCATCCCCATCCTAGCGGGGTCATAAACACACCATAAACCGCAATAAACGTTGCTATAACTTGCGTGCCAAATACGGCGACCATTAATATAGCAGACGGTTTAATAGACCAAAATGGACCTCGGGTACGCGCTAAAAATATAGTCAAATGCCCTGCCACCGACAGTAATAAGTACATTAATGTTTGAAGATGAGGACGGTCGAGTTCGAATACTTTATCTCCCAAGTAAAACAACCCAAAGGCTGCAATGGGACCGACAATTCCAAGTACAGATGCAATACTTAAAACGAGCCGCATATTCCATGTTTCGGGTTTATTTTGATAATGAACATTGTCGTAAGCAATAGATAAAATAGCAGCGTCGTTAAGTAAAGCAAGCATTACAATCATGACGGCTGTTAACGGATAAAAGTTAAAAATTAATATCGCCATTGTCATAAAAAGTAATACGCGGAGCGTTTCTGCAACCCGATAAATTGCGTAACTGTTCATGCGCTGAAATATTTTTCGACTTTCTTTAACTGCATCAATAATCACCGATAAACCATCGGTCATTAATACAATTGATGCTGCTGAGCGCGCAGCGTCTGTAGCGCCAGATACAGCGATACCACAGTCAGCTTTTTTAAGTGCTGGTGCATCATTTACGCCATCGCCTGTCATTCCTACTATGTGGCCACGGCGCTGAAGTACATCAATAATATGGTATTTGTGCTCAGGGAATACTTGCGCAAATCCGTCAGCGCTCTCGATAGAATCATCTAACAGGGCTGTTTGATGACCCTCAGTCACATCAAATCCACTGGCATCAAGAATATTTGTCCCTAAACCCAGTTTACTCGCCGTTTCGCGCGCAATGGCCACTTGGTCGCCCGTGACCATTTTAACGCTCATTCCCATTTTTTTTGCATCGGCAATGGTTTGTATTGCCTCCTCACGCGGTGGATCGAAAAGCGGGAGTACACCTAAAAATTGCCATTTACCTTGATCATCTGTTTTAGCAACCGCTAAAGAGCGAAATCCACGCACTGCAAATTCATGAATAGACGCGTTAACTGCAACTTTTACAGCCTCCCTATTAGCAGATAAAGCTAAAATAACTTGAGGTGCACCTTTGGTTACTTTAAACGTTTTGCCATCAGCATTTTTAACTGACGCTTCGGTCCGTTTACTCACGGGATCAAAGGGCTGAAAATGCTCTACGTGATAGGAATCAATATTTTGATTAGCTTTAACGCTTTGTAACACGGCCAAATCAATCGGGTCGTTATTTTCTAAGCGAGAAGCTAACGCCCCGAACAATATAACGTCTTCGCTAGTTATTTTATTAAGTGCATTAGCAACACAAAATGAATCGCCTAACGTTAATAAGTTTTGTGTGAGCGTGCCCGTTTTATCAGAGCAAAGGATATCTACACCCGCTAACTCTTCAATTGCAGCTAAACGAGTTACAACCACTTGCTTTTTCGCCAATAAACGAGCGCCTACAGCCATGGTAACTGATAGTACCGTTGGCATTGCGACGGGTATTGCCGCAACAGTTAATACGAGTGCAAACTGTAATGTGGTAATCATTGGATCATCACGAAATAAAGCAACTATAACGATAAGCAGCACTAAAGCCGCAGCAAGCATTATTAAATAGTTACCAATTTTAAGCACTGCACGCTGAAAATGACTTGCGGTTCGCTCCCCTTGTACTAACTGTGCTGTTTTACCAAAAAAGGTATTGGCACCGGTTGCGTATACTATTGCTTCTATTTCACCTTGGCGAATAATAGAGCCCGAATAAACGGTTTCACCCGCCGACTTTTTAACCGGTAACGATTCGCCAGTAAGTGATGATTGGTCTACTTCCACTGTGTCACCATCGAGTAAACGGGCATCTGCAGGCACTATATCGCCCATACGCATTCTAATAACATCACCTGGTACAAGTTCGCTGGCATTTAAATTTTGCCATTGAGTATCGCGGCGAACGCGTGCTTTATTAGCTAGTTTTGCCTTTAATGCAGCAATTGCATTCCCAGCTTGGTGTTCTTCCCAAAAACCAACCAATACATTCGATAGCAATAATATAAGAATAATAAAAAAATCAGCCCAATGTTTAGCGAGTGCCGATAAAATAATAGCAGCCTCAATCATCCACGGTATTGGTCCCCAAAAATAAGATAAAAATTTAAGGATTAGATTTGTTTTTTCTTCAACTAGTTCGTTAGGTCCATATTGTGCCAATCTTTGTGTGGCATCAGCTTGGCTTAACCCGTCGGATGATGTTTTTAGTTTTGCTTGAAATTGCGCTAAATCGAGCTTACTCCATTCATCACTATTTTGATTGTTTGTTGATTTATTTACTGAACAATTTGGTGACTGGTGCGCTGACGAAATTTTAGCCTTTTCCATACGAGCCTTCTATACAACATTGAGTTGAATAACTTGAGGTAATTAAAACCTACTAACCGTATAGCTAACATAAACTAAAGCTGTCGATATTGTTCTTACAAATATATAAACTTTGATCTAACGCAATATTTAATCAGAAATAATAAAAATAGGATTGTATTAAGAAGATCGTAAGAAGGTGGGCTGTTCGCGAAGGAGCTTAAAGGCTATACACTGGGCTGAAATAGTCAATAACTCAGCCCAGTGTATTTTTAGCTATAACCTCATAGGCATAGCTATTGTTTTATTACTTTACAGTAAATTTTACGTCTTGGTCACGCAACAAGTAAAGTGCAAAACACGCAGCCCACATAGGCCATGCTGTGAAAAACAATAAGTTATTAAAACCATCAATATATTGATTGTAAGAAGAAAGCGTAGATAGGCCATGCGTTACAAAAATAATACCGTAAGTGATGCGCTTTTTAATACCTGCTAAAAAAGCCAGTACTAAAACAAGCTGAAAAGCACCAATGACATAAGCAACCATATCAGATGATCCACTAATGCCGTAAAAATGTTCAAAAATACGCGCGCTATGACCCGGGTTTACAAATTTATCGAACGTCCACATAACCATCACGATAAAAACACCTAAGCGAAGCGATAAAAGAGACCACTGCAGACGATTTTGCACATCTGAACTCATTGAATTTGTCATAAAACTTCCTTTAAAAAATATATTAATAAACCTTGAAGTTATGAAGACCGTATAAAACATTTTTTATTTCAAAAAAGTTTAACTTTTTTCAATTAAAACTACATTCTGATAATTAAAACACCACCGTCTGCGGTTTTGTAAATACTTTTAAAGAGACTGATATGTATGAAATGGCGTGTACTTAAAAGTAGTCTATAATTAAAAATCTTATTAAAAGCAGACATTTATGTTTAATGTAATATAATTCAGCTATTATTTCTGATTAACCAGTAAAACCATAATAATTAATAACCAATCTTAAAATACGTCATTGTTTATGTTCTAAAAAATAAAAGAATTAAAGTTAACTGAAAGTTATTTTTATACCTTTCGGTCTTTATCGCCGTCAATACATAATTATAGAGAGAAAACGTTTGAAACACGCATATTTAGCACTTTCCTTAGCCACTATATTAAATACACCACTTTATGCTTTTGCAGCCGAAGAATCAAAAACAACAAAAGAAGGCGCAATAGAGCGCATTGAAGTGGCTGGCCAAGTTATTAAATCTCAAGGTCTTTCGGTTAAAAATGCCACTGTAGACGGTCCTTTTGGCGACAACTTAGCCCTACAAGATATAGCCCGCTCAGTAACACCAATTTCAAGCGAGTTAATAGAGCAGCTAAATATTACGACTTTACAAGACGTGCTCGCAGTAAGCCCTAATACGTATTCAGCCAGTGGTTTTGGCGCACCAAGCTTACCGACTATTCGTGGGCAATTAGGTGAACTTTTCCAAGATGGTACACGCCGCCAAGCGGGTAATAATGGCTTTGGTGTGCCGTTATCATTTAACTCTATAGAACAGATAGATGTAGTAAAAGGCGCACCACCGGTATTATTTGGCTCAAGCCAACGAAACGGTGGTTTTGTAAACTTACATTCTAAAAAAGCATCAACTGACGAAAGTAAAGGCAAAGCAACGGTATCTGCAGGTCGATGGGATCAGTACAGTGTTTTAGTAGATTACAGTACACCTATAGTAAAAGACAAAGTAGGTTTTAGAGTAAGCGCTGAACATATTGATAACGGCAGTTACTACGACTTTTCGGGCACGAAAAGCGACAGCTTATTTGCATCATTACGTGTATTACCCGATGACAAAAGCAGCTGGGATATTAACTTTGAGTTATACCAAGTTGAATTTACCGATAACGCAGGCATTAACCGCCCTACTCAAGCGCTCATAGATCACGGCCTTTATATTACCGGTCAAGGCGTGCAAGCAAACGGCAGCACGGTACCTGCAGCAGGTTCAATAATCTCTCCTACTGGACAAGTTAAAATAGACCGCAGTACAGTGCTTACCGACCCTGACAATCAAAACGAAGCCACTACTTATTTACTACACAGTATTTATAAGCGTGAACTTTCAAACAATGCATCAATAAAAAACATTACGTATTTTCAACATTTACAACGTGAAGAAATTGCGCAAAATAGCTTTGTTGAAATTATAGACGGAGCCGACACAGCGCAAAACCGTACCGAGCTTACCTACCAATGGAGTAACGATCAGCAAACAATTTTTGCATTTGATGTACGTTATAACCGCGTATTAGGCTACAGCCAATTTACAACAGAAGCCGATCTACCTATTGATTTAACCGGCCCACTTTCAAATCGCCGTATTCCTTTAACCGATGCACAACAAGCACGTTTAATTGAAATTAGCCCAGGTGTATTTGTATCTCCTGGTGGTCAATACGATATTAATAACGATGGCAGTGGCGACTTTAACTTATCAGACACGACCGATTCGCGCTCATGGCAAACAGGTTTTGCTATTCAGCAAGATTCAGATTGGACAAGTAAATTTCATACAAGTGTTGGCTACCGCATTGATTTTTATGACGTAGACGCACACGATCCAATAGCACCTGAAGGTGAAATTGCAGCTCGTGATAGCATTAACGATAAGCTACACTCTGGGCAGGTTAGTTTTAATTACCGATTAAACGCTGATTACACTACTTATGGTGCAGCAAGCTACAACGAAGCCACATCAAACAGCATGGCTGGCGGCACATCTTTAGGTGGCGACAATACGATTAGCGCCCAAAACTTTTCAACCGAAAATACCTTAGTTGAATTTGGTTTAAAATACGCGCCAACAGACAGCGATTGGTACGCTGATGGTGCCGTGTTTAGCCAACGCCGTAGTTTACGTAATCGCGATGGTAGTAATACCGGCATTCGTACTACCGGTTTTGAAAGCCAAGTATTTTATGATGCTTACCCTTATTGGTTGAGTGCCGGCTACAGCTATATCGACGCTCGCTACGATAATTCTGCAAGTAGTCAAGATTCAGCACAAGTCGCTGATGCATTTGACAACTCACGTCCAGATATTATTGCAGGTACGAGTGTTGGCGCACCTAGTTTTACCGCTTTTGCACCTTCAAACACCCGTGTACAGGGCATTCCTGAGCAATCGTTCAGCTTTAATGGAAATTATTCAATTAATTCGAAATGGCAAACGGGTTTTTCAGGTCTATATACAAAGAGTTACCCATTAGACTTTTTGGCGACGGTAAAGATTCGTGATCAGTACACATTAAACGTAAATACTAGCTATGCTTTTACGCCTAGTACCAAGTTACGATTAGATGTGAACAACGTAACGAATCAAAAAAACTGGCGCCCAGTATTTGAAGGCGGTTACTTTGGTGCAACGTTGGCTTTTCCTGAGTTGCCAATTAACGCCAAGCTAACGCTTACACATAATTTTTAAAGACTAGGGTCTATTGAACTTTTAAGATTGAATTTGCAGTAGTCTGTTTGGTATTTAAACAAGGCAGAACCTATGTGGTGTGGTTACTCCCCATAAATAGGCGATAACCTAGGATTAATGCCAAACAGGTCTGCCCAAAGGGCTATATCTAGATGCAATTAACTCTTTGTTGCCTAAATGGATGTAGGTAAGGGGCGTGAGCAGGACGCGGAAGCTTTGCTCGGTTTTGACTTATTCCACTAGGTTACAACCTCGCGCCGCGATTAAATTGCATCTAGATTGAACAAATTTCAATCCGCAAAGGTCAACAGACCCTAATTAAGAGAGAGAACATGATTAAAAAAATATTTTTATTATTGATTGCAGCGGCCGCCGTCGGCCTGTTCTTTCATTTTGACTTACACCAACTACTTACGCTTGATGGCTTAAAGGGGTCGATGGATCAGTTTAATCAATATAAAGAGCAATCACCTTTACTCGTTATTGGTGGATTCTTTTTACTGTACGTAGTAGTAACAGCTCTCTCTTTACCAGGCGCCGCTATTTTAACACTTGCAGCAGGTGCATTATTTGGCTTAGTTGAAGGCTTATTAGTTGCATCTTTTGCATCAACCATTGGCGCAACACTTGCCTTTTTAGTATCGCGTTACTTACTACGTGACACTATTAAACAACGTTTTCCTGAGCGCTTAGCCGCAATTGATGCAGGCGTTGAAAAAGAAGGTGGATTTTACTTATTTACTCTTCGTTTAGTGCCGGTTTTTCCGTTCTTTTTAATCAACTTACTAATGGGTGTTACTTCAATAAAGTCATGGACTTATTACTGGGTAAGCCAGCTAGGTATGTTAGCCGGTACATTTGTATTTGTTAATGCAGGTACGCAACTGGCGCAAATAGAGAGCTTATCTGGAATTTTATCGCTGGACTTAATCTTATCATTCGCTTTATTGGGTATATTCCCATTCATTGCTAAAGGAATCTTGAACGTGTTTAAAAAACGTCGCGTATACAAAAACTACACTAAGCCTAAAAAATTCGACCGTAACATGATTGTTATTGGCGCAGGCGCAGGTGGTTTGGTAACAAGTTATATAGCCGCTGCTGTTAAAGCAAAAGTAACCCTTATTGAAGCGGGCGAAATGGGCGGAGACTGTTTAAACTACGGTTGTGTTCCAAGTAAAGCAGTCATTAAAAGCGCTAAAATTGCAGAGCAAATTCGCCACGGTGAAAACTACGGCCTAGAAAACGCAACACCGCAGTTTTCGTTCAAAAAAGTAATGGCACGTGTTCATAAAGTTATTGCCGATGTAGCACCGCACGACAGTGTTGAGCGTTATACAAATTTAGGCGTAGATGTTGTAAAAGGCTACGGTAAATTAATCGACCCGTGGACTGTAGAAATTAAACTTAACGACGGTGGCACGCAAACACTCACCGCTCGTACTATTGTGATTGCCACTGGCGCACGCCCGTTTGTACCACCACTACCTGGTATTGAAGAAACAGGCTATGTAACAAGCGATACATTGTGGAACAAATTTGCAGAGTTAGACGAAGCACCTAAAAAACTTGTAGTACTTGGCGGTGGCCCAATTGGTAGCGAATTAGCACAAAGCTTTGCACGTTTAGGTTCAAGTGTTACGCAAATTGAAATGAGCGAACGCATCATGATCAAAGAAGATCTTGAAGTGTCTACTTTTGCTCACGAAGCGTTAACCGAAAGTGGCGTTAATATTTTAACATCGCACCAAGCACTTCGCTGTGAAACGCGCGATGGTAAAAAATATATTGTTGTTAAACATGACGACAAAGAAATAGATATTGAATACGACGAGCTACTATGTGCCGTTGGTAGAAGTGCGCGCCTTAAAGGTTACGGTCTTGAAGAGCTAGGCATAGAAACTAACCGTACAGTAGTAACTAACGAATACTTAGAAACGCTCTACCCAAATATTTTTGCAGCGGGTGATATTGTAGGTCCATACCAGTTTACGCATGTGGCAGCCCATCAGGGTTGGTACGCAGCGGTAAATGGCTTATTTGGTCACCTTAAAAAGTTTAAAGTAGATTACCGTGTTATTCCGTGGACTACGTTTATTGACCCAGAAGTTGCGCGTGTTGGTTTAAACGAGCAAGATGCAAAAGACAAAGGCATAGATTACGAAATTACTCGCTTTGAATTTGAAGAGCTAGACCGTGCAATTACCGACAGCGCTACAAAAGGCTTTATTAAAGTGATTACACCCAAAGGCAAAGACAAAATACTCGGTGTTACCGTAGTATCTGAACACGCTGGCGATTTAATTGCTGAGTTTGTACTGGCAATGAAACACGGCTTAGGTCTTAACAAAATACTCGGTACTATACACAGCTACCCTACTTGGGCTGAAGGTAACAAATACGCAGCAGGTGAGTGGAAACGTGCTCATGCACCTGAAAAAGTGCTTAATTTGCTTGAAAAATACCACACTTGGCGTCGAGGTTAATTATGTTTAAAACACCTCTAAAAGCATTACTACTTGGTTCGGCTTTAGTTGTAACATCGTTTGTAACGTCAGTCTCGGCCCAAGCCCAAAACATGCACGATAGCTGGAATACATTGTTAAATAAGCATGTTGTCGCTATTAACCATAATCACAGCACAGAGGTTGATTACGCTGCCATAAAACGTGAGCATGCACAGCTAAAAACGTATTTAGATTCGTTAACGGCTGTAACGCAAAGCGAATTTGACGCATGGGAAAAGCCTAAGCAACTCGCTTTTTTAATCAATGCTTATAATGCGTGGACTGTTGAACTTATATTGACTAAGTACCCTGATATTAAGTCAATTAAAGACTTAGGGAGCTTTTTTAGCTCACCATGGAGTAAAGAGTTTGTGCCATTACTTGGCAAAACTCGCAGCCTTGATGATATAGAGCATGGTTTAATACGTGGCAGCGGTAAATACAACGACCCACGTATTCACTTTGCAGTAAATTGCGCAAGTATTGGTTGCCCAGCGCTTCGAGAAGAAGCGTATACAGCCACTGATTTAGAGAGCCAACTGCAAGAGCAAACAGTGCGCTTTTTATCAGATATGACACGCAATATGGCTCAAGAAAATACGCTAAGCGTGTCTTCAATATTTAAATGGTACGGCGATGACTTTGAAAAAGGTTTTAGAGGTGCAAACACGCTACAGCAGTTTTTCCTGCAATACAGCGACGCACTTAAACTAATACCCGCTCAGCAAAAAGCACTTAAAAATGATGACATGAAAGTTAAATTTTTAG
Organism: Pseudoalteromonas sp. BSi20652; assembly: GCF_000239855.1. Lineage (GTDB taxonomy): Bacteria > Pseudomonadota > Gammaproteobacteria > Enterobacterales > Alteromonadaceae > Pseudoalteromonas. Next base: position 19,409 of record NZ_BADT01000018.1, on the reverse strand, counting down.
ACTACAACTGGGATTTAAATGTTCGCCATTAAGTTTTGGCAAACACAGGCGCGATACAGCTTTTGCTGTGTCGCGTTTTGCGTTTGTACAATCGCAAATTTAGCTGTTTTTTCGAGCACTGCGTTTGCTAATCCCGTTATTAGCTCAAATAGTAAAAGTAATTTAGTAATAAACACACAACAACAATCTCGCTGGCAGCAAGTTCAAGCTCTTGGTAGCAATCAAGATGTATACTTTTATGCATGGGGCGGCGACGCGCAAATAAATGCTTATATTCAATGGGCAGCGCAGCAAGTTAAAACTAAGTACAACATTAACTTAGTCCATGTAAAATTAAGCGATACCAGCGAAGCCGTAAGCCGTGTACTTGCCGAAAAATCAGCAAACAATAACAACCAAGGCAGCGTAGATTTAATGTGGATCAACGGAGCTAACTTTGCCACCATGAGTGAGCACTCTCTGCTTTTAAAGCAATGGGCAAATAAACTCCCCTACTTTGCATTAACCGATCCGGCTAATAACCCTGCTGTAACCTTTGATTTTGGTTTACCTACCAATGGGATGGAGGCTCCATGGGGGCAAGCGTCACTTACGTTTTATTACGACAGCATTGCAATAAATGGTAATGCAAACAATAAATTGCCGACGACATTAAACGAATTGTTAAACTGGAGCGCACAAAACCCTGGTCGCTTTAGTTACCCAAAGCCGCCTGACTTTTTAGGTATGAGCTTTTTAAAATACGCCTTAGTTGTACTGCATCAGCAAAGCAGCGAAAATATTAAAGCGCAGCTAAACCAATCAGCTACAACTAAAAACACAGCGCTAGTGTTAAGCCCACTGTGGGACTTTTTAGATAAACTACACCCAACACTTTGGCGTGGTGGCACTTATTTTATGCAAAGTGGTGCTCAAATGCGCCGCCTTGTGGACGATACAGAGTTGAGTTTAGCCTTTACTTTTTCAGCACCTGAAGTACCAGCGGCTGTAAAACGCTATGATTTACCAAACAGCATTCGCAGTTACGCAATGAGTGATGGCAGTTTAAGTAATACCCATTTTGTGGCAATCCCTTACAATGCAAGCCACCAGCAAAGTGCGCAATTAGTGGCTAATTTTTTACTCAGCCCTGAAGCGCAAGCTCAAAAGCAAAAAGCGCATATATGGGGCGATAAAAGCGTACTTATTCAATCAACGTTAACGCCTGATCAACAAGCCTTATTTAAAACAGCTAAACCGCATCCAAGTGCACTGCCTTTAAACGGTATTAAACGCACATTGAGTGAATCTCATCCAAGCTGGGTAAATGCCATTATGCAAGGTTGGCAAACCCGTTATGGAGTAAGCCAATGAGCGTTATTTCTAAAAGTGTACCAGTAAATACCAAAGCAACAACGCAGTGCAGCACCGATATGTTTACGCGCATTGTAAAATTTAGCCCGCGATTTTTACTCGCTTTACTTATACTACCCGTACTTGGTGGCTTAATTAGCGTCTTGCTGCCTGCCTTTGGTTATGCGCCCGTACTTGAGCAAACTACATTTAGCTTGCAAGGTTTTAATGCCCTTTGGCAAACACCTGGCCTTACTCAAATGGTTACCTTAAGCGTTGCAACGGGCTTAATAAGTACTTTGCTTGCATTTATCATTACCTTAATGATTTTAGCTGCGTTTTTTAATAGCCCGTGGCTTAACCGAATTCAGCGTTTATTGAGCCCTATATTAGTGATACCTCATGCCGCAGCGGCTATTGCGGTGGGGTTTTTAATTGCCCCTTCAGGTATGATTTCGCGCTTAATATCACCTTGGTTGAGCGGTTGGGATCTTGCACCAAACGGCATGTTTCCGCATGATTCGTTCGGTATTAGTATAATTTTAGGCTTAACACTTAAAGAACTTCCTTTCTTGTTATTAATGGCACTGGGCGTATTGGCGCAACCTGAGCTTGGCAAAAAGTTACGCCAACAACACAAAGTCGCGCTTAATTTGGGTTACTGCCCAATGACTGCTTTTTTTAAAGTAATACTCCCAAGCCTTTATCCGCTACTGCGCTTGCCGCTTTTAGCAGTGCTTGCCTATGCAAGCGCAAGTGTAGAAATGCCTCTTATATTAGGCCCAAATACACCACCCACGTTAGCCGTTGCAATAATGCATTGGTTTAACGATGTTGATTTAAATCTGCGTATTAAAGCCTCAGCAGGTGCTTTATTACAACTGGCTGTTACAGGCGGGTTATTAGCCCTTTGGCTTGGCGCAGAAAAGGCCGTAAAAGTGCTATTTAGCGACTCTCTCACTAATGGAGTGCGCGAATACGGCGGATTTTATTGGCAAAAAATAACGGTCGTACTCACCACATTAGTAATTAGCTTTATACTGTTGTCACTTATTGGTTTAGTTATGTGGTCGGTTGCAGGTTTTTGGCGTTTTCCAGATGCAATGCCTGAGCAATTTACGCTACTGCATTTTAAAAGTGCGCTAATGCAAATGGGCAGCCCGCTTTTTAATACGCTAGCAATCGGTTTAGTAACCACACTATTTGCCATTATTCTTACTTTATTGTGTTTAGAATCAGAGCAGTTAAGTGACAAACCTATTTCTCGTTTTACCAGTTTAATTATTTACTTACCGTTATTAGTACCCAGTATTGCCTTTTTGTTTGGGCTAGTATGGATACAACAGTTGGTAAATAACCAAGCTGCATTTTTTAATGTAGTACTTACGCATTTACTGTTTGTGTTGCCTTATGTGTTTTTGTCACTTGCGAGCAGTTATAGGCGCTTAGATCCTCGTTTTTCTCATGTTGCAGCAAGCCTAGGCGCAGCACCATGCAAGGTGTTTTTTAAAGTAAAACTACCTCAGTTGTTTGCCCCTATTTTAATTGCAGCCGCACTGGGCTTAGCTATTAGTTTTGGACAATACCTCCCCACGCTTTTAGCTGGCGGCGGGCGCATAGCCACAATAACAACCGAAGCCGTTACGCTTGCCAATGGCGCAAGCAGACGCACCAGTGCCGTGTACGCTATTATGCAAATGGCGTTGCCGCTTATTGGATTTATACTGGCATGGGGTTTACCTAAATATTTTTCAAAAGTGCACGTGTTTAAACATGCACATATTTAAAGCACCCATGTTTAACACTATCAGGGTTAAGGTTTTTTAATGCAGTCATCGTTACAGATTAAAAATTGTCAGCTTTATCGCCAAAATGAGCTGTTACTTAGCTTAAACGAGCAAGTTAATGGCGGTGAAATTCTGACTATTATGGGCCCATCAGGCAGTGGTAAATCAAGCTTATTAAATTGGCTTACGGGTACTTTACCAAGTAGCTTTAAGGCCAATGGTGAAGTGTGGCTTAATGGTCAAAATATCGATAACACCCCTCCACACTTGCGCCATATTGGAGTGCTTTATCAAGACGCTTTATTGTTTTCGCATTTAACTGTTGCTGGTAACATTGCCTTTGCAATGCCCAAAGGTAATAAAAAACAACGCCTTGAAAAAATAGAACACGCCCTTGAGCAAGTCGGTCTTAAAGATATGGGTAATCGTCACCCCGATAACTTATCGGGCGGGCAGCAAGCCCGTGTTGCATTATTACGTATGCTGCTGAGCGAACCTAAAGCCATTTTACTCGACGAACCCTTTAGCAAACTCGACACCCAACTGCGTGTTGATACACGCGAACTCGTGTTTAGCCAAATACGCGATCATAAGCTACCTGCAATTATGGTTACTCATGACCATAGCGATGCCGACGCTGCAAATGGCAAACTCATTACTTTAAGTAGCGCACTTTAATACATAGCTTTAATACGCATAAGGCAAAAAACATGCTAGACAAATTTATCACCCCTGTAATTAAGCCACTTTTAACACCTGTGGTTATGATTATGCATAAACGCGGCATAACCGCCGATCAGCTCACCGTGGTAGGCTTTTTAGTTGGCTTATTAGCCGTGCCATTACTGGCGTTTGAAATGTGGTACGGCGCATTAGTTGCCATTGCTTTAAATCGAATTTTAGATGGACTTGATGGCGCATTAGCACGCTATGCAAACCAAAGTTCAAGCGCGGGTGGATTTTTAGATATCACACTCGACTTTTTATTTTACGCGGCTATTCCGCTTGGCTTTATTTTGGCAACCCCTGAGCAAAACGCGATAGCGGGCTCGATATTACTTGCTACTTTTATTGGCACAGGCTCCAGCTTTTTAGCTTTTGCGATTGCCGCCGAAAAATTTAAACTCGAAAAACCGCAGTTTAAATACAAAAGCTTTTACTACTTAAATGGCTTAACCGAAGGCACTGAAACAATAGCGCTATTTATTGCATTTTGTATTTGGCCGCAGCACTTTGCGGTTATGGCGAGCATTTTTGCTATTGCGTGTGGCATAACCATTTTTACCCGTATACATGGCGGTTATCACACGCTTAAGCAACAAGAAGCGGATGCTAACAAAGCAGCTGAAGACTCGCTTAGCAGTGCAAATTCTGAGGTAATAAATGAATAATGAAATATGGTGGCGACTCGGCTGCTTTTTTAGCATTTTAATTATAATGATGCTGCTTGAATGGCAAAAACCAGCACGACAATCACCCATTAAAAGCAGCACACGCTGGTTTGCTAACTTTGGGTTAGTGTTTGCATCATCAGTTATTGCGCGCTTAGTGGTCCCTATTGGGTTAACCGCTGTAGCACTTTACAACCAAGAGCACGGCATTGGCTTATTTAATCAAATAGCCCTACCAAGCAGTTTAATTATTATATTGAGCATACTTTTACTCGATATATTAATTTATTGGCAGCATAGATTATTTCATCAGGTACCTATTTTATGGCGCTTGCACCGCGTACATCATGCCGATGCCCATGTAGACACCAGCACAGGTCTTCGATTTCACCCTATCGAAATTGTGCTGAGTATACTTATAAAACTCATTGCAGTAACTGCTCTTGGCGTACCTGCTATTGCGGTACTTATTTTTGAAATAGCACTTAATGGCTTAGCATTATTTAACCATGCAAATATACGCTTACCTAATGCCATTGAAAAACCACTGCGTTTAATATTAATGACGCAAATATTGCATCGAATTCACCATAGCCAAGTGGTTAGCGAAACTAACTCAAACTATGGTTTTAGTGTAATTTGGTGGGATAAACTATTTGGTAGCTACAAAGATAAAGCAAAAAAAACCGACGCAGATATAAATATTGGCTTAAAAGAATACCCCAACCAAAAGCAAAATGCATCGCTTTGGGGATTACTTTCAATGCCTTTTAAAAACAAGTAAAAACAAATATATTTCGTCCCATACAATACCAATCGACTTAAAATTGCTGTTATGTAGATTGGTATAAACAAAATACTCTTTAAATACTATAAATATATCTGTACTAATCTTTTAATTGTTAAGTCCTTTTCTACTTTTTGTTGTAAAGAAGTATTCTAATCTAGCTCTTATTAAAAAACATAAATAGTATAACCCTCTATTTTAAATGATAATTTACACACCCATCCAAATTGGTAAACTGGTCTTACCGTAAACTAATTGTAAATAAAATACACAAATATGTTGACCATTTGCGTACTCCACAATATCATTTGTAAGCGCTTACAAAACACAATCTAAAATGTAAGCGCTTACAGCATGAAAAACAAAGCTCAAAAAAACAATTAATCTGACAATAATCTGTTGAAACCGGGGTTCAGTTATGAACATTGAAACAACGCACATTACACGTTTACTTGCCGCTATCTCTTTAGTTACGTTAGCTGGCTGTGGTGGCGACTCTGCCACTAAATCAAATTTTAAAAATGTAGATGCCTCTGAGCCAGTATCAGATTGGCAAATGGTTTGGAGCGACGAGTTTGAAGGCTCAGCCATTGATACAAATAAATGGAACTATGAATTAAACTGCAATGGCGGTGGTAACAACGAGAAACAGTGTTACACCGACAGCGAGCAAAATGCATTTATTGCAGACGGTGTGTTAAACATTGTTGCCCTACCCGCTGAAGAAGGTGCAGAAAAACCGTACACTTCAGCACGTTTAAATACGCGCTACAACGCTGACTTTACATATGGTCGCTTTGAAGTGCGCGCTAAGCTTCCATCAGGACAAGGTAGCTGGCCAGCATTTTGGATGCTGCCAACTGATGAAGTTTACGGCACTTGGCCTCGTTCTGGTGAAATAGATGTTTTAGAATCAGTAAACCTTAAAACACCAGATGAAGACGGCGGAATAGAGTCGAGTATTCACGGCACACTTCATTACGGACGTGCGTGGCCAGATAACAGCTCTACTGGACAAGAATATAAATTCCCTGAAAATACTAATCCGGCAGATGATTTCCACACGTATGCTGTTGAATGGCAAGAAGGTGAAATTCGCTGGTACGTTGACGGTTATCTTTATGCAACTCAGCGTCAATCTGAAGTTCGTACTAATGCAAGTGGCGAGGCTGTAGGCCTAAAACATCGCGGTTAGTTTGCAGAATACTTTGAACAAGGTTCTGGCGAACTTACAACACATTGGGATAGCGCGCCATTTGATAAAGACTTTCACTTATTGCTAAACCTAGCAGTAGGCGGCGACTGGCCTGAAAACGTAAATGATTTAGGTATAGATGCTAGCGCATTTGAAAACGGCCAAACCTTTGCTATTGATTACGTACGTGTTTATCAATGTGCATCAAACCCTGAAACAGGTAAAGGCTGTGAAACTATTCGCCCTGGTTACAATAGCTTAGACGATGCATTACTTGAAGGTGATGCACCTATTCCTAGCCCACCTTCTACGGGCATTGCAACACCACTAACTATTTTTGGTGAATCATTTAACCCAAATTGGCCTGCATGGGATTGTTGTGGAGGTTCTACTCCCGCTATTGTTGCAGATGAAACCCTAGGTAATGTAGTTGAATTTGTAGTAGGTGCAGAGCCTACTGTAATGGGCTTCATTAGCCGTGAAATTTTTATTACTGACGAAGCAGGAAAAGCCAGCCCGTTTGATGCATCTCCAATGCTGGATGAAGGTTACGTTCGCTTTAAAATGAAAGTAACAAATGCACCAGGTACTGCTGATGCAGCTTGGCTTGTAAAACTTGAAAGTAATGAAGGTTCTAGCGCAGTAGAAATGCCGATTACAGATAGTATTGAAGGCGTAAGCCCTGTTGTTGGGCAATGGCAAACTTATACATTCTTACTAAAAGATTTAGATGCTGCAGGTTTAGATATTAGCGCCATTGATGTGATCATGGTTTTTCCAACATGGGGCGCAGGTGAAGGCGCTGTTTATTTAATCGACGATGTTGAGATCACTCAAGATAACTTAGGCGTATCACCTGAGCTTACTATTTTTGAAAATGAGCAAAATCTAGCATGGCCAATGTGGGATTGTTGTGGTGGTTCAACGCCTGTTGAAGCTATGGATGATGAAGAACATGGTTTAACCGCAGAGTTTAGCATTGGTGCAGAACCTACTGTAATGGGCTTTAACAGCCGCACTGATGCCAATGGCGCAGGTGAGTCATTTGATGCTAGCAGCATTTTAGACGAAGGTGTTATTCAGTTTGATTTAAAAGTAACGTCTGCACCGAGCGACCCAGCAACACCGTGGTTATTTAAAGTTGAATCAAATGGCGGCGACTCAGCAGTAGAGCTTGAACTAACGGCAAGTGTTGAAGGCGTAGCGCCAGTTACTGGCGAATGGCAAACATATACGTTTAAGCTCTCTGATCTTGCAGCTGCAGGCTTAGATGTTAGCACTATTGATGTACTGATGATTTTTCCAGCATGGGGTGCAGGTGAAGGTTCTGTTTACCGTGTAGATAACGTTAAAATTTATAATCCAAATGCAGCACCAGCTACAACGGGTGAGCTTACTGTATTTAAAGATGCAGCAGCCGAGCAATGGAGTATCTGGGATTGTTGTGGTGGCTCTACACCAACAACAGAAACCGATGATGACGCGCATGGCGCAGTAGCACAGTTTAGCATTGGTTCTACAGCGACAGTAATGGGCTTTATAGCCGATGAAGACGTATCGTTCGATGCCTCTGCAATACTTGAAAATGGTGTAGTTCAATTTGATATGAAAGTTGTATCAGCCCCTTCAGATATTGACGCACAATGGCTATTTAAAATTGAATCAATTGGTACATCGAGTGCCGTAGAGCTTGCTTTATCAAGCAGTGTTGAAGGCCAAGTACCTGTAACGGGCGAATGGCAAACATACACCTTCCCTCTTCAGCAATTATTTGATGCCGGCTTAGACATTAGCGCATTAAACGTAATTATGGTTTTTCCTAGCTGGGACATGGGCGATGGCGCACTTTACCGTATAGACAACGTGATTATTGCAAATCCATAAAACACACAGCAATAGGCGCTTAGCGCCTATTGCTACACAACAACATTTTATAAAGCAGAGCTATTATGAACACATTCAATTTTAAAAAGAGTCGACTTGCGGCTTCTGTGTCTCTCATCATTGCTGCGAGCACATTAAATACAGCTATCGCTGCAGAAGCAGAAGCAGACATATCAGCAAAGCCTGACGTAGAAATTATTGAAGTAAAAGGTATTCGTGGTTCACTTATTCGTTCTATGGATATGAAACGCGACTCTTCTGGCATTGTAGATGCCATTTCATCTGAAGAAATGGGTAAATTCCCAGACACTAACTTAGCGGAGTCATTACAGCGTATTACCGGTGTATCGGTAAGCCGTGCAAACGGTGAAGGTAGCCAGATTACAGTACGTGGTTTTGGTCCTGAGTTTAACTTAATTACCTTAAATGGTCGCCAAATGCCGGGCACAGGTTATACACGTTCGTATAACCTTGAAAACATCGCCTCTGAAGGCGTAAGTGCCCTTGAAGTATTTAAAACAGCTCGTGCAGACGTGCCAAGCGGTGGTTTAGGTGCAACAGTTAATATTTCTACTGCGCGCCCTTTTCAAAAGCCGGGTCAAAATTTTTCAGCAACCGTTAAAGCAAATCACGACTCGTCGAACGAAGCTGGCGATGACGTAACACCAGAGTTCTCTACTGTTTACAGCAATACCTTTGCAGATGACACTTTTGGTTTTGGTTTTTCATTTTCACACCAAGAGCGTGACTTTCAAAAACAAAGTGCCAATATCCAAGGCTGGCAGGCAAATGTAGACTTACCTGATTTAGATAGCAGCAACGTAGTTGATAACCGTACAAACCCTGCAGGTAACTACTACTTCCCTAAAGACATGAACTACTCTGTTGAAGATGTAGAACGTGAACGTACAAACGGACAAGTTACTTTTCAGTTTGCACCAGTAGATGGCTTTGTAGCAACACTTGATTACACAGCAAGTAAAGCTGTAACAGGTTCTCAGAGTATTGGTTGGGGTATTTGGAACGACTTTGGTAGCAATCTTAATGGCTACGAATTAGATGAAAATGGCACAGCTGTTTATGCTGATATTAGCGGTAATGATGCGTCATTCACAGCTAATAAAGGCACTTCAGAAGTAAAAGCGCGTTCTATTGGTTTAAACTTAGATTGGGAAATTAGCGACACGTGGCACGTAGAGCTTGATTACCACGACTCTAAAAACGAAACTGATAACGGCGCCGACAGTGGGCTGGGAAGTGCCGGTCAAGTAATTTTAGGTTCTGATCAGCTAGCTAATAAAATTTATGATTACCGTACGGGCGAAGTACCCAGTGCACAAGTTAATTGGTTAAATGGCACAAGTGAATTAACGCCTGGCGAAATTGATTCAAACTTTAGTCAGTTTATTCATTCACCTGGTGAATCAAACATTGAACAATTACAACTGCATACGACATGGTATAACGAAAGTTATGACATTGGTTTAGTTAAAGTTAAATTTGGCGCATCACGTACAGAACAAAACACCGGTGGTTACACCGCGTGGAGTGGTTTAGTAGGTGGTCCAGGCTTTAACCCATCGTATACAGAAATATTCCCAGATAGTATGTTTACCCGCAACGATACATCAGGCCTTTTAGATCAGTTTGATGGCGGCGGCAGCGACTTACAACCTGGTTACTACTATACCTATGACTTTGACGAAGCTGTTGCGCGCCAAATTGCTTATTTAACGGCTGATGTAACGGGTGGCGATGCATATACAGCTAATGCATACGCAGACGGAATAGATAGCGAGAGCTACGTAGAAGAAATCACTGATAGCTTTTATGTTCAATCAAGCTGGGAATTTGACGTAAGTAACTACTACGTAAAAGTAAATGCAGGCCTACGCTATGAGCAAACAGACGTAACCAGTACTGTGCGCCAACGCGTTGAAGATCAAGTTAATTGGATCAGCGCTTCAGAGTGGATCATGCAATACGCTGCTGGCGGCGATGATAACTTCTTAGAGCAACAAGGTGATTACGATGTTTTACTGCCTTCAATCGACGTAAGTGTTGATTTAACTGAAGACGTAGTAGCCCGCGTATCTTGGGGTAAAACAATGTCGCGTGCACCACTAGGTAATCTAGCCGGTGGTCGTAGTTTAACAGGCAGCCCAAAACCAGGTTCTCGTACAGGTGGCCAAGGTAATACAAACTTATTACCGTTTGAATCAACAAACCTTGATTTATCACTTGAGTATTACTACGCAGAAGGCAGCTACGCATCTGTTGGTTACTTTAAAAAAGATGTTGATAACTTTATTCAAACCACCATTACGCAAATCACTATTGATGGCTTACACGACATTTTAAACGGCCCTCGTTATTTACAAGCCGTAAGTGAAATTGAATCACGTGGCGAACAAGCAACAACCGATGCTATTTTTGCACAAATGATTGCCAGCGGTTACGGCAATGCAAATGGCGTTATTGAACCAAACAGCGACGATCCGCTAATTACATGGAATATTAGCCAGCCACAAAACACCGACAGTAAATCGGTAGATGGTTTTGAAGTTGCAGTTCAACATCTAATTGGTGAAACCGGTTTTGGTATTGGTGTTAACGCAACATTTGTAGATGGCGACGTAGAATTTGATAGCGAAAGCCTTGATCAACAAGCACCGCTTACAGGCTTAAGTGACTCAGCTAACTTCCAAGGCTTTTACGAAAAAGACGGCCTATCAGTTAAAATTACTTACGCATGGCGCGACTCATACCTAATTGGTGTAGGCCAAGCGCAAGGTTCAGCTGATGCGCCTCCGCAATATGCTAAAGCGTATGGCCAATGGGATATGAGCGTTAACTACGATGTAAACGAAAACGTAACGGTATTTTTTGATGGCATAAACTTAAACAATGCAACCGAAGAAGGTTACGGACGTTACGAAGAGCAGTTCTTATTTGCTAATCAATACGGTCCTCGTTACTCAATTGGTGCTCGTTACACGTTCTAAACTATTTCCTAGTTAGAAGATCAAGCCGCTTGTTATAACAAGCGGCTTTTTTATAGCGTTTTTATTTGCTCAAGCAACACATTAGTTGTCCAATCAATGCCGTTATACGCAACGTCCGGCTTGTAGTAAGCCCCTGCCCCTCGCGCTCTGTTTACGTATACTTTGTTAGGTACAATCACTTTGCCTAAGCCTGAAGGTAAATCAGCTAAACGCACCTCCATATACATAGAATCAGCACTACTTGGTGCACCAAATAACGTTGTATTTTCAAAAAGCTTAAACTTATCAAGTGCATCTAAACAAGCACTGGCGCACTGCGGCGGCACTATAACAAACACCTTAGTTTTAAAGTCACTAACTAAAGGCTTTTGTGGTATGTTATTTAGCGTATTAGTCTCTTGCTCTACATAAAATGGAGCACCACTTTTAAGTGATAAAGCCATACCCGCTGCTACATTTTTTACGATTTTCAGTAGTTCAGGCTGATCCTTTACGACCTCTAGTAAAGACTCTACAAAGTCAGTATTATCTTTTGAAGCTCTCCACCACACTTGCTCGTTTTGAGTAGTACCAGCTGTTTTTTGTTCTACTACTTTTTTGCCCCATAATTCTTTGGCTATTTGTGAGCTCCAGTAAGATGAGCCGCCTTGGTTATGGCGCAAATCTAATACCACGGCTTTTGCAGTAAGTAACTTGCTACGTTGCTGTTGTATTTTTTCAAACACTTTATTGTAGGCAGCAGTTTGTTTATCGGTTGATGAAAAGCTAGGCATAGCAATCCAACCAATGTTTTTTTCAGGCCACGTTAAATCAATGGGGAGTTCATCACCGTTATAAGCATTTTCTAAATGCTTGCTTGCTGACTTAGGCTTTACTGACCAATTTAATACGTGTGTATAGGTATCGCCATTGGCTTTAACAAATTCGCATGCTTTTAGGGGAGTTAAAAATGGATTGCCCTCGTCAATTAGTAACCGCCAACCTTGCTGCCACCAATGCCCAGGTTGTGCAACTTCACCATGAAACTCAAATATTCTCTTGCGCATTAAGGTATCAGTGCTTTGCCCATCACATTGGCTTACAACATCACCTTTACTAATATTGCTGGTTTCGCTGTAATACACTTTTAGCGCATCACCTCGCCATACAGCTCTAAAGCCCGGCCAGCGGCGCGTGGGTCTATCTACGCTTGAAAACGCACCAGCATGACCATCTTGTAACACAGTACTAAAACGTGCAATTGACGCAACATGAACCTGCGGCCCACTCGCTTGAGCCGAGAGTGCAAGCGCCTCTGCTTTTGCTTGTTTTAATAAATCAGGAAAAGTTGGGTTATTAACATCAAACATACCAGGGTGATTATGTGCAGTAATACTATAAGCCGCGTTAATATCGCGCTCTGTTATGCTGCGCCACTGCTCAGGTGTAGTAGGTAGCATGGGCTCTTGTGCAGCATTTATAATTGGTGATAGTAGTAAAGCGCAGAGCAATACATGATTGGTTATTTTTGTTTTTATAGTCATAAAAATCCATTTAATTATTAGCTTTTTAAATATAAGCTGACAATAGTACAAAGTTTACTTTTATTTATAATTAAGAACTAGTTAGCTAACTGAAGCGTTTTAAAAAAATTAGTCGAGTAACGTGTTTTCGCTAAAAATGAAGTACTACACACTAATCAGTAATAAATTATTTTTATTGTACATCTGATTTAGCGCGTGCAATATAATCTGAATACTCAGCAGAGATAGGCATAGCTTTAAAGGGGCTGACGTTTGCCCCGCCTGTGTTACCGCTGGGAATTAATCCAAACGCAGTTTTGGTAGCAGCTCCAACAATACGAAATATTTGTCCTAAAAGCTCACGTAAATCGTTTTGCTTAAACGCCCAGCAAAACATCAATATATGCACTTTAACATGAAAATAAGTAGATTCTTGACCGAGTACATGAGCATTTTCTAAATGCTCAAATGCCTCTATAAACTTGCCATTTTTATTAGCTAAATGAGCTAAATCTAATTCGGCATTTACATATGGTTTTATATTTTTAGTGAATTGACTAAACATACTTCTATCCTTGTAAGTGTATAACGAGTATTTAAAGCAACTCGTTTATAACCTATGTTTATGAATACTCAAACAATAACCGAGTTCCTATTTTGGTTCAATTGCTACTTTTGCTTTTTTAGTTTTGCGAGCTCTCTTGATTTAATCTTTAACACTTTAATTTTAGCGCCGTACCAATTAGCCATAGGTGCTGCTGCAATACCGTGTATTAAAGTACTCATCCATACAGCGTTAATCGCAACAATTAAAACCGAGTGACCGTACTGGCCTAAAATATCTTTAGAAATAATAAGTGCAAAAAGCGCTGTGGCAAGACCTCGAGGTCCAAAGAACCCCATAAACACTTTTGTTAATACTTTAGCTTTAGTGCCAATTAACGATAGGTAAATAGCAAGAGGTCGTACAATAAATATACTCACTAAAATATAACCAACAACAGGGAGGGTTAAATGCTCAATAGCTGAAGGAAGTAAGCCAAGTCCAATAATAACAAACGAAGTCCATATTAATATTTGCCCTTCACTTTCAGTAAATTGGTAAATAAATCGGCAATGCCCTTTTACAATATTACCAAAGGCTAAACCTGCAACAAACGCTGATATAAATCCATTTCCGCCCAGTAAACTTGCCATTAGGTATGATGTACCCGTTAATGCTAAAACACCAATGCCTTCATATATAGTCGATGATATTTTTTTTGACTCAGTATATAAAAATAAACGTCCGCTCAAGAACCCCATAAATGCGCCAACCAAAATACCTATAAATATTTGGCTAAATCCAAACACTAACCATGACATTTCATTTTCTTGAGAACCGGTTTCCATAGCAACTATACTGGCAAAAAATAAAATGATAGGTAATGCCAGTCCGTCATTTAAACCGCTCTCAACTGATAAACTTTGTCGCTCGTTTAAAGGTACGCTCTCATTGCTAACAACCGCTTGACCTAAAGCTGCATCAGTCGGTGCTAAAATTGCCGCAACTAGGGCTAGCATTGCCCAAGGCCACTGTGGAAAAAACAAATAAGCAAAGCCTGTACCAATCAAAATACTCAACGGCAAACCTATCAATAGCATTCTTAAAGGCCACGTATTTTGCCTTTTTAATCTACGTAGGTTTATTTGTGAAGCATCTAAAAATAATAATACAACTAGCGATATTTCTGCTATTAAATACACGGTTTCATGTGCGTCTCCAATACTAATAAGCCCAAGTTGAGAAACAGCAAAACCAATACCTAAAAATACCATTGGTGCGGTAATAATGGTTGTGGACAGCTTTTTTGCTAGCATAGAGTAAGCACTAACTGAAAAAAGAAGAATGAGTAATCCTATTTCCATTGGGAGATCCTATTAGGCGTGGCTTAGTATTTTTATTAGAAAATATCAGGGCTGGGGTTAGTTATATTAAATCAGCACAATTTATTGAGTTAATTTGTATTCGTTTACTTAATCTAAAATAATAACCGGCACCTAAATAACATTACCCTGCCGGTTACGTTTAACTTTTAATATGCAAAAGCTTATTTAGCTGCTGCACGTTTTGCGTCTAAACCAAGCAACTTATCAATAGATAAAAAGCCAGGTCCACGAGCAAAAATTACTAATAATGAAACAGCCCACCACGATGCAGGATTAATCCAATGATCGAGTGTTGGAAAAACTGCAAGCTGAATAAACAGTGTCATACCAATAAGGCCTAACGCTGCAAAGCGAGAAAACAAACCGATAATCAGTAATACTGGGAGTAACACTTCAACAACACCAGCAACCACAGCAAGCGTTTCAATTGCTTTTACAAGAAATGAGCCATCAACATAATCTAATGTTTTTGGATCACAAAGCTGCAAGGCTCCTTCTCTAACAGGATCAGGACAGAAAAATTCATATTTAAATAGGTCGTATTTATCAACATTAAATTGTAAAAAGCCATCCCATTTGCTCAACCCCGAGTCGAGGAATACTTTAGCGACCATAAAGCGAAGAGAAAACAGCGCTATGGGCTCTAAGAACCGCGATAACTGCTCTCCCATCTGCACGTACAGTTGTTGTATTTTTTTTACCATGCCCATATTTATTCCTACTCTTGTAATATGTACTAATTGATTTGGATTTCTAATAACTCATTTTGCAAGCATGCTGTAAAAGCTTCGCTCACTTCAAAGTTTTCATCTACTGTTACTGCTGCATCAAAAGCGTCACCCAACGACCTACCTGTACCTTGTAGAGCCTGCATAAGTTTAACTTCAGCAGAGCAAAGGGAACGGGCTTGCACCGCACCTTGCAAGCGCCATAACATAACAAAATCGTCTGTAGGGGATTTTGCTTGATCAACGCCGTAATTATTTGTTTTTAGTGAAATCCATTCAAAAAAAGCAGAACCATTCACACTAAGTAATTGTACGCTGGGGCTAAGCTTTACATTAAGCTCGGTAAGCTCAATACCTTGTTCCATTAGTTGAGTAATATGCTCTATAGTTAGGGCTTCAATTGAATCAGCGCTCATCAAACTCATTAGCCACGCGTAATCTAAATGCGCAATATCAACTAAGTTCATATATAAATCAGATGCACTTTGCTGATTTACAGTGACTTCAAAAATATGCTTATTTTCAAATTCACTATCTTTAATCAAGCGTGCAATAAAGTCTGGAAAACTTAATCCATATCCGACCAAAGTGCCCTGCTCTGGCGGAAAACGGTCAACATAAAGTCGTGCCATTTTTCGAAAGTTCTCACTACCCACTTTTTTTTCACACATAGGAAAGTTAGCTATTAATGCATCAACGCAGCCTTTATAAAACCCGTTTCGATATACAGCTAGTCTTTTAATATGTGATGGATTTTCGCAAAAATGCTTCATTGCACTCGGATCGCCCGTTCGTAAATAACGAGTAAAAGCATCAATATATTGATTGGTACTCATTAGCGAACCACTTCTTTGTGAGATATATTTAAGCGACTTTCTAACTCACTTTGATTCAAATAGCTTTGCGCAGTTTCTCGCTCGCTCATAAGCTCTGTAAACGATGGAATATTAGCATCTCGCTCAACAAGTACTGGTCGCTGACCAAATATCTCAATTGCTTGTGCTAACAAATCCCATACAGGCGTTGCCACCGGTGCTGCATGGCTGTCTATCAATAGTGACTGACCAAGAGCGGGGTCCGGATCGTGCCCTGCAATATGAATTTCTCCAACAAGCTCAGCCGGGATCTGCTTTAAATAATCAAGCGCATCAATACCCGTGTTTTTACTACTGATGTATAAGTTATTAATATCGATTAATAAGCCACAACCAGAGCGCTTAGCTGCCTCAACTAAAAACTGAGGTTCATCCATATCACTTATAAAATCTAAATAGTTACTTGGATTTTCAACTAAAATTGACCGACCTATGCCCGTCTGGTAACAATCAATCCCATTAATTAAAGACTCAAGTGCATCTTGGGTGCGAGGTAAAGGCATTAAGTCTGCAAAATATTTTCCGTCAGACTTAGACCACACTGCATGTTCAGATACCAGTGCTGGTTGAAATTCATCAATTAACGCTTTAACTCGTTTAGTATGAGCAAGCATGGATTTATGATCAGAACCTAGTGAACCACCCACACCATGAAAACTAATATCAAAATTTTCACGTACAGCTCTCAAATAATTTAACCGAGGTCCACCTGCTACAAAATAATTTTCTGTATGCACTTCAAACCAAAGATTATTATTTGTAACTAGCTGTTCTACTGGTAAAGCTAAAATGTCGTCAAGATGTTCTGGCTTTAAACTAAGACCTGCGCCTAATTGCTCCCCAGCAACAATGTACTGGGGAAAACCTGCTTTATTAACCTTCAAGCGAGCCTTTACCATTAGGAGTTACAACTGATTCACATACGCCTTTAGGTGCATATGTCCATGCGTTAGCTTGGAAGTCTGTCGTTGAAGTGCCTTCACAACTCGTTCCTGCACCTGCTTTACAATCATTTTCACCCGCTAAAGCAATACCAAAACATTTATCTTTACGACCGCGAACTTTATCACCAGCTACCCAGCCTTTAAATTGCTCTTGTACTTTTGCTGAAGCACCTTCTGCAACGGTTAACTGGCTGTTAGGACCAGCTACTGCGCCTGCACTTAATACTGCTGCTGATGCGCCAATTAATAAAGCCGTAGTTAAATTTACTTTTTTCATTTGTATGCTCCTGATTAAAATATTTTTTCTTGTTTTATCGTGGGTTGTTAACAAACATCCACATTTGCATAAACAAGTACAATAAGGATAAGTGGTATCACCGTTTTTTCAATTTAATAGACCCCAACTCGTTAAAAGAAATTTCAAATAATTAAATATAAATATAAAACACACTTGTAAAAAAATAGTAATCGCTGAAAACACAAAGGATTAACATGTGAATAAAATGATTTCCAATCTAAAAAAGAAAACGTAACAAACACTAAGTACAACAATACTTAATCCATTCATAGCTAACAATCAACCTTGTAGTGTGATCCTCGTAGTGTGATGATTGAAGTTTGTTAATCTTCATATCCTTTGGCAAATTGGCTAACCATTAAATGAACTTACGGATGCTAAATTAAAACAATTAATCAATAGCATAAAAAATAAATGTAAAATAAAGATTGCTAAATTGTAAATATAAAATAACATATTGGACAGTAAGGTTTTACACTAAAACCTTACCAATTTTAAAACCAATTAACTTATAGGTCTAAATGAACTTTTAAAAGGCTTACTATTTTTATATGGAAAAACACAATGCAACAAACGTATATAACACCAATAATTAAAGCTTCTGCTGTAACTATTGCTTTATTAAGCTTTTCACCAAGTAATGCGATAGCATCTTGTAACTACAGTGGTAATGCACCTAGTGGCTCTTACGCACCAGGAAACGTTTCAGGCAATCAGCGCACTGAAGTGCGAAAAGCAAAGTTACAGGTTGGTCCAAGTTCTACAACTTGCTATACACAAAGTACAATAAAAAATAGCAGTTCTAAAAATGATCACTTCTATACAACATCAGATGGTTCTGTTATCTACTTTTATGAATCAGGCGAGAGTAACAGATCAGAACTCCGTGAAGAACGCGAGTTTAAAATTAGCGAAAATACTTCATCAAGCCGCTATATCCGAATTAATTCAAAATTTGTTTCTAAATCATCAAACCTAGAAAAAGCGATCTTCGCGCAAGTACACGTAGATGAAAGCGGGCAAAAAGGTCCATTAGCTGCACTTAAGTGGGCAGCAGCAGGTGAACAAAAAGACGCTTATAACAAATCGCCTGAAGGAATTTACCTTTCACTTCGAAGAACCATGAACTGCTCCGGAACTGATTGTTTTACACATATTTATGTAGGTAATTATGACGAAACATTTAAAACTTATAGACTTGGTCTGTTCAATGGAAAACTAAGATTAAAAGTTAACAATTCTTATATTAACTTGCCTCGTATAGATATTTACGATGAGGACGGCGATGGAAATAGAACAGAAGTGAAAACAGGAAGCGCTATTGATTTAAGAAACAACTCAGACTGGAAAGATAAAAAACTATACCTTAAAACGGGTGTTTATATTAATTCAGCAGGAAACGCTAAAGTAGCGACAAAAAATTTAAAGTTCTATTAAATTTTAATAATTAACTAGCTCGTCATGTGTGACGAGCTTTATAGTTCACTTTACATAAATAAATCATTAATAATATTAAACTAAAAAAGAACGACCATGACAATAAACACAATAAAAACAATAAAATGGCAAAGCAAATCGGCGACATTAATTTTGATGGGCTTCGCATTTTTGTGTGGTTATTCTACAGCCTTACTCGATCTACTCGACTCACATAATGGGGACGTTGAGTCATTTGAAGTAAATAATGAACAGCAAATCAAGTATAGCTATAACGAAAAATTAGACATTCAAGTGATCGCTAAAAACAAGAGG
>NZ_BADT01000019.1 GCF_000239855.1 Pseudoalteromonas sp. BSi20652 | reverse complement strand
CCCGTTTTGTCGTTGTTATACCACGCGTCAAATCCCGATAAATCGAGTTTATTTTCGACGATATAACAAAGGGCATATTCAAAGGTACCAGGCAAAATTTGCTCAGCGAAATTGATAGGAATGAATTTATTTTGACAGGATAAGTCAGGCTTGTAGTTAGCCATAACAGTTTACCGTGGGTGAATAATATCTATTAGATCACAGCGAACAGATGGATTCAAGGTTAAAAAGCAACCAACCAAGAATAGTTGGATACGTTCCTAAAAAGAGTAATTCTACAGCCTCAACGCCTCAATAAGAGGCTAAAAATAGTGGGCTAAAATGGAGCGGAGCGAACAGCCCGCTGTTTTTAGTCCTTTTAATTGACTTGTTATAACTACGTTGCTACAAACTTTCCGTAGCATTCTAAACATAACCAATTATTGTTAAATTTATAGCCTTTACCTGATTCAACGTCAGGTGATTTAAAAATTGTCCAATAACAGATTAAACAATGTTCGTGATCATTCTCGACTGTAAATTCAGTAAGATTCCAAGTCTGCTGTTTTGACCAATCAACCTCTCTTTGTATATCTTCCACATTCCAAGCTTGATCATGAATTTCGACAGTTTTAGCCATATTGCCCTGTAG
>NZ_BADT01000020.1 GCF_000239855.1 Pseudoalteromonas sp. BSi20652 | reverse complement strand
TTTTTTAGGGATTTAGTTGGCAAGTAACACACAGTAAATCACATGTTGTTTTGATTATTTTTGCGTGTTGAGTAAATAAAACACAATGTTAACCTGCTTTGTTATTAAAAATTCCGCGTAAATAATAAAAACGAGCTTTGGGTTATTAATAATTTTCGCTTTATTATTCGTAAAATACCTCCATGTTTTAAATCAACATTGAGATATTTTTAAAATAATAATGGATGCCTACCTAAAACAGGTTTAATTCGGTCGTTATTTGTCAGTAATGGATTACTTGTTCAAAAATAGTGCAATCAATAACTTGCAGGGTTTATTGAACATTTTACACTATTAAATAATTGGATTAATCTGTAACTAACAGATCTAAATGATAAATAGGGAATAGATAAGAATAGATGGGAAAACGCGGGAGAAATAAGGGTTTAAGCCCAGTTTAAGTAAAATTAAGTGCGATCTTAAAAAGTGCGAAAAAATGATAATGTAAAGCGCGAAACCGTGATAAACACGGCTTAAATAGATAAATCAAAAAATCAGCTCAGCTTTTATAATCTTACCTAGAAGTCCCAAAGTTTTTAAAATATAACGCGATTCTGTTTCGCCACCTTCAACGTTAAAGACTAGATCTTTACGTTCAGTGCTATCAAATACCAATTTAAGCTTTGTTGCTGTCAGTACCATCTTTGCAGCGAAGTGCTCACCGTTCATCGGGTTTAGAAACGCATACATGCTATTTGCATCAATAGATTTTGAGTTTGTACTGATAAAAATAGTTGCCCCAAGGGGTATAAGCTTGTGTGAAGCCTCAGTGATTTTTACTTGCATCAGTTCACTTACTGCGTTGTAAGTCATATTTGGTTCATTAGCTGATTTGATTTCGTAGTAGCCTCTATCACCTGGCTTTAAAGCCTTTAACGCCTTGCTGATGGCGTCATCAGAAGCTTTAGAGTCTTCTAAGCGCTTAATTAACATCTGATCTAACGGCACATCAACCAATGCCGCAAACTCAACTAAGTAATCAAATGGAGGATCGCGACTATCTTCGTATTTAGATTGAGTATTTCTATGCACCCCCGTGCGCTCGGCAACCGTGCCTATATCTAAGAACACCCGTTCTCTTAGCGCTTTTAGATATTTATTGAATTTAGCCATAACGCTCAATTGCTCTGTTCGGATGATGGATATAATTATATTTAATCACACAAGCGAGTGCATGCAAAATAAAAATTAAAATCCCGCTGTTTTCCTAACCGCGATCCTTTCGCACTTAGAAGCGCGAAGTGCGATCCATCAAATACAAGCAACCAAAAAATAAATTATTAGTTAAATCAATTGTTTGATTTATTTGCACATCAACGTGTGCAAATAAATGTTGCATTCACATTTATGCGTGCGTATCTTTGTGTGCATGAACACAAAATACACACGTTAAGGTGCATTATATGGATGAGTTAGAAAGTCCAGGTTGGACGGTAACTGAAATAAAGTCAGCGTTAGAAACCGAGGGTTGGTCATGTCGCCAGCTCTCATTTAGTCGGGGTTATGAGTCGAATGCAGTGCAAAACGCATTACACAGACCGTACCCCGCAGCTGAAAAGATCATAGCTGAAACGCTTGGCGTAAGTGCCCGTGAGATATGGCCTGATCGCTATGGTATTGACGGCAAGCCTAACCGCAAGGCTGGGCGTCGTAAGCTCAAAAGGGGTGAATGATGGAACTATACACAGCACACCAAATAGCTGGTTATATGCTTGTCAATAAGCGCAGTATTCAGATAAGAGCTAAAAATGAAAACTGGCCTTTTACAGAGGTTAAAGGTAGAGGCGGAAAAGTGCGCAAATATGCACTTGCTGATCTTCCTGCACACATTGGTGTGCAAGTTAAAGAGGCCCTAATCAAAGAAACAAACAGCCCAGCAGCACACAGCGGCAAATCATATTTAAGTGTAAATGAGCAAACTGATCGCCTTAAAAACTCTGTAATAACAGAGCTTAAAGACCAAAACCTAAAGCAGCTTGCGGCACTGGAAAGTATTCCACCCAAGGCAAGTGCGAAATGCTGGGTTCTAAAAGAGGCAGAAAGCTTTGTAAGTGCGAACAACCTAGCCAAAGTTGCAGGGTTTGACCTATATAGCGAACGCTACAACAAAGGTCTAATCGACGTACCTGTAGAATACAGAAGCTTAATTCCATCAGTATCGCGCATTACATTAATACGCTGGCAAAAAACCGTAGCTGAAAAAGGTATAGCAGGGCTAGCTTTAAAGCCTAAGCGTAGCGGCAAATCAATCATCGACTCAGACAAAGAGCTAGCCGATTTTTGCATAGCCATGATCTACCAATACCCACACGTAAAAGCCACCCAAATAAAAGAGGGTTTAATTGCTCGTTTTTACCAAGTTGGTAAAGCACTACCAGCTGAAACCACAATTCGTGATTGGTTAACACGTTGGAAGCGCGAAAACAGCGCACTTTATACCAAAATGGCAAACCCAGACGCTTGGAAAAACAAGTATATGAGCGCCATGGGTAAAATGGACGAAAACGTAAAACGTCTTAACCAATTATGGGAGTTCGATTCAACCCCATCAGACGTAATGCTAACCGATGGCCGCCACTCACTAATCGGAATTATCGACGTATTTAGCCGCCGCGCAAAAGTCGTTATTCACCCAACCAGTGACAGCACCGGTATTTGTTTAGTTATCCGTAAAGCAATACTCGATTGGGGCATACCCGAAATAGCCCGCACCGATAACGGTAAAGACTACACCTCAATACAAATAAAAAGTGTGTTCGACGCGCTCGACATAAAGCACGAAACAACACGCCCGTTTTCAGGTGAAGAAAAGCCATACATAGAGCGCTTTTTCAAAACGTTCTCGCACGACATAGCCGAGCTGTTAACCGGTTACATCGGTCACAACGTGTCAGAACGCCAAGCAATCGAAGCACGCAAAACGTTTGCACAACGCCTATTAGCAAAGCAAGGCGGCGATAAGTCAGCTATCGAAATCAACATGACCGCGCAGCAGTTGCAAGAGTTCGTAGATAACTGGATAGAAAACCGCTACCACCACAAACCGCATAGCAACGTTGGTAATAAAACACCATTCGATTTATTCGCAGCAAGCCGCGACCAAATCAAAGTGATCAAAGACGAGCGTTTGCTTGATGTAATGCTACAGCCAATACCATCAAATCGCGGTTTACGCATGGTAGGCAAAGAAGGCATAAAACTAAGTGGCGGGTTCTATATAGCACCAGAGCTAGGCGCAATCGTAGGCGATGAAGTGCTATGTAAATGGGACCCTAAAAACGTTGGCCGTATTTACGTGTTTAACCGCATAAATAACGAGTTTATTTGTATCGCGGTAGACCACGAAATAGAGTCTGCGGGCATGACACGCCAGGATGTCGCGCACCATGCAAAACGCAGCCAATCTGCCGAAACATCGCGCAAGCTAAAAGAGCTTAAAAAGACCGCTAAAAGTGTCAACGTATCAGACATAGCAAACGAAGTGTTAGGGCATTACACAACCCAAAATAAAGCACTTTCAACACTGCCTAAACAGTCGGTTGAACACACCAACGTCATAACGCAATCAGCAATAAAAGCGCTAGACAGCAAGCCAGCAGTTGGCTTTAGCGACGAGCAATTAAGCGAGTTTGAAAAACGTCGTAAGCAGTTGGATGAAGAAACAGCAGTAGCAAACGTAAACCCAACACCGCTATTCGACAACCCGCAAAGTAAAGCCATGTTCCATAAAAAGCAGCGCTTAGAAAATCAGTTAAGTGATGTAGACGCGCTATGGCTAAACACGTGGGAGCAAAACAATCGCGCCACATCAAAGCGCCTAGACGACCTACTAAACGACATGAACCCAGCACCCGCTGCAACCACAAAATTACATAACCAGTAAAAGGAAAAACCATGAAAACTAAAATAGCAATCGTAAGCAACGTAGTAGCCACACAAATGATGGTAGAAGCGCTAAACCAGCGCGCTCATGGCGTGCCAGGTATTGGCCTTATTTACGGCGATCCAGGTCTTGGTAAAACCACCGCAACAGCATGGTTGGTTAACCGCTGCGACGGCATCTACATTCGTGCTACATCGGGCATGACATTAGCGCAGTTGTTACGTCAAATAGTTAAAGAACTAAGTGGCCCTGATATTTACACTCGTGAAGCCATGCTTAACTACATCATTGAGCACATGGCAATCCACAATCGCCCACTGTTTATAGATGAAGCCGACTACCTACTAAACGACAAAAACACACTCGAAATTGTGCGCGACATTCACGACCTAACCAACTGCCCAGTAGTACTTATTGGCATGGAATCAGTACGCCGTAAATTACAACGTCACCGTCAATTTTATAACCGTATATCAGAATGGTTAGAGTTTCAGCCAACCCAGCGCGAAGACCTGCAAATTATCGTCAATGCAGTCATAGAACCAACGCTCACAATACAAGATGACCTACTAAGTCAGCTGCTTAGCGACACCGACGGCGAGGTGCGTCGCATCATCACAGGACTATCAAAAATAGAAGCCTTTGCACTGGCGAATGGGTTAACGAGCATCGACCTACAACAGTGGGGCAATAAAGAATTTTTCCTTAAAAAAGCGTAAGGAGAAATTAGTGAGCCGCCCACAACTAAAAGACGCATGGCAAGCAATGAGAATCTTAAAAACATTCTCATTGCAACAAGTGCGCAATGCCATAGAGCACACAACGCTCGACAGTTTAAAAGCCTTTGCAAAGCGCCTAGTAGCAGCAAAAGCAATAGCCGAGCATGTTGATTACGAGCACATCACTTACACCGTTATAAACGCAGAATACAAGCCGTTTAAACAAGTCAATAACAGTGATGCAAAGCAAAAAAACTCAGGGAGACAGCGCATGTGGCAATCAATGCGAATCCTAAATGAATTTGACGCAGGACAAGTGGCTAGCACCGCCGATATATCGGTAGCCTCAGCGCGTTCATATATCTCAATTTTAAAAAAAGTAGGGTACATATTTGTTGTCAAATCAGCCCCACGAACAGGCTCAGTCATTGAGCGAGCAGGAGAGGCAACCATTTACCGCATGCTTAAAAATACCGGTCCTAAACGCCCGATCCCAAAAGCAACAGGCGTATTTGACCCAAACACAAACGAGCTAGTTGAGTTTAACGCCGTGCAACGTAAAACCGTAAAAATAGCGCCCGTCACACTGGGAGAAGCGCATGACTTCAACAACTAATTGGCTACACGTCTTAAAAGACGAAGTAGCAAAGCAAGGCATGCGCAGCGTTGCCGAAAAACTAGGCGTAAGTAAAGCCACAGTAAGCCAAGTAGTAAACGACAAATACAAAGCCTCTACACACGTAATACAGCAGCGTGTAGAGGGTGTATTTATGGCATCAACAGTAACTTGCCCAATCTTGGACGAAATACCGCTGAACGTATGCCTAGAACATCAAAACAGAAAGTTCGCAGCAACCAACCATGTACGCGTAGCGCTTTATAGAGCCTGTCGTAACGGTTGCCCATACTCAAAACTATGCGGGAGTAAATAACCATGCAACTACGCAACGCACTAAAAGAGTTACAAAAACAAGGGTTACAAATCCTAGACACACACCAAGGATTTAGCCGCCATGTAATTGAAGTGGCAGGCCAAGCCCCAGCACATTTACCCGTAATAACCGAAACAAAAAACGGGCGAACGCGACAAGTTCGCCCAGCCAAATTACACGGCCAAATTGTCATGTTTATAGAAGGATAAACCACTATGCCACAAGAATTTTTAATTAATCAAAAAGGCCACCAGGTGCCAGTTAAAGCTATACGCCCAGCCGACATAATTCGCCACGAATTTGTGCAAACGGCCATAGCTAAAGCCAAAGAGCAAAGCAAAGCATTAGCTGAGTTTAAAAAGCAGCAAATGAGCGAGTTTGACGCATTCATAGGCTTATTAGCGCAAGAGTACGCAGTAGAACTAGGTGGCACAAAAGGCAACGTCACCCTACGCAGTTTTGATCATAAGCAAAAAGTAACCTTGCAAGTGCAAGAAAGCATAGAGCTTGGCCCCGAGCTATTAGTAGCAAAAGAGCTAATAGACGAGTGCCTAAACGAATGGAGCGAGGGCGCAAACGAAAACCTAAAACTCATCATCGAACAAACCTTTGCCACCGACAAAAAAGGCAAAGTATCAGTGCAAAAAGTGCTAGGGCTACGCCGCCTTAAAATCAGCGACGACAGCGGCAAATGGCAGCGTGCAATGGACATTATAGCCGACTCAATACTGGTAATGGACTCAACCCGCTTTATTCGTTTTTACGAAACCGTAGGCGAGCACGAACACGCTATATCACTCGACATAGCAAAGCTATAAGGAGCAATTCATGGAAGGCATAACAATTCAAGTAAGCGAACACAGCGAGCTACAAAACATCGTAAACCAGGTAGCGCAAAGTAAAGAACCAGTAAGTATTAACTTTGTATTTCAAAACATCACCTTTGTAGTGCAAAGCCAACTGGTAAGTGTAAACCCAACAACATTAGGCCCAACCACAAAGCCTAATTAAGTAACCAAAAAGCGCGCACGGATGCGGCTTTTTATCAAAGTGCTTTACTAAAAACAAAAAGCATTTTGATAAAAATAAAGCAACAAAAGGAGGTCACATGGCCCTATTAATACAGCCCACATTAGAACTAAAACAGCTTGTTGCACTCGTTAAGTTTTTAGAGTGCTCACACAAGCTAGCAGTAGACACCAGCATATTTACAAACCAAGAAGCCAACGACATAGGTCAAAGCTATTTAAGCCTACGTGCGCAGCTAGAAGAGTTTAAAAATGACTAAAGCAAAGCTAATACAGCTTATACACATAGCCAAAGGGCAGTTAGGGCTAGACGACGACACCTACCGCGCCGCATTACTTGGCGCAGCGGGCAAAACCTCATGCAGCCAAATGAGCCTACCCGAGCTAAACAAAGTGTTAGAACACTTTAAAAAAGCAGGGTTTAAAACAAAGGCTAAACGCCGTTTAAGCCCTAAATCGTCACCAAAGCAATTAGGCGAAATAAACAAGATACGCGCAATTTGGATCACCATGCACAAACAAAGCTTTGTGCGCGATGGCTCAGAAACCGCCCTAGATGCCTACGTAAACCGCATGCTAAATCGTGCCAAGGTAGGCGCAAACGTGAGCTACCACACCCAGTTTTTAACGCTCACGCAAGCCATACAAGTGCTAGAGCCGCTTAAAAAATGGCATAAACGCGAAATGCTAAACCATTTAAAAGCAAACAACATGCAAGCGTACGAAGCATTTAACTGCCTTGTATCAGGCCAAACTTACGCACGGCCTATACCGCTTAGCACCGTACCCCATAAATCATACCCAGCCGTATGCAACATATTTGAGATCAGCACCAATGAAATTAACCCGTTGCCCCGTGTGTAAAAGCCATCTAAGCCTAGACCAGCTAGTGCAAGACGACGCAGGCAAAGAGCTATTAAGCATCGTAGCCAGCATCAACAAACGCACAGCCCAGGCATTGGTCGGTTACTTAGCCCTGTTTCGCCCAGCAAAGCAGGACTTAAGCGCCACACGTGCAGTAAAGCTAGCCCATGAAGTACTTGCCCTAACCGAGAACGTAGCGGCACTGGGCCACGCTATGGAGCAAACCACCAATTCAATCATGGCAAAGCGAGTAGGCCAGCCAAACATCAAGCCGCTTGCAAACCATAACTACTTAAAACAAGTGCTCACCACCTCACTAGAGCAAATAGTGCAGCCAACCGCAGCACAGCGTAGCCGCAGTATGGAAGTAAAACGCCAGGGCTTAGAAATGAGTGAGCAACAAAACCACCAAGCCTATTTAGAACAAATGAGCCGCTACGGCGCAAAAGTAAATAAGGAGGACAAATGAGGTTAGGCCAAAAGCTTGTATTACAAGCATTAGAAAAAGAGCAAAAGCGTTTAACGCTTAAAGCTCAAAAGGCCGCCCAGTTATCAGAGGACTTTATAAATGCATCCTCAAAAATTTCAGAGGTAAGGCTTAAAGCCAATGAAATGCTGCGAGCGGGCGAGTTTGAAAAAAGAGTGAACGAATTTGATGAACTAGCGAACCAAGAAAAAGCCGCACTCAAATTAATGAAAAAAGACCCAATAAAAGTTTTTGATGCTGAAAACTCAACCCGTGATGAACTCAACGATTTTAATAATGAACTTTCATTTTTAACAATGAGATATAACCGAGGTGGTTTATGAGCGAACAACAATCAGAGCTGTTTGGCGAAAGCGTAGAGCAGCTGCAAGACTGCCTAAGCAAGCTATCTACTGAGGATGCAGCCGAAGTACGTAAACGCTGGCCTAGCAACCTGCAATCACTTGCACTGCTTATCGAATCGCAGCTAACCAAAGCTAGCGTAAACAACCCGCAAGGGGTAGGCGAAGCCATAACACTAGCAATAGGCCATTACTTTGGCGGTCGCGACGTATACATACCCACCGACCAACGCCTAAAAGCAGCCCTGCGCGATATACAAATATGGCAAGAATACAAAGGCAACAACATCGAACAGCTTGCCAATAAATTTAAACTAACAGAGCGCCGTATAGCTGAAATAATCCAGCACCAACGCATTGTAGAAACCGAACGCCGCCAACGGAGACTATTTTAATGAGCAACACCATGAGTAAAGCGCCAATGAGCGAAGCAGTTAACATAGCAGCCGAGGCCGTAGAGTACGTAGATACACTAATAGTTGATATGTTAGAGGGCAAGTACCCAAACAACTACGTACTACTGGGCACACTGCTAGAACAGCACACCGACATACAAATACAGCTGCATGTTATGCAAGACGAAAACAAATTCATAGACGAAGTAGGCGCACCGCTTATAGTTAAAACTCCCGCAGCCCTTGAAAGCGTAAAAGCAGGCGATTTAGAGTTTATGCTTATTCACCACCCAAACAAGTTATTACAAGGCATTACCGAACTACAACAAAAAGTAAAGGAGCTAAGCCAATGAGCAGCACAATAAACGCCGCTGAAAAAATGCTACAAACCCAGCAGTTTTACAACTCACTTACCTTAGCTCAGGTGTTTGGTGTATCAACTAATCGTGCAGCCAGCTGGTTAAAAAACATTAAAGAACAAGAGGGCTACAAAACAATAGAAAGTAAAGACCAAAGCGGTGGCTTAAAAGTAGTATCAATCAATGGCAGAACAGCCAGTATAGAAGACCTGCAATGCAGAGCGCTTTTATTTAAGCGGCCAGCAATGCTTACAAGGCCGCAAATTTTAACCATAAAAAA
>NZ_BADT01000021.1 GCF_000239855.1 Pseudoalteromonas sp. BSi20652 | reverse complement strand
TTTTATCTCGCCGCCCGCGTTGTGAATAATTAAATCGCCATTACCTGAGCCCGTTATACTTATATTATTGTTTGTAAAAACGTAGGGCCATTAGTTTGGAGTTTTTCAAATTAGTTGCCGT
>NZ_BADT01000022.1 GCF_000239855.1 Pseudoalteromonas sp. BSi20652 | reverse complement strand
TAAACTCAAAACATAACTGAATAAATTAATAAGCAGTAAACTTTAATTTACTATTTATATAATTAAATTAATTATTCCATAAGCGGCTTTGTTTAGTAGCGCAATAGTTGTCAGATCCTTCCCCTATACACATTTAATTCAATCTAAAAAACAAAGATCTAAAAGACCAATAAACTCACAAAAAAGTCTTAAATCCAATACTTAAATCACAAATTATGTTAATTGCTAATGCTTAAGTGACATGGTAACAATGTACATGTTTTATACAAACAATATTAATAACATATCAACAAGGATTTAAGGATGAAGCAT
Source organism: Pseudoalteromonas sp. BSi20652 (assembly GCF_000239855.1). Taxonomy (GTDB): domain Bacteria; phylum Pseudomonadota; class Gammaproteobacteria; order Enterobacterales; family Alteromonadaceae; genus Pseudoalteromonas. Next base: position 3,441 of record NZ_BADT01000022.1, on the reverse strand, counting down.
TTAACTGCATTTACGCCAAGTATTATTGTAGGCGCGACTCTCACATTATCAGCCGGCTTTACAGCAACTGCTTATGCTGCAGATGAAGCAAAAAAAGTAGAACGCATTGAAGTTACAGGCTCGCGTATTAAACGCTCTGACATTGAAGGCCCATCACCGGTGCAATCAATCAGTAAAGCCGATATTGAAAACATGGGTTACGATAACCTACAACAACTGCTTGAAAGAATGCCTGTCGCAGGCAGTGGCACCTTTTCTACACGTGGTAACAACCAAGACTCAACAGCAAATGGAGCTGCTGCTGTAAGCTTACGTGGCCTAGGTGCTGACGCAACACTTGTGCTTATTAACGGGCGAAGAGTCTCAATTAGTGCATTCGCTGAAGGCATAACTAATTCATTTGTAGATATAAACAGCATCCCGGTATCTGCGATTGAGCGTATCGATATATTAAAAGACGGAGCTTCTGCAATTTATGGCTCTGATGCCGTAGCCGGTGTTGTTAACGTTATTTTGAAAAAAGATATTGATGGTGTTGAGATTAATTTAGGCTATGGCGGCACTGACGGCCCTAATTATGAAGAAACAACAGCAAGCCTTGTTTGGGGTACCACTAGCGAAAAAAGCAGTGCGTCCGTTATTATTGATTACTTTAAAAACACGTCGCTTTCATCAGATGAAATGGGCCGCTTAGGCACTGCTAACCAATCGCCTTATGGCGGTGAAGATTTCCGCTCATCTCGTGGCTTCCCTGGTTATTTTTACGTTGATGGCGTAAAAACAATCGACCCAGATTGCCCTGCTGAAAACGCCACCGCAAGCGGAAGTTGTTTATTTGACTATGGCCCATTTGGTTATATTGCCCCTGCCGCTGAGCGTATTGGTGCAATATCGCAATTTGAGTATCGTTTTGACAACGGCATTACTGGCTTTTTAGAAATGGCTGTTCAACACAACACATCTGTTGCTGCTGGTGCACCAACACCACTTGATGAAGATGCTGGCTTAACCGTACCAGCAAATCATCCAAATAACCCTTTTGGACAAGACATCGAAATTGGCCGCTACCGCACTGTAGATGCCGGTGCACGCCAGTGGGATATTGAATCTGACACAATGCGAATTGTAGCAGGCTTAAAAGGCGAAATTAACGACTGGAGCTGGGAGGCAGCAGCACAAAAAGGGCGTAGTAAATCGCTACAAACTGGCGATAGAACCCAAGGTTGGGTCCGCACCGACTTTTTACAACAAGAAATTGATGCTGGAAATTACAACCCATTTGGCGGTACTTACAACGACCCGGCAGTAGTAGATCGAATTACCACAAGCCTTGTTCGTCGTGGCGAATCTCATATGACTTCATTTGACGCAAACATTACTGGTGAAGCATTTAGCTTTGGTGATGATGTTGTAATGATGGCCGCGGGTATTGAATACCGTGAAGAAGACGTCAGTGATATTCCAGATGACCAGTTCCAACGTGGTTTAATATTTGGTACTGAATCTGTATCGGCATCAGCAAATAGAGATCAGTACGCTGCTTATGTTGAATTTTCGATTCCACTTGCTGAAACCCTAGAGCTACAACTAGCTGGTCGTTACGATGACTACAGTGACTTTGGCACCACTACTAATCCAAAAGTTGCACTTCGCTGGGCACCAACCGATGAAATTACTGTACGTGGTTCATGGGCGCAAGGCTTTAGAGCCCCTTCTCTTGCACAAGTAGGTTTAGGTCCATCTCAAGAAAGTCAGTTTTTTGTAGACACGTACCGCTGTCAGGCAACGGGTAAAGACTGCAGCGCACTTGATTACAACATTGAGTTTGCAGGTAACCCAGATCTACAACCAGAAGAGTCTGAATCTTGGAACGTTGGCTTTATTTGGGCACCAGCGGCCGAGTTTGGCTTAAGCATAGACGTGTGGAGTATCACACAAGATAACAAAATTGATGAAGAAGAATTTGGTCCTATTTATGCCTCTGAGTGTAATAACCAAAATAGTACCGTGTGTGTTCGTTTAGCACCAAATGGTGGCGATTCGTTAGGCACTATTCAAAAAATATTCAGCACCTTTGAAAACTTATCGTCGCAAGAAGTGTCAGGCGTTGATATTTCAACAAATTACAATCACTCGCTTGATGACTTAGGGTTATTAAAATTCAATTTAGAATGGGCATACCAAGATAAATTTGAAAAAGATGGCCGTGATTACACTGGTGAGTACGGCTACCCAGAGCACCGCTTCATTTTCTCAACTAACTGGGAAATTGGGGAGTTTAACACCAACGTAAACATCAGTTATGTAGGTGAATTTGAAGACACACCTGATATCGACTTTGATGGTAATTTAGACTTTGATAGTAATACATCACGTATGATTAATTCACAAACTCTTGTTGATTTACAAACGTCATACCGCATTACTGAATCTGCTAAAATATCATTAGGTATTAATAACTTATTTGATGAAGAGCCACCATTTGCAATAGGTGATGGCGATGGCGATTTATACGGTTATGCATCGGGTGTACATAATCCACGTGGTCGCTATTTCTATACGAAAGTCAGCTTTTCTTTCTAAACGCTACACAAATAAAAAACCGCCAATTGGCGGTTTTTATTTAAATAAGAGGCCTAAATTATAGATCGCCTTCGTTTTCAGATAAGAACTTAGCAACGCCTTCAGGGCTTGCGTCCATACCTTTTTTACCTTCAGTCCAACCAGCAGGACAAACTTCACCATTTTCAGTGTGGAACGCTAATGCATCAACCATACGTAGCATTTCATCAATATTACGACCAAGTGGTAAATCGTTCACTACTTGGTGACGTACGTTGCCTTCTTCATCGATTAAGAATGAACCACGAAATGCAACGCCAGCTTCTGGATGCTCAACGTCATATGCTTTACAAATTTCGTGTTTAACATCTGCAACTAGTGCGTATTGAACTTTACCAATACCGCCGTCTGCTACAGCTGTGTTACGCCATGCGTTATGTGAAAACTGTGAATCGATAGAAACACCAATTACTTCAACGCCACGCTTTTTAAAATCTTCAAAACGCTTATCAAACGCAATAAGTTCAGAAGGACATACAAACGTGAAATCTAGTGGGTAAAAGAAGATAACGGCTTTTTTACCTTTAATTGTTTCATGAAGGTTATAGCTATCTACAATTTCACCATTACCAAGAACAGCTGCAGCGGTAAAGTCTGGTGCCTGGCGGCCTACTAATACACCCATTTTATTCTCCAAATATTTTGAGTTTGTTTCAATTGCTTTCGCAATACTGATACTTATATGGGCGCTAAAAATTAAAAACCAATAGCGCTTACACATAATTAGTTAATATTCTAAAGTTATTCACTTCAAAATGACAATCGCATTTAACGATGTGACTAATCGAAAATACCGAACGACTATAAATTATTTATTAC
>NZ_BADT01000023.1 GCF_000239855.1 Pseudoalteromonas sp. BSi20652 | reverse complement strand
TTGGCTTTTAAAGAGAATAAAACTAAAAATTCTTTAATCGTCTTCTACATTATCTAAACCTTTTGTGCCTTCTTTAGCTTCAAGCTTATAGTGTATTGCTGACTTTATTAACATGTATCCACTAATAGGTGCCGTAATTAGTAAAAATATCGTAATGAGTATTTCTTTAACACTAAAGCCATGTCCTGAATATGCAAAATAAACCATAGCCGCAATTAACATACTAGCCATACCTAGCGTTGTTGCCTTAGTCGGCCCATGTAAGCGCATAAAAAAGTCAGGTAGTTTAATTAGGCCTATTGAGCCAATTAAAATAAACGTACCACCAAATAACAATAATATTGATACAACCCATTCGCTGATCATGTTCTCACCTTATTCAATTATATCGCCACGTAGTAAATACTTACATACTGCAACTGTACTTATAAAACCAAGCATAGCAATAAGCAGCGCAGCTTCAAAATAAAGTCCTGTATCCATACTAATACTATATAAAATAATAAGTGCAATTACATTAATATACATAGTATCAAGTGCTAATACGCGATCGGGAACCGATGGCCCTATTATAAGTCGCCATAAATTAAGTAATAACGATAAGCCAATCATTGAAAAAACAATGAGTAATACAATGTCTAACATTGAAATATCTCCTTTAGTGGAGCTTCGTAGCGTTGTTTGATTTGCTTAATAAGTGCTTCTTCGTCGTTTAAGTCGAGCACATGTATAAGTAAATAGCGTTGTATTGGCTCCTCCCCTTCACAAAGCGATTCAGGAATAGGGTAAACCTCTGCGCTAACCGTACCCGGTGTTAACGAAACACAGCTGGCAAGTATAGTAATCGGCATATCATGTATTAGATCAATAGGTACTTTTACAAATGCAGGGCGCAGCTTTTTGGCTGGACCCATTATTAATAAAGCGACCTGTAAATTAGCAACAACAATATCGTAAAGCACAATAAGTAGCTGTTTAAACGCTAAACCAGGCTTTAATATCAGTGGTTGAGGATCACGCAGCGAAAAACTTAGTAGCGGGATAAATATCGCAAAAAATGTTGCCAGTACTAAATGACCTGGTGATACGCTGTTATTTAATAACAACCATATTACAAATAAAAACACACTACGAAATGGCGTTGGTAACCAACGATAACGGGCTTGTAATCTCATTACATACCTCCTCTAAGTACAGCGTTAATACCACCGCTAATATCATGCAATTGCGTAGCTGCACCAAGCATATACTCGCTTATTGGCCCACCAAAAATAACGAGTAATGGCGAGCAAGCAAGTAACGATACGATTACTATTACTTGTAGTGGATGTGCATTCACGCCATCAGAACTTTCATTTTTTCTGTCTTTACGTTCCCAAAACAAGCTAGTGCCCGCGCGAGAAAGTGCGATCAGCAATACAAAGCTCGTAATTAAATATACAGGCCAAAATAACAGTGCTTGCTCACTATTCAAAGTGGTTTTAAGAATCCATATTTTACCGATGAAACCAGAAAGCGGCGGCATTCCAACGACACTCAGTACAGCAATGATAAAGCACCCGCCTAATAGGAAAGGTTGATTTACCATACGCCCACCAACGAGCCTGTCGGCAGCTTTGCCTCGTTGAGTTGCAATTAAATCAGCTAATAAAAATAGTGCTGCACATACAAGGGTTGAATGAACCAAATAGTATAAAAGCGCAGCAGTTGCATTTACGTTTTGCAATGCAATTAGCGCAACTAGCGTGCCTACTGATACAACAACCAGATTGGCTGTGAGTTTACGAAGATCCTGTGCTGCCACAACGCCAATTGCGCCAACAATGATGGTAGCAATAGCTAAGCCCCATAGCCAAGGTTGCGCCATATGCTCAAGCTCTCCCGCCTGCTCACCAAATATTACTGTGTACACACGTAACATCGCATAAACGCCTACCTTAGTCATAATTGCAAACAACGCAGCTACAACTGGTTTTGCGCTGGCATAGGTATTTGGTAGCCATAGGTGCAGTGGTAGTAGCGCACCTTTAAGTGCAAATACAACTAACAATAATAAACCACCGGCTTTTGCTAGGTACACATCATCGCCCGAAAGCTCAGATACTTTTTGCGCCATATCTGCAATATTAAGCGTACCAAGTACACCGTACAAAATACCCAAGCCAATTAAAAACACGCTCGAACCGACTAAGTTTAAAATTACGTATTGTAGCGCTGCGCGCGTATTTTGTTTGTCGCCTGCATGCATAAGCAGTGAGTAAGAGGCAATAAGCAGTACTTCAAAAAACACGAATACGTTAAATAAATCGCCGGTTAAAAAAGCGCCATTAACACCCAGTATTAAAAAGTGAACTAATGGATGAAAAAAATTACCCTTTGCATCATCACCAGCACAGGCATATAAAATAACACCCAAACCAAGTAACGACATAAGTGCAACTAAAAGCGTAGAAAGCATATCGGCAACAAGCACAATACCAAAGGGTGCAGACCAGTTACCTATGGCGTACACATTAATACCCGTGTTATGTACATGTATTAAAAGAAGTACACTGACGACAAAGGTAATGATTGCCATAATTGACGAGGCGATACGACGAATATATAAACTTTTTCCACACGGAGGCAAAAGTAAAATAACAGCAGCCAACATCGGCAATAAAATAGGGAGAGAAGCTAAATGTTGGATCATTTTTGCTCCTTACTTTCAGCTGAGTTTTTTACTAAATGACCATCAACATGGTCACTGCCTAAATCTGCGCGACCACGTATTGCTAAAATAACGACAAATGCGGTCATCGCAAAGCCAATCACTATTGCAGTAAGTACTAATGCCTGTGGTAATGGATCGGCATAATCTGCACCAGTACCAAGCACCACGGCTTTGTTAATAGTAAGACGACCTGCTGAAAACAAAAACAAGTTAACAGCATATGAAATCATAGTAAGCCCAAGTACTACAGGGAACGTACGGGCTCTCAGCAGCAAAAACACACCGCAACTGACCAATACTCCAACGCAAGATGCGTACAATAATTCCATTAAATATTTACCTCTTTTCTCTGGGTATCTGCTGTCATGTTACCTAAGCTTGCTAAAATCATTAACGTAGCACCTACGACGGTAAGGTAAACACCTAGGTCAAATACAATTGCGCTGGCCAGTTCTGTTTTACCTATAAAAGGAATATCAAAATAATCAAACCATGTGGTTAAAAACGGTTTATCAAAGAACCAACTTCCTACCCCTGTAAATAATGCGATACCAATACCTGAAGCAATAATTTTGCGGTAATTAACACCAAAACGTTCGTTTATCCACGACGAGCCGTGTGCCATATACTGTAAAATAAAGGCAATAGATGTAACCAAGCCAGCAATAAAACCACCGCCAGGTAAATTATGCCCGCGTAAGAAAATGTATGCCGACACTAATAAGGCAAGTGGCAATAAGCTGTGTGAAATATTGGCTAATAAAATAGGATGTCGCTCTCGTGCCCATGGTCGCCCTTCCCCATCACTGGCTGGCATATACAATGGAATTCTAGAAAGCACTTTAAATATACCCAGTGCTGCAATGCCTAAAACAGTAATTTCACCAAGCGTATCAAACCCTCTAAAATCAACCAAAATAACGTTTACAACATTCGTACCACCACCGCCTGTTTTAGCGTTAGCGATAAAAAAGTCAGAGATCGAATTTAATGGGCGAGTAAGTAGTGCATAACAAATACTAGCAACCACCACGCCCAATGTTGAGGCAATACTTAAATCACGTAAAATACGTAATGAACTTGACTCTTTAGGCGTGTATTGAGGTAAAAAGAAGAGCGCCAACATCAGTAAAATAACAGTTGCGACTTCTACTGTTAATTGAGTTAGTGCTAAATCAGGTGCCGAAAAACGTGTAAACGCGACCGATACCATAAGTCCCACAATTGAAATCATTAACAATGCGACGACTCGCGATCTATGCCAAATAACGGTAGCGATTGCACCAATTATTAATAAACTGGCGCCAATTGCATTATGTACATCAACGGGTGTACGCGGCATAGCACCTGCTAATTCTTGCATCTCAAATAATGGCCAACCGGCACACAGTAAAACAACACCCAACATAACGACTAAGTAGCGTTGTAAAGAACCATTTTCAATATGGCTTATTTTTAATTGACACCAAGAAATCGTCGATAGAACAGCGCGTTCAAACGTTTTTTTAGCGTTAAGTGGCGGTAGCGAGGCTTGAAACTGAAACAAATATTTACGATTAATGTAAATAAATAAACCGCCAGCCACAGCCATTGCACTCATCAACAGAGGTAGGTTAAATCCATGCCATAGAGCCACTTCATAATCCGGCATAGCTTTGCCCAATACCGCTGAAGATGCAGCCGACAAAATACCTCCAACCATAAAATGTGGAAACATACCCACTAATAAGCAAATTACAACGAGGATTTCTATTGGTACACGCATATAACGTGGAGGTTCGTGTGGTGTTCGTGGTAAATCAATAGGGTCGCCATTGAAAAATACATCATGGATAAAGCGCGCAGAGTACGCTACCGAAAACGCCCCTGCAATTGTAGCAAGCACAGGTATTAACCATGACATAGATCCCAACACTTGTTGGTGTAATGTTTCTGCAAAAAACATTTCTTTAGATAAGAAGCCATTAAGTAAAGGAACACCGGCCATTGAAGCGGCTGCCACCATTGCAAGTGTTGCCGTATAGGGTAAGAACCGCCACATACCATTAAGTTTACGCATATCTCGCGTGCCGGTTTCATGGTCAATAATACCGACTGCCATAAATAACGATGCTTTAAAAGTTGCATGATTAATTATATGAAATATAGCAGCAACAGTCGCAAGCTCAGTGTCGAGCCCTAAGAGTAGAGTTATTAGACCTAGATGGCTTATTGTTGAATAGGCTAACAGCCCTTTTAAATCATGTTTAAATAAAGCTATATATGCACCAAATAACAATGTAGTTAAACCCGTTAATCCAACCAAAATGAACCAGGTTTCGGTACCGGCTAATGCGGGATAAAAACGGGCTAACAAAAATATACCCGCCTTTACCATGGTCGCAGAATGTAAGTAAGCACTAACAGGTGTAGGTGCGGCCATTGCATGAGGAAGCCAAAAATGGAACGGAAATTGTGCCGACTTTGTAAATGCACCTAATAGTACTAATACCAATGCAACCTCGTATAAATCGTGAGATTGAATGATTGCTTTGCTTGCTAAAATAACATCAAGGTCGTAACTGCCAACAATATCACCCAGAAGCATTAATCCAGCGAGTAACGCTAAACCGCCCGCCCCAGTAACAGCTAGCGCCATACGTGCGCCCTTACGCGCTTCTGACTTATGCCACCAAAAACTTATCAATAAAAATGAGCTTATACTGGTTAATTCCCAAAATAACCAAAGTTGAATAACGTTATTTGACATAACAATGCCAAGCATTGCAGTCATAAACAGCATCAAATAACTGTATAATTTGGCCATTGAGTCATTAGCACTGAGATAGTAACGCGTGTATAAAATAACGAGTAAGCCTATGCCTAAAATCATAAACATAAACAATAAACTTAGACCGTCTAATCGCAGCGATAAGTCGAGCCCTATAGAAGGGATCCACGCCAAAGAGTAACGAATGGTTTCGCCCGCTAAAACTGCAGGTGCGTGGTATAAAGTAATACCTAAAGCCACCAAAGGTGCAAGAGCCGTTAAGCTAGTGCTTAAATTGCGAGATAGCTTACCTGTGCATGCAGAAATAACACTGCCAATTAAGGATAACAAGGGTATCCAGAGCAAAGTCATAATGTAGGGCCTTTTATAATCATAAATTTATCAGGGCATCTCTTTTTAATACATAGGGATGCTTTTACTGCCTGTTTTTAAACGACATTAATAACTATAGTTATACTGAAAAACACTGATTCTGTCTATAAAAACAGATTCTAAATGGATGTTTTTCAAACAATAACTTGCAATATTTTAAGCAAAAAAACAATATATAAATACAAAAAATTCTTAATTCAGTATAGCCTTACTTGCAAGTGTAAGCCTGCTAGAGTCACTAATGAAATTACCATTGGTCATATCTAAATGCCTTAACCAAAGCGCTCTATATTGCGCTGAGAGACCCACCTGCTGATATTGCATAATAGACCAACCTTTGCTTGGCTTATAAGCTATTCCTCCTTGTTGGCAACTGTTCGCTTTATGCCATCCAACTGGGGCATTTTCCCCATGTGAAATAAATAAGTTAGGTGCTACAAAGCCATGTTGCAAACACAACCATGATTGTTTTGAAATTGGTAGAGCGTATTCGTCCTCAAAGCCATTAAAATGCATTAACTCATGTAAAAAAATACTGTAGCTTGCTTTTGAGTTAATTAGCATTTTGCCATTGCTAACATTTGCAGTCCCATGTTTTGGCATCATCACTAAAAAATCATAATTATTAGGAAGCTTTTGTTTAAGCTTTGAAGACTGCCAATCACAATGTGCTGTATTACTCGAATTACTTTTACAATTGAGTTCACCTGCAACATATACTGGCTTTGAAAAACAGAATATATTTTTACGGGGTTCAGGTTGTTGATTATATTTATTTATGAATTTATCTAATTTATATAAACCATTTCGATGATCGCTCATTACAATTACATTAAACATACATTGCTTTTTTGGCGCACCAATGCTGTTGGAAAAAGAAAACCCTAAATCTTCTATAAAATCACTAGGTATCTTATTTTTTGGTGTCGATAAGTATAATTGAAGGTGATTAAAAGCATCTCCCTTTGGAAGCTTATTAATATTAGCTAAAAGCTTCAAATCATCCCAGCGTAATTGAGTCAATAATTGAGCCGATAGCTCTTTTCGCTCAAATACATTTAACTGATTTATACCTGCCAACCAAAACTGTTTAGCTGTATCGCTCTCGTTATTGTTTAGTAGCCTTATTGAATAAGCGTATTGAGCAGAGGGTATTTTATTTCGAGCTAGTATAGCTAAGGAGGTATCAGGTAATTGAAATAAATTATCTGAAAAGTAATTCGCAAAGTGTCTGTAGTTTTCTAACACACTGCCCTTTGTGTTTAAAGCATGCCAAAAACCAATAGCGCCATAGTGATTACTAGAGCTTGTTATAAACAAGCTACATAGTAATGCACCTATTAATTTTAACCGATTAACTGGCGTCTTCACCCGTCATCAACTCAAGTTCTAAACGAGCATATTTATACTCAATAAACTCATGTACATTTGTGGCTAGTGCTAATCTAAAATAATCTGACGCAAGATATTGCTGACCCGCAGCTTGGTGTAATTTTGCTAAATAAAAATAAGCTTCGCATAAACGCTGCGCATATTCTTGTTCTGACTTAACACCCTCACTAATTCTTGATAGAAAATCATGCTCACTCATATCACCCGTAAAAAGTGAAATTAACTGATACGCCCATTGTGAATCATCGAGTGCTGTTGCATTCGTTATAAGTTCAGCAAGAGCTTGATCTTTATTTAACTTAGCCTCGGCTAAATATACCCATAATACACGATAAGGATCATTAGGAGATCGAGCTAAAAAAGCGCTAAAATCAGTTTTAGCAATGCCAGGTCTGTCACCATAATAAAGTGCAATACCACGATTTAAGTAAGCATATTCATGTTGTTCATCAAGTTCTAATGCGGAATCGAAAAACTCATAGGCTTTTTCATATTGCTGCATTAGCGTATGTTGAATACCTAAAAAGTTATAGACTTCAGCTAAATCAGGCTTGAGTTTTACAGCACGGTTAAAATCGATACGAGAAAGCGTAGTCATACCTAAACTATCAAATAGAACACCACGGTCGTAGTATAATTTTGCTTGTTGTTCGGGGCTCAAATCTACTCTATTAAGCAGTTCAGAATAGCGTGCAATCGCTATTTCACTTCTAAAGTCAGAGGCTAAAGGCGCAGTAAATGGCACATTAACGATTGGGGTGGACTCTGTCCCTGTTGTAGTTTGGCAAGCGCTTAAAGACAAAATAGCAAAAGATGCCAAAGCTAAATGTTTGAATATCATTAAAATCCTTAATACCAAGAAATCGTCATAAATATAAGACAGACCGTGTCTAATAAGGTTTCATTAAAGCATAAAAAAAGGGGCTAAACAGCCCCTTTTTTACCATCTAGCCAATATAACTAGATTAATATTAACAATTACGCGTCAACTGCAGGTGCTGCTGATTCCATTGCTTCTTTAATACTTAGACGTACACGGCCTTGGCGATCTACTTCTAGTACTTTAACTTTAACTTCTTGACCTTCAGAAAGGTGATCAGCCACGTTATTAACGCGCTCAGTACTAATTTGAGAAATATGTACTAAACCATCTTTACCAGGAAGAATGTTTACAAACGCACCAAAGTCTACGATACGTACAACTTTACCTTCGTAGATAGTACCTACTTCCAGTTCAGCTGTTAATTGCTCAATACGGCTAATTGCATTAGCTGCACTTTCGCCATCAGTAGCGGCAATTTTAATTGTACCGTCGTCACCGATTTCAATCGTTGTACCCGTTTCTTCAGTAAGTTGACGAATAGTTGCGCCACCTTTACCAATAACTTCAGCGATTTTCTTCTGTGGGATTTTCATTGTGTATATGCGAGGAGCAAACATTGAAAGCTCTTCAGAAGGAGCAGAAATTGCTTCGTCCATCACTTCTAAGATATGTAAACGTGCAGCTTTTGCTTGTTTAAGCGCAATTTGCATGATTTCTTGAGTGATACCTTCGATTTTGATATCCATTTGAAGTGCAGTGATACCTGCAGCAGTACCGGCAACTTTAAAGTCCATGTCACCTAAGTGATCCTCATCACCTAAGATGTCAGAAAGAACAACGAATTTATCGTCTTCTTTAACTAGACCCATCGCAATACCCGCAACAGACGCTTTAATTGGTACACCGGCATTCATAAGTGCAAGTGAAGTACCACATACAGAAGCCATTGAAGATGAACCGTTTGATTCAGTGATTTCAGATACTACACGGATTGAATATGGGAATTCAGTCAATGTTGGCATTACAGCAGCAATACCACGCTTAGCAAGGTTACCATGGCCGATTTCACGACGCTTAGGAGAACCAACAAAACCAGTTTCACCTACACAGAATGGAGGGAAGTTGTAGTTAAGCATAAAGTGGTTTTTATGAGTACCAGTTAAATCGTCGATTAACTGTGAATCACGTTCTGTACCAAGTGTAGCTGTTACTAACGCTTGAGTTTCGCCACGAGTAAAGATAGCAGAACCGTGAGTACGCGGTAATACGCCAGTCATTACATCTAGTGCACGAATCATATCTGGTTCACGACCATCGATACGTTTTTCGCCAGAAGCGATACGGCCACGAACGATTTTCTTCTCAAGTGAACCGAATATTTTACTAATTTCTTGCTTATCTAAAGACTCGCCTTCAGCAAGTTCAGCTGTTAACACTGCAACAACTTCATCTTTAGCTACGCCAAGTGCTTCTTTACGCGCTACTTTATCAGTGATTAAGTAAGCTGCGCCTACTTTATCAGCAGCAATTGCTGCAACTTTATCTTCTAGTGCAACGTTTTTAGCTGGTGCAGTCCAATCCCAAGTAGGCTTGCCTGCTTCTGCTTTAAATTCTTCGATTGCAGTGATGATCGCTTGAGATTGCTCATGACCATATACAACAGCACCAAGCATTACGTCTTCTGCAAGTACGTTAGCTTCTGATTCAACCATAAGTACCGCTTTATCAGTACCGGCTACCACTAAATCAAGTTGGCTTTCTTCAAGCTCTTTTAATGTAGGGTTAAGTACGTATTCGCCGTTGATGTAACCAACGCGAGATGCACCAATTGGACCACTGAACGGGATACCAGAGATAGCAAGTGCTGCTGAAGTACCAATCATCGCAACCATATCAGGTTGGATTTCAGGGTTAACAGAAACAACAGTAGCAATAACTTGTACTTCGTTTACAAAACCGCTTGGGAAAAGTGGACGAATTGGACGGTCAATAAGACGTGCAATAAGTGTTTCGCCATCGTTAGGACGACCTTCACGCTTTAAGAAACCACCTGGGATACGACCAGCAGCGTACATACGCTCTTGGTAGTTAACTGTTAGTGGGAAAAAGTCTTGGCCAGGTTGTGCTTCACGCTTACCAACAACAGTTACTAAAACTGAAGTGTCGCCAATGCTTGCAAGTACAGCGCCGTCTGCTTGACGAGCGATTGCACCAGTTTCTAGAGTCACTGTATGTTGACCTAGTTTGAATTCTTTAATAATTGCTTGCACTTAAAATATTCCTTAAATGTATTCTAATAAGTTGTCATCAAAGTACCAATTACAGTACATAATTGTATTCAGTTGGAAATCAATTAAGTACTACAATTGGCAATGATGTGAATAAGCGTAGATAAACCTTTTTACCTACGCGCATAGTATATACCAAAGCTGCTTCAAAATGCGAGTCTAGCTACTAGATTTAAACTGGGCTAATTAGCGGGTAAATACAACAGCTATTGGTATGCTATGAAATGGGGGTTTTATATTATAATTCAATAGGTTTAAGAATTTTCTTAATTTGGAAACACAAATTTCAGGCACAAAAAAAGGAGCTAAAAAGCTCCTTTTTCTACAATCTAGTTCTTAGCGACGTAGGCCAAGTTCTTTGATTAACGCAGTATAACTAGTGATATCTTTACCTTTAAGGTAATCAAGTAGTTTACGGCGAGTGCTTACTTTACGAAGCAGACCACGACGTGAGTGGAAGTCATGCTTGTGATCAGCAAAGTGACCTTGAAGCTTGTTGATATCATGAGTAAGTAATGCTACTTGTACTTCTGATGAACCTGTATCGCCTTCTGCACGTGCAAATTTAGCAATGATATCGATTTTTTCTTGATTGCTTAGTGACATAGTAACTCCAAAAATTAAATTTAAAAGGTGTCTTAGCCGATCACTAATTCAGCCAAAACGATTAAGCGGGCGTATTCTATCAACTGTGGGGATAACTACAAGTTAATTATCCCCATCTACAACTAATAAGCCACATTAGTTGTTTATTCAGGCTTTACGTAATCATCTTGCTGACTCGCAAGACCACGTTTAACCTTTAAATGGCCATTTGAATTGCGCTCACCAGTGCCAATAAATATATTATCCGCAACCACTTTAATTGCACCATCAGGTAAAGCGATTGGTAATTCTACAGCTTGCCCGTGACTAAAAATCCCCCCTTGTTCTTTTGTAATTTCAACAACGGGTAAATCAGTTAAAGCAGTATCAATTGGTAGCAATAGCGAGTCTAAATAAGTTGAAGGCGCAAGCTCTTCTTCTTTCGCTTTAGCAAGTAACGCCTCAATTTCATCAAGCGAGACCATTTTATCTGCAGGGTACTGACCAACAGCGGTTCTGTGGAGCATAATAACGTGTGCACCGCAGCCAAGGTTTTCGCCTAAATCGTCAACGATTGTGCGAATATAGGTCCCTTTAGATACATGGGCCGTCATTTGTAATACGTTACTTTCTTCATCAAATTCGTCAAACGATAAGCTAAACACGTTTATTTTTCTGCATTTACGAGGAACTTCAATACCTTCGCGCGCATACTTATATAATGGTCTACCTTGGTACTTAAGTGCTGAGTACATTGACGGATATTGATCAGACTCACCAACAAAAGCAGCAATTTCTTTTGTTAGCTGTTCACGCGTAACGTTCACATCTTTAGTGCTAACAATTTCGCCATCAGAATCTGATGTTGTTGTACGCTCACCCAGTTGTGCACGAACGATATAGGTTTTATCTGTATCGAGTAAAAACTGCGTAAACTTAGTCGCTTCACCAAAACAAATTGGCAGCATACCTGTAGCAAGTGGATCTAAAGCACCTGTATGCCCAGCTTTTTGCGCAAAATAAACACTTTTTGCTTGCTGTAATGCTTTATTTGATGAAATGCCTTGCGGTTTGTTTAACAACAAAATACCGTCAACTGCACGGCCTTTACTGCGCTTTGCCATCTGTATCAGTGCCTTCTTCGCTATCTGTATCGTCTACGTTATCAGTACCTTCTTCGCTATCTGAAATATCAGCAGCATCAACACTTTCTACGTCTTCATCTACATGCTTTGCGTTATCTTCGCGGATAATAGAATCCACTAAATTAGAAATACGCATACCTTCCATTAATGAGTTATCAACTACAAACTTTAACTCAGGCATTATACGTGCACGGATACGCTTACCAAGTAACGAGCGAATATAGCCCGTTGCTTCATTAAGTACTTTTGCGCTTTGCTTTGCTGCGTCTTCATCTTGCGTATTAAACACAGTAATGAAAATTTTGGCATAAGATAAATCGCGCGATACTTCTACCGCTGACACTGTCACCATACCTAAGCGTGGATCTTTAATTTCGCGTTGTAAAATTACAGCAATCTCTTTTTGGATTTGCTGTGCAACACGATCAGTGCGAGAAAATTCTCTCATTGCATTTGTCCTAAAATCATAACCTATTGAAATTTAATAATAAGCTAATTAAATAATGGATACACAAATGGGGGCTAAGCCCCCATTTATTAGTTTAGCGAGCTAACAATTAAAGAGTACGTTGTACTTCAACTGTTTCAAATACTTCGATTTGGTCACCAACACGTACATCATTGTAGTTCTTAACGCCGATACCACATTCCATGCCGTTACGAACATCAGCAACATCGTCTTTAAAGCGACGAAGTGACTCAAGTTCACCTTCATATATAACCACGTTTTCACGTAGTACACGGATTGGAGCGCTACGTTTAATAACACCTTCAGTAACCATACAACCAGCAATTGCGCCAATTTTTGGAGACTTGAATACATCACGAACTTGCGCAAGACCAATGATTTCTTGTTTAAACTCTGGCGCTAGCATACCTGACATTGCTTGTTTAACTTCGTCAATCAAGCTGTAGATTACGCTGTAGTAACGTAGGTCTAAGTTTTCAGTCTCGATAACTTTACGAGCTGAAGCATCAGCACGAACGTTAAAGCCAACTACAATTGCGTTAGACGCTGCAGCTAGTGTTGCATCAGTTTCGGTAATACCACCAACACCAGAACCTACAATCTTCACTTTCACTTCATCAGTAGAAAGTTTAGTTAGTGAATCAGAGATTGCTTCGATAGAACCTTGAACGTCTGCTTTAAGTACCACGTTAACTTCAGAAACATCGCCTTCAGTCATGTTAGTAAACATGTTTTCAAGCTTAGCTTTTTGCTGACGTGCTAGTTTAACATCGCGGAACTTACCTTGACGGTATAAAGCAACTTCACGCGCTTTACGCTCATCTTTAACTACAGTCGCTTCGTCGCCTGCAGCAGGAATACCAGAAAGACCTAAAATCTCAACTGGGATAGATGGACCCGCCGACTTAATGTCTTTACCGTTTTCATCGCGCATTGCACGAACACGGCCATACTCAAGACCACATAATACAATGTCACCTTGGTTAAGCGTACCAGATTGAACAAGTACTGATGCTACTGGACCACGGCCTTTATCAAGACGAGATTCAATAACAACACCAGCCGCCATACCTTCAGTAGGTGCAGAAAGTTCTAAAAGTTCAGATTGGTTCAATACTGCTTCAAGAAGGTCGTCAATACCTAAGCCAGTTTTAGCTGAGATATGAACGTACTGCGTATCGCCGCCCCATTCTTCTGGAATAACGTCTAGTACAGCAAGTTCGTTTTTAACACGATCTGGATCTGCGCCTTCTTTATCCATTTTGTTTACTGCGATGATTAAAGGAACGCCAGCTGCACGCGCATGCTGTACCGCTTCTTTAGTTTGTGGCATAACGCCATCATCTGCTGCAACTACTAGGATTACGATATCAGTCGCTTTAGCACCACGAGCACGCATTGAAGTAAATGCAGCATGTCCTGGTGTATCTAAGAAGGTGATCATGTGACCGTTTACATCAACATGGTATGCACCAATATGCTGTGTAATACCACCGGCTTCGCCAGAAGCAACCTTCGCAGAACGAATGTAATCAAGAGTTGATGTTTTACCATGGTCAACGTGACCCATTACAGTTACTACTGGAGCACGTGGCTCTGACTTACCATCTTCGTGGCGGTCATTAAGTACTGTTTGCTCTAATTCGTTTTCTTTAACAATGATAACCTTGTGACCCATTTCTTCTGCAACTAATTGTGCAGCTTCTTGGTCAATCACTTGGTTAATAGTAACCATGTCACCCATTTTCATCATTGTTTTAACAACTTCAGCGCCTTTAACGGCCATGCGTGAAGCAAGCTCAGCTACTGTAATTGTTTCGCTAATACGCACTTCATTTTTAACATCAACAGTTGGTTTTTGGAAACCATGTTGTAATGATGCAGGTGCTTTTAACTTAGACTTGTTACGGCCTCTTGACGCTGCAAATTTATCTTTTGCTGGCGCTTTTTTCTTTTTCTTAGCACGGCGTGTACCTTGCTCATCACGAGCATCGGCAACATCTTCTGCTTCACGTGCATAAGTAGAAGTCGTAAGATGGTGATCCGCTGTTTCTTCACGTTTCTTACGTTCTTCTTCTTCTTTCTTCCAGCGTGCCGAGTTTTCTTCAGCTAGCTTTCTTGCTTCTTCTGCTTGACGTTTCGCTTCTTCTTCAGCTTTCTTCAATGCGGCCTCTTCTGCTTCTTTTTGCAGACGCTCAGCTTCTATGCGATCTTTCTCAGACTTAGCACTTTGCTCTGGGGTCATCTGCTTTTGTTTCGCTTTACGCTCTGCATCAGCTTTGCGTTTAGCTTCTTCTTTGGCTTTACGGTCAGCGTCTTCTTTCGCTTTACGTTCTGCCTCTTGTTTCGCTTTTAATTCTGCGGCTTCTTGATCAGCTTTTTGCTGCTGTTCAAGACGGGCTTTTTCTTCAGCAGCTAAGCGTGCTTGCTCTTGTTCTTGTTCCATTGCGCTTTTCTTCACGTAAGTACGTGTTTTGCGAACTTCAACTTGAACATCTTTTGCTTTACCCGTAGAACCCGTAACACTTAAAGTGCTTTTGCTCTTACGTTGCAAAGTCATACGCGCTGGGCCATCTGAACCTGCGCCGCCATGCTGCTTGCTTAAATGATCAAGTAACGTTGCTTTTTCAGCTTCTGTTACATTATCAGTCGCTTGCTTAGTGATACCTGCTTGTGAAAACTGCTGTAGCAATTTATCAACAGTTGTACCTATATCGCCGGCTAGTTTTTCAACATTTACTTCTGCCATAGTGTGTAATACCTCCGTTAATAAATTACTCGTCTGCAAACCAACAAATGTTTCGTGCAGCCATAATCAGTTCACCCGCTTTTTCAGATGAAAGTTCTGTGATATCAACTAATTCGTCAATACCTTGCTCTGCCAAGTCTTCAAGTGTAACAACACCCTTGCTTGCCATTACAAATGCTAAGTGACGTTCCAACCCTTCAAGCGCAAGTAAGTCTTCAGCTGGCTCTGCGCCATCTAAGCTTTCTTCCGTTTTAAGCGCTTTAGTCGTTAATGCATCTTTTGCGCGTGAACGTAAAAGGTCGACCATTTCTTCATCTAAGCCATCTATTTCTAAAAATTCAGATGCAGGTACATACGCCACTTCTTCAAGTGTCGAGAAACCTTCATTAATAAGTAATGTTGCAAACTCATCATCAATTTCTAAACTTTCAGTGAATAAGTTAAGTAACTTATCTGATTCAGCTTCATTTTTAGTACGCATGTCTTCAACAGTCATAACGTTTAGTTCCCAGCCAGTTAATTGGCTTGCTAAACGAACGTTTTGACCATTACGACCAATTGCTTGTGCTAAATTATCTGCCTCAACTGCAATATCCATTGAGTGGGTATCTTCATCCATAACGATTGAAGCGACTTCTGCAGGTGACATTGCATTAATAACAAACTGCGCTGGGTTATCATCATAAAGTACGATATCAACACGTTCACCGCCAAGTTCTGACGATACAGCTTGAACACGTGCGCCACGCATACCAACACACGCACCAATTGGGTCAATACGCTTATCGTTAGATTTCACGGCAATTTTAGCGCGAGAACCAGGATCGCGTGCAGCTGCACGTAATTCAATCATCTCTTCGCCAATTTCTGGCACCTCAATGCGGAATAATTCCATCAGCATTTCTGGTTTAGAACGCGTTACAAATAATTGCGCGCCGCGTGCTTCAGGTTTAACTTCGTATAACAGACCACGGATACGGTCGCCCGGACGGAAGTTTTCACGTGGAAGCATGTCATCTCGAAAAATAACTGCTTCAGCATTGTTACCTAAATCAAGAACAATAGAGTCACGCGTTGCTTTTTTCACAACACCTGTTACTAATTCGCCTACTTGATCTTTGTACGCATCAACAACTAATGCACGCTCAGCTTCACGTACTTTTTGTACGATAACTTGCTTAGCCATTTGTGTTGTAATACGGTCAAATTTAATTGAGTCAATTTGCTCTTCAACGTAATCACCCATTTGCAAATCAGGTTCTTCAACCTGTGCTGCTTCTAAGGTAATTTCACTGTAAGGATTCTCTAAAGAACCATCTTCTAATACTGCTGCAATCTGCCAACGACGGAACGTATCGTAATCACCCGTTTTACGGTCAATTGCTACACGCACTTCAATTTCGCCATCGTGTTTTTTCTTTGTCGCTGTCGCTAATGCGAACTCTAGAGCTTCAAAAATCTTTTCTTTTGGAACCGCTTTCTCATTGGAAACGGCTTCAGCAACCAATAATATCTCTTTTGCCATGGGTAATGCCTCGCTTGCCCTATTCCTTCGCACTCGAATTTAAAACTTCGCGATTAAATTCGCACGTTCGATGTTACTAAGCATGATCAAATGCTCTGCACCATCGCTAGATAGTGTGATCATATCACTGCTGACTGCTACTAAGTCACCTTTAAAATTACGGCGACCATCCTGTGGAAGTTTAGTACGCACGCGTACTTCCTCTCCCTGCGCCTGCTCGTAGTGATCTTGTTTGAATAATAGACGATCAACACCAGGAGACGATACTTCCAAGTCATATTCATTTGTAATTGGGTCTTCGACGTCTAAAATCGCACTAATTTGGCGACTTGCATCCGCACAGTTATCAACTGAGATCCCATCCTCATGAGCGATATATACTCTTAAGGTAGAATGGCGACCCGCTTGTACAAATTCAAGACCATGCAACTCAAAGCCTAACATTTCTACCGCAGGCGTTAACATGGTTACTAAATCTTGTTCAAGTTTTGTCACGAAAATCCTCCATACAAACAAAAAAGGGCTTATAGCCCTAAAATACTGAGTTTAAATTTTAATTTGATGACAATTGCCACAAATCGTAAGGTGCAGATACAACAACGCCCCGAACCAAGCGGGGCGTCACACCAATAAAGCATAAAACTGTGAGGCCTAAAGCCAAGCTTGGTTGCGAGTCAGTAAACTGACCTAATTAAACTACATAGCTTAAAACGCAAAACGCGCATTACTTAGAATGCGCGATATAAATTAGTAAGGTAATACTTACTAGTAGAATTGGTTGCGGGAGCCGGATTTGAACCGACGACCTTCGGGTTATGAGCCCGACGAGCTACCAGACTGCTCCATCCCGCGCCAATAGATATTAAACTTAATTAATATCGCTGTTAGCTGTTTTACAACACACTAAACAATGGCGGCTATTATAAGGATGCACAAGATAATTAGCAACCATAATAAGTAATAACTTCATAAATACTCAACAGAGCAAATATTAATCAATTTAGCTTTATATGAATATTAACAACAATGAAATTAGTTGTCTTGGATCATAACAAGTAAAACTTAAACTTATAAATGAAAAATCAATCTCATTTGTATTCAAAAAATGTAATAAAGTCAAAAATTTAATCATTAAATTAATACTTTTTCATCAAAAAGACGTGTGATTCTTGTTCTTATGGCTATAATGGAAATG
>NZ_BADT01000024.1 GCF_000239855.1 Pseudoalteromonas sp. BSi20652 | reverse complement strand
ACTTCATCAACTGCAACATCAGCTTGGTCACAGTGATATTAAAACCACACAAAGTTACTTACATTGGTTACCAGAGTTAGGTCATGGCGGCATTGATTTACTCGCAAGTTGGAGTAAACAATGAGCGCTTTACACCTCGCTGATATTTTAAACTCGAATCTTGAGAATTATCGGCAGCACCACATAATGAGTTATCAGCAGTTACGAGTCTGCCAACACCTTCAATCATGCAGAGCGGGGCAGCTCGGTTATCAAGCATGGCAATGTGATAACTGTAGTGAAGTACAACAAATTGGGTGTAGTTGTCGAGACCGTCATTGCCCACGTTGCCAAGGGATGGCTACGGCTAAATGGGTGCAAAAACAGCAGGAAGATTTATTACCGTGTCGGTATTTCCACCTTGTTTTTACGCTCCCGCATGAGTTAAATATCATTGCGCACTACAACCCAAACGCGTTATATCACTGTTTATTTAAAGCCGCATGGCAAACGCTGTGTAAATTTGCGAAACGAAAGAGGCATGGCC
>NZ_BADT01000025.1 GCF_000239855.1 Pseudoalteromonas sp. BSi20652 | reverse complement strand
TACTTAAGCGGAAAAATAAAGTTGGCTAAAATGTTGAACGGAGTGAAAACAGCCAACTGTATTTTTTCCGTTTGAAGTTCTTGTTAGCTGTTTTTAGCACCTAAACTAGTTACTTTTTGATAAAAGGTGACTCAATATAATATTTGTACAAGCCGTAAATAAAGCTACAAGTAAAAAAGAAAGCAAACATGGCAACTGCAACTATTATTAGACGCTCAATTACAACACTTAAAGGATCGGTTAATTCAGTGAAAGCGACTTTAGCTATAGCTAGTGACATTGTAACAATAAAAAGTGAAAATCCTACTTTTAACGCGTAAGGGAAAGCGTATTTTAAATACTCCTTAAATAATTCCATGTACATAGTTTCCTAAACAGCTAACGCCGCCATAAATTGCGGCTTTGTAGTTGATTTTTTTGTGGTAGCGTAGCGTTAAACCACAAAAAAAGCGACGGAAAAGCTGTCGATTTGATGGCTTTGTTATGACCATTTTTCGAAGCTTAAATAAACGAACGCCGCGAGTGCACTAACAATTAATGTTGGATACAAAAAGAACCCTGACATGCCGCTATTTACATTACCAACAACAAAGAAACCAATTATATTAGCTAAACCGGAAAGAACAAAAGCAACCCCGGCAGCACCACAAAATACACTAACATATTTATTGAACTCTATTCTTCTTGTAATAAATGCAAAAATACTATAGCCGAAAGTAGCGACACCTAAAGCTACAGGTATAGAAAATAGAACTGTTATCATCACAAACACAAAGGCTTCATGGGCCTTGCTACCTTGAACCAATAAGCCAATCGGTAGTAGAACAAATATTAGGGTGCTATAAGAAACTATTGCACTCCATAGAAATTTTGCTTTGTCACTCAATCTAAGTATCCTGAGTCATAACAACTTTATCAGAGGACACTTTCCCTTTTTTAGCGCGAAAACGTCCTTATTTTATGAACTTATACTAATAGCAAATAGTGTAAGCTATTGCCAGCTATAAATATTATAGTTTCTGTAGCTTATATAAACATCTAAAAAAGAGGAAAGTCTCCTCTTATTCTTACTAAGTTAATGACGACTCACCTGAATGACCGCTATTCGCTCTTAGCTGCCACAAGAAAGTAATAGATCGCGTCTTTCTTTTTGTCTTTTAAAATAATAAATAATCCAAAGGAACTTACAACTCAGCTATATGATTTAGCGTCTCAGGATGACGCTGCACAAGCTTTAGCAATGTTATTGCTTGGCCATTAGGTGCACTGCGACCTTGTTCCCAGTTTTCAAGCGTTCTTGCTGAAGTATGTAGAATATTAGCAAACACACCACGCGACATATTAAATGTTTCTCGAATATTTACTATTTCATCAGGTGAGATAGCAAGGTCGTTGATATCATTTACCTTATGAGAACGTAACGTAAGCTTTCCTTGTGAATGCGCTTTAGCGTCCACAAGTGCTGTAGTTAATTCTGAAAACAAATCGCGTTCGCTCATTGCGCCATACCTCTAAAAGCTATCTTAATAGTCTTGATATCATGCAGCAATATTTGTTATTTCTTGCTAATAAACTTACACATTCCTAATCCTAAACCATCGCCATCACGCTTTACATAACCATATTGTGTATAAAAGCTTTCTTTACCGTGAGCACTTAATAAAGCTATTGTCGCACCATTAGAGCAGGTGCTGCTTAGATAGTTTTCAATGTGGGTCATAACTGAATGACCAATGCCCTTGCTTTGATAACTTGGCGCAACAATTACATCTTGAATATAAAAATACATTGCGCCATCACCGATAATTCTACCAGTGCCTATCAACTTATCAGTGTCGTACACTGTGACCCAAAAAAGTGAGTTTTCTATGCTTACTTTTAATATTTTATCGTCAGGGTTTTGCCACTTTGCTTGTGCGCGTAAATTTGCAAATGCATCCAGTGCTGGAGCTGTATGTTCAATTTTGTATTTCATAATCTCACCCCTCTCAATTTGAAAGCATCTTACTCATAAACAAGCTGTACGGTTCTAGCTCATAACCCCCAAACGGTTCGCACTCTTTAAAACCAAACTGAGTATAAAGCTTTTGTGCGGGCAAAAATGCCTTTGCCGTGCCGGTCTCTAAACTTAACTTTTTATAACCTTGCAAGGTCGCTTGCTCAATAATATGCGTGAGTAACTTAGCAGCTATACCTTGGCGTAAATAGTTGCTTGATGTGCGCATTGATTTAATTTCGCCTTCTGTCGCATTTAGTGCTTTTAAAGCGCCAACACCCGCTAAATTATTATCAATCCATAAGCTATAAAAGGTTATGTTGGGCTGAGTGAGTTTGCTCACATCAAGTGCATGTACGCTCTCAACGGGCGAGTGTTTTAACATATCGTTATGATGCGCTTGTAGTAGTTTTATAACGGGTGGGTTTGAAAGCTCACCAACTCGAATATCCATTTATACCTCGTTTAATCCTAGAATTTAATGCTTTAGGGCTTTACTTAAAACCCTAAAGTAAATAGCTATCTTTAAGCTGCTAGCTTCCACACCACAAACGCAACGGCAAAACCAACTAAGTACACTAATCCTAACCACGTTAGGCTACGTAATAACACGCTATGCTTAATGGCTGGCTCTGAGCGCACTAGGCTAAAGTTGAGCCATGCAAAAACAGGGGTGGTCACAAAAGCGAGTGTCATGGCAAAGGTAAGCATTGGTCCCAGGGCTGATTTAAAAAATAAAATAACCGCCATACCGGCAAGTGCTTGTAGTATTAACCAAATCTTTAGGCTGTGTTTTGATTGCCCAAAGCCAAGTAGTTTATGAGATTCGTTAAGCGTGCGGGCGTAGCCATCTAGCACAGTAAGTGTGGTGCCAAACATACATAAAAAGGCGATTGCTGATACAAGCGGCCTTGCCCACTCGCCTATTGTTAATGCGTACATATCAATAAGCTGCTTGGCAAACGCGACACCACCGAGCTCTATACTACTGGTTTGCCCGTATTGCACTAATACACCTAAGCTAAAAAACACCAGTGCTAAGCCTGCTGTAAGCCAGTAACCTACGTTAAAATCGAACAAGCCTTGGCTTTTAGAAACTGTTTGTTGGGCTTGTTTTTCTTTTAGCCAAAGCGAGCTTAATGCTGATATTTCGATAGGAGCAGGCATCCAACCCATTAAAGCAACCATAAAGCTCAGCATAGCCAGCTCGTAAGGTGATGGGCCAACATAGTCAGTAGGTGCCATTGGGCCATTACTAAACGCGATAACTAACGCAATAACGGTAGCCAGCGTTAATAACCCCATTATGCCTTTGGCCACACTGTCGAGCGTTTTAAAGTGCCCTAGTAACAATATGATTAAACATACCCCAAGCAGTAGCCAACACAATAAGGTTACCTCTATCACTACAGGGAGCGCGTAATGCAGTAAGCTTGCTGTGAGTAGTAATACGCCAGCAGTGTTTACAATAGCGGCAAGTATGTTTAGGCCTATAAAACTATAAAAATAAACGGGGCCTTTATTTTTATAGCCTTCTACTAAACTATTCTTAGTGGTTAAAGTGTATTCCATACCAAAACGAAAAAAAGGATACTTTAATACGTTAACCGCCAATATTAGCCAAAAAAGTTGCCAACCAAATAATGCACCGGCTTGAGTTGATGCTACTAAGTGTGAGCCACCAATGGCAGCGGTTGCCATTAAAATCCCAGGACCAAGGGCCCCTAAGCGAGATTTCCATATTGCTTGTGTTTGCTGCATTAATTTCTCAAAATATGTGTGTTATACGCTACTTTTATTAATTTTTTTGATTAATAAACTACAAGAGCGAATAACTTACCTAAATTACAGGCAATAAAAAAGAGCCATACGGCTCTTTTTTACAATACTTTGTGACTAAATTTTATTTAAGATCCATCTCTTGGATGATCTCGTGTGCAATTTCAGGTGTTGTACTTACAGGCTTTTCGTGTAGGTTTGCTTTTATCTGCCCTTTTCGATGTTTTAGTGCCGCATCGAGTTTTTTAGCTGCGCTTGAAATGGCTGGGTACATAACTTCGTTTTCCCCTTTTACCGATATGCGCGTACCTTCGTAATTTGTGCTAATTTCAGCTTGGATTTTATGATGTTCTTTTGACAAAATAATTTCGAGTGCAATAAGCGATGGAAAATGGCTCTCGATTTTTGAAAATTTTTCGTTGATGTGCTCTCTAATAGAGTCAGTAACTTCAACATGGTGACCAGAAAGATTAATTTTCATAGGGTATCCTTTTAATTGTTACCTCATAAATAGTATTGGGGGCTATTTAGATTAACACAAGGAAAAAAGAGAGATATTTGATGTTTATTTGCAGTTTTTGGTGATTTAAGTCATGTGTTGCGCAAAGTTTATGCAAAGCCCATAGTGCATGGGCTTTCAGACGTCTAGCTATACTGATTGATCTGTGTACGAACAACAGTAGTCAGCAAAGTCAGATACTTTTACTTTAAAGCTTACATTTGCGTCAACATTAAACGATTCACCCGCGTTAAATGTTTTCCACTCACTTGCGCCTGGTAATAAAATATCCCATTGGCCAGCTAAAAGCTCCATGCACTCTTTTTGGTTTGTATCAAAAACAAACTCACCTGGTTGCATAAAGCCTAAAGTTTTTGCTTCGCCATCACCTAAAATAACGGTACGACTCGACACTTTTCCGTCAAAATATACATTGGCTTTTTTTACTACACTTACGTTATCGAACTTTGGCATTTTTAGCTCCTGCTATTAATTTAAGATTTTTATTTATAAATTTTATCGCACTACCTTGCCTGATAGCTTACTTTCTTGCAAGGAAAGCAGCATTGTTCAAGGTGAAGTTGCTTCATGTAAGGGCATAAAAAAACCCGCAACATGTGCGGGTTTTCAATTACTTACTTTATTTAATCAAAGCGATTAAAAAAGCTCGTTTGCTTTGCTTACAATGTTTGCCACTGTAAAACCAAAGTGCTCAAACAGCTCGCCTGCAGGCGCTGACTCACCAAAGGTAGTCATACCTACTACTGCGCCATTTAGGCCTACGTACTTGTACCAGTAGTCAGCAATACCTGCTTCTACTGCTACGCGGCGTGTAACAGATGCTGGTAATACACTTTCTTTGTATGCTGCACTTTGATCTTCAAAGGCATCAGTACATGGCATAGATACCACACGTACCTTTTTACCTTGGCTGCGTAGCTCAGTTGCTGAATCTTGTGCTAGTTGCACTTCAGAACCCGTTGCAATGAAAATTATTTCAGGATTGCCGTCACAGCTAAGGATGTAACCACCCTTTTTAACGTCTGCTAATTGCTGTGCGTCACGCGCTTGTTGCTCAAGACCTTGGCGAGTAAAGATTAACGATGTAGGACCGTCTTTACGCTCAATAGCTTGTTGCCATGCAATTGCCGACTCAACTTGGTCACATGGGCGCCAGTTATATAAGTTAGGCGTTAAACGCATGCTTGCAATTTGCTCTACTGGTTGGTGAGTTGGACCATCTTCACCTAAACCGATTGAATCGTGCGTGTATACAAAAATGCTTGGTTGCTTCATTAATGCAGCCATACGTACGGCATTTTTTGCATATTCAACAAACATTAAGAACGTAGCACCGTAAGGAATAAAGCCTTTATGAAGGGCAATACCATTCATAATTGCCGACATACCAAACTCACGTACACCGTAGTAAATGTAGTTACCGCTTGCATCATCCGCTGTTAAACCTTTAGAGCCATCCCAAATTGTTAAGTTTGAGCCAGCTAAATCGGCTGAGCCACCCATAAATTCTGGTAATAACGGACCAAACGCATTTAATGCATTTTGCGATGCTTTACGAGACGCAGGGTTTGCAGGGTTTGCTTGTAATTGCTCAATATATGCTTGAGATTTTTCAGCCCAATCGCCGGGCAGTTCGTTATTAATACGACGCTTGTATTCAGCTGCAAGCTCTGGGTATGCTTTTGCGTATGCTGCAAATTTTTCGTCCCAGCTTGATTCAAGCTGCTTGCCTTTTTCTTTGCCATCCCATTGTGCGTAAATATCATCAGGAATTTCGAACGCATCGCCAGTCCAACCTAAAAATTCGCGAGACGCTTTAATTTCGTCATCACCTAGTGGTGCACCGTGACAATCGTGGCTACCAGATTTATTAGGTGAGCCGTAACCAATAATTGTTTTACAACAAATTAATGATGGCTTGTCGGTAACGCTTTTTGCTTCTGCAATTGCAGCACTTACAGCATCGCTGTCGTGACCATCAACACCACTAATTACATGCCAACCGTATGCTTTAAAGCGAGCTGGCGTGTCATCTGTAAACCAACCTTCTACTTCACCATCGATTGAAATGCCGTTGTCATCCCAAAATGCAACAAGTTTACCCAGACCTAATGTGCCTGCAAGTGAACCTGCTTCATGAGAAATACCTTCCATAAGGCAGCCATCGCCCATAAATGCATAGGTAAAGTGATCAACAATATCGTGACCTTCACGGTTAAACTGTGCAGCTAGCGCTTTTTCAGCAATTGCCATACCTACGGCATTTGTGATCCCTTGACCTAATGGACCCGTAGTAGTTTCGATTCCTGGTGCATAACCGTATTCTGGGTGACCTGGCGTTTTAGAATGCATTTGACGGAAGTTTTTAATTTCGTCCAGTGGTAAATCGTAACCACTTAGGTGCAATAGAGAATAGATAAGCATTGAACCGTGGCCGTTTGAAAGAATAAATCTGTCACGGTCAGCCCACTCTGGATTTGTTGGGTTATGTTTTAGATAATCGCGCCATAATACTTCTGCGATATCAGCCATGCCCATAGGGGCTCCAGGGTGACCAGATTTGGCCTTTTGTACTGCGTCCATTGACAAGACGCGAATAGCATTTGCAAGTTCTTTGCGAGATGGCATGAATTCTCCTACCTTATATGTGTATTTGCGCGGGTATTTATGTAATCGTTTATGAACTCAAATAACTTGAGCACTGTTATTGTGACCATTCTTACTTAATGTGGGTGTGGTGTGCAATTAAAAACCCCAGAAAATGGAGCATTATGAATTTTTTTTGAGGCTGGAACGACATTCGTAATTTTATTTAGACGTCTAGGCGTAAAAACACTATGCAAGGTGTTTTGTTTTCGATAAAATACGCCCCTTAATTTTTTAGCGCTAATACCGACGTTTGTGAAGCGCAATATTTGTGAGCAGAATTACAATGGCAAAACATTTATTTACTTCTGAATCAGTTTCTGAAGGTCATCCGGATAAAATCGCCGATCAAATCTCTGATGCGGTTCTTGATGCTATCCTAGAGCAAGACTCTCATGCCCGCGTAGCGTGTGAAACTTACGTAAAAACCGGTATGGTTATGGTTGGTGGTGAAATCACGACTAGCGCATGGGTTGATATCGAAGAAATTACACGTAAAACAATTCGTGACATTGGCTACACAAATTCAGACATGGGCTTTGATGCCGATTCATGTGCAATTTTAAACACTATTGGTAAACAGTCTCCTGACATTAACCAAGGTGTTGATCGTACAAGCCCAGAAGAACAAGGCGCTGGCGACCAAGGCTTAATGTTTGGTTACGCATGTAACGAAACAGAAGTACTAATGCCTGCTCCAATTACTTACTCACACCGTTTAGTGCAACGTCAAGCACAAGTGCGTAAAAGCGGTGAGCTTAACTGGTTACGTCCAGATGCAAAATCTCAAGTTACTTTTGCATACGAAAACGGCAAGCCAGTAGGTATTGATGCTGTTGTACTTTCTACTCAGCACAGCGAAGACATTTCACAAAAAGATTTAGTAGAAGCCGTGATGGAAACAATCATCAAGCCAGTGCTTCCTGCAGAGCTTATTACAAGCGCAACTAAATTTTTCATTAACCCAACAGGTCGTTTTGTAATTGGCGGACCAATGGGTGATTGTGGTTTAACAGGTCGTAAAATCATTGTAGATACATACGGTGGTATGGCTCGTCACGGTGGTGGTGCTTTTTCTGGTAAAGATCCATCAAAAGTTGACCGTTCTGCTGCATACGCTGCACGTTACGTTGCTAAAAATATTGTTGCTGCTGGTCTTGCTGATAAATGTGAGCTACAAGTTTCTTATGCAATTGGTGTTG
The DNA here is from genome assembly GCF_000239855.1 of Pseudoalteromonas sp. BSi20652. Lineage (GTDB taxonomy): Bacteria > Pseudomonadota > Gammaproteobacteria > Enterobacterales > Alteromonadaceae > Pseudoalteromonas. The sequence continues at coordinate 3,679 of NZ_BADT01000025.1, read as the reverse complement.
CAGAGCCTACTTCTATCAGCGTTGAAACGTTTGGTACAAGCAAGCTAGAAGAAAGCCGTTTAATCGAGCTTATTCGTGAACATTTTGACCTGCGCCCTTACGGCTTGATTCAAATGCTTGATTTAGAACGCCCAATCTACCTTCCTACAGCGGCTTACGGCCACTTTGGTCGCGACGAATTCCCTTGGGAACGTACAGATAAAGCTGACGCACTTCGCTCAGCAGCGGGTCTTTAAGACTAACGTAATTAAAAAACGGTCCTTTTAAGGGCCGTTTTTATAGCTTGCAACTGCATATGGCACCGCTAATTTATGGTTAAAAAAATAACTATTAATTGGTCCTCGAACTTTTTTATACTTTAGGTATATACTCATTTAATGATAAAGCTTTAGGGATAGTTAAATGGCCGATAACTTTCGCGTTATATTTGCAGGACTTGCCGATAACGTTGACACAAAAACAGCATGTACAAATTTGGCTGCAAAGCTAAAAACGTCAAATGAAAAAGTAACTCTTTTTTTTAAAGGCAAGCCACTGTTTGCGCCAAGCAATAAAGACAAGGCATTAAAACAGGCTAAGTTATTAGCAAGCTTAGGTATTAAAAGTAAGCTTCAAGCTGTTTCAAACACTATTCAAAATAGCTCAGTTCATGCTGCGAATAACAACCATCGTGATGAACGCATTTTTGATGCGCTAGACTACATAACTAGCAGCTTAATTAGGTTAGAAGAAAAACTCGAAGACCTAGAGCAGCGACTACCAGAAGAACAAATAAAAAGCCCCGAAGTAGATGAAGACGAATGGCAAGATGAAGAGCTATTGCTTGAAGAAGACCTAATAACAACGCCAAAAAAACGCAGTAATGCATTACTTTACTCGTTAATAGCAACCGCTGTTACGTTACTTATTATGCTTACGGTGTACTTAGCGTTTCCTGATCTGTTTTCTCTTTAATTAAGTGGTAAGTTTGAAAAATGAGCGATTCTCGCGCCCAAATAAGAACATCTTTACGCGAATTACGTAATAATCTATCTAAGAATCAGCAAACTTTAGCATCTCAATCACTAAGTATGAATTTTATTCAATACTTAAAGTCAAAAAAAACAGCTAAAAAGCACCATATCGCCATCTATTTAAGTAACGATGGAGAGCTTGATACCTCATTGTTAATTAAGGAATTATGGAACTTAAATCACGTTATTTACCTACCTGTAATACACCCTTTTAATGGCGTCACTTTGCTGTTTCAGCGCTATGAAAAAAACTCACCCATGAGGGCAAATCGCTATGGTATCTTTGAACCTAAGCTAAATTGCAGTCAAATATGCCCTTTACCCAAGCTTGATTACTTACTTATGCCATTAGTTGCATTCGATAACCGTGGTAATCGCTTAGGAATGGGGGGTGGGTTTTACGATAGAACGTTGGCACGTTTGCACGATGAAAACTGGCAAAAACCGCAACTTATAGGCCTTGCACATGAGTGCCAAAAAGTTGATAAATTGCCGATAGAATCATGGGACGTACCACTTAATACCATAATAACGCCAAATAAAAATTACTGCTGGTGATGTGACTATTCACATGCTCTGAGCACACATTTGACATACATGAGCACAAAATAATGACACAAGACGAATTAAAAAAAGCAGCAGCATGGGCTGCACTCGAGTTTGTAAAAGAAAACACTATTGTAGGTGTAGGTACAGGCTCTACTGTTAATCACTTTATTGATGCTCTTGGCTCAGTAAAAGACACTATTGTAGGCGCTGTATCAAGCTCAGAAGCCTCAACCGCGCGCTTACAAGCGCTAGGTATTGAAGTATTTGAACTTAATAACATTGATACTTTAGATGTATACGTTGATGGCGCTGACGAAATAAACGCTCAAAACGAAATGATTAAAGGCGGCGGTGCAGCCCTTACTCGCGAAAAAATAGTAGCCGCTGTAGCTAAACAATTTGTGTGTATTGTTGATGACACCAAATTAGTAAACACATTAGGCGACTTCCCGCTTCCGGTAGAAGTTATCCCAATGGCGCGCAGCTACGTTGCACGAGAATTATTAAAGCTTGGTGGCGATCCTGTTTATCGCCAAGGCGTAGTTACCGATAACGGCAACGTTATATTAGATGTATTTAACTTAAAAATTACCAATGCCAAACAACTTGAAGCACAAATAAATTCAATTGTTGGCGTAGTTACCAACGGCCTATTCGCAGAGCGTGGCGCTGATAAAGTAATTATCGGCACTAAAAATGGGCCACAAATTAAATAGGATGAGGTTATGAGTAAGGTATCGTTAGCAAAAGACAAAATTAAAATTCTCTTGCTTGAAGGTGTTCACCAAAGCGCTGTTGAAACGCTAAAGCGTAACGGTTACAGCAACATCGACTACGTTAAAACATCCTTACCTGAGGACGAGCTCAAAGAGCGAATTAAAGATGTACACTTTGTAGGTCTTCGTTCTCGTACTCATATAAGCGAGGCGGTATTAGATGCAGCTGAAAAGTTAGTTGCTGTCGGTTGCTTTTGCATTGGTACAAACCAAGTTGATTTAGATGCAGCACGCGAACGCGGTATTGCTGTATTTAACGCACCGTTTTCTAATACTCGTTCTGTTGCAGAGCTTGTGCTTGGCGAAATCCTGCTTTTATTACGTGGTATTCCAGAGCGTAATGCAGCGGCTCATCGTGGTGGCTGGTTAAAAACAGCAAATGGTTCGTTTGAAGCACGTGGTAAAACATTAGGTATTATTGGCTACGGGCATATTGGTACTCAGTTGGGTATTATGGCTGAAAATATCGGTATGAACGTGGAGTTTTACGATATTGAAGATAAGCTATCTCTTGGTAATGCAAAGCAAGTGCATAACTTAACTCAGTTATTACAGCGCTCTGATATTATTAGCTTACACGTACCAGAAACACCACAAACTAAAAACCTAATAGGCACAGCCGAACTGGCTGTTATGAAGCAGGGATCTATTTTGATCAACGCTTCTCGCGGTACCGTGGTTGATATTGATGCGCTTGCAGAAGCACTGACAGAGAAAAAACTCAGTGGCGCAGCAATTGATGTATTTCCGATTGAACCTAAATCTAACGATGAAGAATTTATATCGCCACTGCGTGAGTTCGACAATGTTATTTTAACGCCGCACATTGGTGGCTCAACACAAGAAGCACAAGAAAACATTGGTATTGAAGTAGCGGGTAAATTGGCTAAATATTCAGATAATGGCTCAACGATTACCGCCGTTAACTTTCCTGAAGTATCATTACCTGAGCTTGCTAATCGTAGCCGTTTATTACACGTACACCACAATAGACCGGGCGTACTAACACAAATTAACCAAGCATTTGCACAGCACGGTATTAATATTGCCGCGCAATACCTACAAACAGACGCAGCTATTGGTTATGTTGTTATAGATGTAGATACTGATCACTCAGAGGTAGCTCTTAAAGAACTAAGCGCTGTTGAGGGTACAATTAGAGCACGTATATTGCACTAATCCATCAATAAAAACAGATGAAAACACCGTATTTATTACAAATACGGTGTTATTTATTTGTTGATTGTAAGGTGCAAGCGTTAATCTCAGCTATTATTCAGCAAGTGCTGATCCGCTTAACCAAGACACCATATTTTTAAAAAATGTAGCGATTGTATTTAG
>NZ_BADT01000026.1 GCF_000239855.1 Pseudoalteromonas sp. BSi20652 | reverse complement strand
GACCATGCCTCTTTCGTTTCGCAAATTTACACAGCGTTTGCCATGCGGCTTTAAATAAACACTGGTACAACGCGTTTGGGTTATAGTGCGCAATGATATTTAACTCATGCGGGAGCGTAAAAACAAGGTGGAAATAGCGACACGATAATAAATCCTCTTGTTGTCTTTGCACCCACTTAGCCGTAGCCATTCCTTGGCAACGTGGGCAATGCCGATCTCGACCGCTACATCCAATTTGTTGTACTTCACTACAGTTATCACATTGCCATGCTTGATAACCGAGCTGACCCGCTCTGCATGATTGAAGGTGTTGGCAGACTCGTAACTGCTGATAACTCATTATGTGGTGCTGCCGATAATTCCCAAGGCCAGAATTTAAAATATCAGCGAGGTGCAAGCCGCTCATTGGTTTCCCCAACTTGCGAGTAAATCAATACCACCATGCCCTAATTCAGGTAACCAGTGTAAGTAACTTTGCGTGGTTCTAATGTCACTGTGACCAAGCTGATGTTGAAGTTGATGAAGC
>NZ_BADT01000027.1 GCF_000239855.1 Pseudoalteromonas sp. BSi20652 | reverse complement strand
CTATGGTCGTTTTTAATGTGCTTTTATAATTAACCTAAAAGCTCACCAAGTTGTGAACTAACAGCTTCAACAGCTTGTGTACCATCTAGTTTGTGGTATTGAGTATTACCAGCAGCAGCTTCTGCTTGGTAGTAATCAACTAATGGCATAGTTTGCTCGTGATAAATACCTAAACGTTTACGTACTGTTTCTTCAGTATCATCAGCGCGAACAATTAAGTCATCTCCAGTTTCGTTGTCTTTACCTTCCACTTTTGGTGGATTATATACAATATGGTAAACACGACCAGAACCAGGATGAACGCGACGTCCGCCCATACGTTCAACAATCACTTCGTCAGCCACGTCAAATTCAATAACGTGATCAACCACTACGCCATTTTCTTTCATTGCATCAGCTTGAGGGATTGTACGCGGGAAACCATCAAGTAAAAAACCTTTCTCACAATCCGCTTTAGTAATACGCTCTTTTACTAAACCAATAATAATATCGTCAGAAATTAGTTGACCAGCATCCATTACTTTTTTTGCTTCTAAGCCTAATGGCGTGCCCTCTTTAATTGCTGCACGTAACATGTCGCCAGTAGAAATTTGTGGAATACCGTATTTGTCCATTAAAAACTGAGCTTGAGTACCTTTACCTGCACCCGGCGCGCCCAAAAGAATAATGCGCATATTATTGTCCCCTAGTATGGATATTTATTTTAAAGCCTGAATTCTTCCACAAGCGCCGCCGATACTCAAGCAACTTATACTAATTGATGAGTCCTTGATGCATTTACAGCGCATTAAAAAAGGGAACATACGTTCCCTTTTATTTAAAGTATATAATTTATACTTTTATTAACTAAATAGTTAACTGACTACTTGCTTAGTTCAAGCATTAGTTTGTTTAGGCGAGTAACAAATCCAGTTGGATCTTTAAGTGTACCGCGCTCTGCAAGTAATGCTTGATCTAGTAAAACGTGTGACCACTGTGAAAATTTATCTTCATCTTGTTCGTCATTCAAATGCTTAACAAGTTGATGCTCTGGGTTTAGCTCAAACACAGGTTTTGCTTCAGGGGCTGCTTGACCAACAGATTCCATTAGCTTTTGCATTTGTGAGCTCATGTCGTTGTCGTCGCTTACAACACATGCTGGAGAATCTGTTAGGCGGTGCGTAAAGCGCACTTCTTTAACGTCATCACCTAGTGCTGTTTTAATACGCTCAACAAGGCCAGCCATTTCTTTTTCAGACTCTTCTTGTGCTTTTTTAGTCTCTTCGTCGTCCAGCTTACCTAAATCTAAATCACCACGTGTGATTGACTGTAGTTGCTTATCAGCAAATTCAGTTAAGTGGCTCATCATCCACTCGTCAACACGGTCACTTAGTAACAATACTTCAATGCCTTTTTTGCGGAAAATCTCTAAATGAGGAGAATTTTTCGCAGAAGTAAATGTATCAGCTACTACATAGTAAATTTTGTCTTGGCCTTCGTTCATACGCTCAACATATTGCTCAAGCGACACATCTTGCGTTTCTGAATCAGTATGAGTAGAAGAAAAACGTAGTAGCTTACATACTGCTTCTTTATTTGCCGCATCTTCAGCTGGGCCTTCTTTCATTACTTGGCCAAACTCATTCCAAAATACTTGGTAATCGTCAGCTTTGTTTTTAGCCATACGCTCAAGCATTTTAATAATGCGCGATGTACACCCTTTACGAATAGCTTGCGTTACTTTGTTGTCTTGTAGAATTTCACGAGATACGTTTAGAGGTAAATCGTTTGAATCTAGTAAACCTTTCACAAAGCGAAGGTAGCTTGGCATGAACTGCTCAGCATCATCCATTACAAATACACGTTGTACGTAAAGCTTTAAGCCACTTTGACGTTCACGGTTCCATAAATCGAAAGGTGCTTTTTTAGGGATGTATAAAAGGCTCGTGTATTCAGTTTTACCTTCAACCTTATTATGTGCCCAGCTAAGTGGATCTTCCCAGTCGTGGCTTACGTGCTTGTAAAACTCTTTGTATTCTTCATCAGAAAGCTCTGATTTATCACGCGTCCACAATGCAGTTGCACGGTTAATGCTTTCCCACTCACCGGGTACTGCTGGAATTTTTTCGCCGTCTTCGCCTTCAGATTCTGGCACTTCTGCTTTAAACATTTGTACTGGCGTTGAGATGTGATCAGAGTATTTTGTAACAATGCCGCGCAGGCGGTAATCGTCAGCAAATTCTTTTTCTTCATCACGAAGATGTAAAATAATGTCGGTACCACGGCCTTCTTTTTCAATTTCTTGAAGCGTGTATTCGCCTTCACCTTGAGATTCCCACTCGTAAGCGGTTGTTTCACCGGCTTTACGTGTACGAACAGTGACTAAATCAGCAACAATAAATGCTGAGTAAAAACCAACACCAAATTGACCAATTAATTGTGAATCTTTACTTTGATCACCCGTTAAGTTTTTGAAAAACTCAGCAGTACCCGACTTTGCAATAGTACCCAATGAGCTAATGATTTCATCGCGCGTCATACCAATACCATTATCTGAAATGGTAATTGTATTTGCTTCTTTATCAGCACTAATACGAACACGTAAATCGGCATCACCTTGGTAAAGGTCGCCTTGAGATAGCGCTAAAAAGCGTAACTTGTCTGCTGCATCTGATGCGTTTGACACAAGTTCGCGTAAAAATATTTCTTTATTAGAATAAAGAGAATGAATCATTAAGTTTAATAATTGTTTTACTTCTGTTTGAAAGCCTAATGTTTCTTTTTGTGCTGCAGTCATTTATATATCTCCAATTTGCAAAGTGTCTGCGTTATGCACTTAATATGGGGTGAGGTGTTAGAACTTCAAGGGAGAAATCAAAAAAAATGAAACGAAAAAACAGATCAACACGTTTATCTAAAATGTGTGCGGGCAATTAATATGAATCCCTTCTCCTGTTGTTGGATGTTCAAAATATAAATCGCTGGCATGTAATTGTAAGCGCCCTGCCATATGTTCACTTTGCGCACTTTTATATAAATCACAGCCTAAAATTGGGTGCCCTATAAACCGGCTGTGTATTCGTAACTGATGAGTACGCCCAGTAACGGGCGTAAATTGCACTAAGGTTCTGTATGGTTGTTTAAGCCGCTCTAGCACTTTATATTCACTGACTGCGGTTTTGCCAGTCGATTGGCAAATTTTAACACGCGGAAAAAGCAGTTTGTCTTTCGCTATTGGTGCAGTAATTGACCCCTCATCAACAGCTAAGCACCCTTCAAGCATCGCTACATAACGCTTCTCAATTGTACGAGCCTGAAACTGTTTATTAAGGTGCTTTGACGCATTGGTGTTTAGCCCAACAATCATAATGCCCGATGTACCCAAATCTAGCCGATGCGGTAACTTAGCCTCAGCAAATGCAGCTGTTAAGCCCTTTTGACCATGTACTAAACGGTAATGCACTGAGTCCCAATTAAGCGGATTTTTACCTGATAAACTTAATAGTCCACTGGGTTTATTGATCAGTAGAATATCGTCATCTTGATATAATATTTCAATAAACCCGTCGCACTTAGGCGCCACAAAGTCATCAACTATAATATGTTGTTCTGAAGTTGTATGGGGTGTTGAGCAAGCTATTAAGTTAGTCATTAAATTAGTCACTATTTTTTGAATGAAGCGCTTTTAAAGCCAATACTTGCTCACGTAAATCGTCTGCTACTACTTTGTCAGCAGCAATCGGGGTACCTACTGCAACCGACACCAAAGACCATTTTAATCGTGGTAATTGCCATTTAGCTTTACGGCTAAACATGCTGCCCCATAAACCACCTAAGTGCACAGGAATAACGGGCACAGGTGAGCGCTCAATAATGCGCTCGATTCCACGGCGAAAAATATCCACTGAGCCGTCACTGGTTAGTTTTCCTTCAGGGAAAATACCAACAAGTTCGCCTTTATTAAGCGCAGCAGCTACTTCGTCAAAGGCTTTTTTAAACGCTTCTGGATTGGTTTTTTCACTGTTAATGGGAATAGCTTTGGCCATTTTAAATAACCAATGTAGGGCTGGCGAATAATAAATAGGGGCAAATACCATAAATCGGATAGGCCTTGGTGATGCTGCTAAAATAAACATCCAATCGACAAAGCTCACGTGATTACACACTATAACGGCAGCGCCTTCATCTGGAATATTACTTTCACCTTTTGTACGCACTCTGTACATACAAATAGCTAAAATATATATAATAAATCGTAAAAAGAACTCTGGTACTTTGGTATAAATATAAACAGATATAAGCAAGTTTAGCCCAGCAAGTAACAGTAGCAACTCTGAAATACTCCACTGAAAAACAGACAGCGTTACAATACTTAAAACAGCACTACCCACCATAAACAGTGCATTTAATACATTGTTAGCCGCTATAACTCGTGAGCGACTCGACTCTTCAGTACGCTGTTGAATAAGCGCATACAGCGGTACAGTGTAAAAACCAGAGCCAATACCAATGCCTGCCATCCATACAAAATGCCACACCATGTCGCCTGTTTTTAATAACTGCTCAAGCGTCAATAATTCAAGGTTTTGAGGTAAATAAGAGCTAATAGCGCTCTCTTGGCTCAGTAAGTATAAAAACAAGGTAATTAAAATAGCGCCAAAAGGCACAATTCCCAATTCAATACGTGAGCGGGAAAGCTTTTCACACAATAACGAACCAATAGCAATACTTAGTGAAAACACAACAAGCGCGCTAGTTACAACCAGTTCATCGCCGCCCATTGTGTGTTTTACATAATTTGGTAGGGACGTTAATACAATTGCGCCAATTAACCAAAACCAACTGATCCCAAGTACTGATTTACCAACCGATTCTGTTTGCGAATTAAGTGCTGTAAATACGTTTTTTGTGGATGAAAATATATTATAGGTAAATTTTAAGTTAGGCTCGTTTGCCTCACTAATGGGTATAAAGCGACTGCTCACATAACCCATAACAGCCAGTACTAACACGGCAATACTTATAAGCGTAGGGCCTACTGATTGAGTAATATAATAGGTGCCAAAAATTGTACCCATTAGTATCGCCACAAACGTGCCTGATTCAACCAAACCATTCGCTTTTGTTAATTCGTTAGGGGCTACGTGCTGCGGTAAAATAGAGTATTTTAATGGACCAAAAAACGTACTTTGTACGCCCATTAAAAACACGGTGGCTAACATCAGCCACACGTACTGCGTTAAAATAGAGACTGCCCCTACAGCCATAATAGGGATTTCACATAGCTTTACGATTCTGATTAGTTTGGATTTTTCTGTTTTTTCAGCTAGCTGCCCCGCCATCCCTGAAAATAAAAAGAAAGGTAGGATAAATAATCCAGCAGCAATATTTGAATAAAGTGCGCCATCTGCAAGCGTTGCAGCCTGAAATATCAATAGAATAAGCACTGATTGCTTATACACGTTATCGTTTATCGCTGAGAAAAACTGCGTAATAAAAAGCGGTAAAAAACGCTTACTACCCAGTAATGTACCTTGATAGGGTTGATTATCTTTCATTGTATTCCTTACTAATTAGAGACATAGCCCAAAAATATATTATACCAGTTCGCTTAATTAAATGATCTATTTGAGGGCGGAAAAACGTGTTGATAGCTAGGCAAAAAAATCGCTATTTAGTTGTTCTAAATGAGAATTTTTTAACGCAGGTAGCGACACGTTTAGTCCCGCAAAATGATTAAGTATTATTGCGGATTGGTATTAGATTGCCTCTAAGCTTACCTTAAAAACAAAAAAGCCTACATGACTTAATCATGTAGGCTTTTATAATATCGTTTCAAATAGTAACTTAGCGTTAGTCTTGTGTAACTAAACGTCTGCCGCTAAAAGCATGCATAAGCGTTCTACCATCTACTAAATCAAGCTCGCCCCCCACAGGAATGCCGTGAGCAATACGCGAAGCACCTACTTTATATTTATGGCAAAGCTGAGCAATATAATGAGCTGTAGTATCGCCTTCAACTGTAGGGTTAGTCGCTAAAATAACCTCATTAATACCGCCTTGAGCAAGTTTTTGCTCTAAAACGTCTAAGCCAATTTCTTTAGGGCCGATACCGTCAATTGGCGATAAATGCCCCATTAAAACAAAGTATAGCCCTAAATACTGACCCGTTTGCTCGATGGCAAGCACGTCAGTAGGCGACTCAACAACACACAATATACCGCTGTCTTGGCGTTTTGTACTTAAACAAATATCGCACTGAGCTTGTTCGCAAAAAGTACGACAAGACTGACAATGCCCTATGGCTGTCATTGCTTTAGTGAGTGCATTGCCCAGCTGAGTGCCTCCCTTTCGGTCGCGCTCAAGCAAGTGAAAAGCAATACGTTGCGCTGACTTTGGGCCAATGCCCGGTTGGCAGCGCAGTGCTTCTATAAGCTGATTTAAACTATCTGAAAGTTGCATTATTTACTTAAAACGGCATTTTCATACCTGGTGGTAATTGCATACCGCCAGTTACTTTACCCATGCGCTCTTGTGTTTCTTCTGCAACACGGCGTACAGCATCATTACATGCTGCTGCAAGTAAGTCTTCAATCATGTCTTTGTCGTCTTCCATTAAACTCTCGTCAATTTCAACACGGCGTACGTTGTGATTACCAAGCATTGTTACTTTAACTAAACCGGCACCCGCTTCACCAACAACTTCCATCGTTGCGATTTCGTCTTGGGCTTTTTGCATGCGCTCTTGCATTTGCTGCGCTTGCTTCATCATGTTGCCCATTCCACCTTTAAACATAACTTCTCTCTTTCTTTTAATACATTAATTAACATGAACATAAGGGCGATTGTAAGTAATTACAATGCCTGAATACTGTTTTCGTCGATTTCGGCGTTAAATACTTGCTGAAATTGTACTATGTTTTCGTCATATGTGATCACATCGATTGCTTGCTGATGACGACCTGCATCAATTTTTTGCTGAATAAGGTAAGGGGAGTCAATAACTCCCTTAGCAAAATTAATACTTAACGACACGTTATGCTCATAAATACTCGACAATGCGGCATCTAATCTTTGACGAAGCACCGGCGTATCTAAATGCTTTTGTGATTCATCAACGTCTATATGTAAACTATTGCCTTGCTTGGTAAATATTGAATGCAATGCAAATTGACGCATACGACCACCCAATCCCATACGTTTAATTAAATAAGCCCATTCATCTTGTTGATGTGCAAATCTAATTTCACTAATTGGACTTTGAAAATCATCAGGCGCAGGAATACTTACTTCCTGTGGCACTATTTCAGGCGCTTTTTGAGGGTTTATTTGCTCAAGTAATTCTGGCGCAAGATTTTCGGTAATTGTTTGGTGCTTGGCTTTAAAATCAATCTTACTAGCTGGCTTTATGTTGGCGTGATTATGTGACTGGGTTTGGCCCCCTGTTACTGGGAGCTCATGCTTTTTTTCACTCTCACCTTCGCTATTGGTTGCCCAAGGAGGGATATCGTCAGGCACAGTATTTGTAGGACTATTAAGCTCACTTGCACTTGTATCTGCACTACCTTGATGAAAACTGTGAGCTTTAGGCATTCTTGGGTGCTGTTCTGGCTTTTTAGCTGGTGCTTGGCTTGGCTGCACTGCTACATTGCTTGTAGATGTACTTGTATTTTTGCTCGATAACCTACCTGCACCCGATATGTTTCTGTCACGTAAAATACGCGCAATGGCAGATTGCGCCTGCGCTTCTTGTTCAGCTATTGGCGTACTTGCATTATCATGAGTAACAGGCTCTGGAGAAGGCTCTGAGTTTATAGTAGTTACAGGTTTAAAACCCTGATCTACAGCGCTACTCATTATATCGTCAAACTGCGAAGCCAGTGTTTGCTCAGCATCACTGTGTTGCATGTAAGCTTCATCTTCACTTTGGCGCTGGGCTTGATCATCCGAAACAACACTGGTTTGTGGTTGCTCATTAGCTGAAGCCTGTTGTTCTGCTGTGTTTTCACTTTGTTGAACCGGTTGCTCTACTGCAACTTGCGTTGGCTCATTATTGCTTTGTACAACGTCATTATTTGATGTCTGAGCGGCAACATTTGCTAAAGGCTCTATCTCAACGGATTTAGACTGCTCTGTGTTGCTAACTAGCTTAGTATTACTTACAGGAGCACTGCTTTGGCTAGCTACAGTGTTTTGCGATGTTTTGCTTTTATTTAATATATCTCGCAGCGCACTTGCTCGACCTTGCTTATTTTGGACCGGCTCTTCGTTGGCTGTGTGTAAAGTTTGTTGAGCATCTGTAGGTTTAAATGCTAATAACCTTAGCATTATCATTTCAAAACCTAAACGAGCCTCTGGTGCCCATTGTAAATCTTTTTTACCATTTAAAAGTAACTGGTAATAAATTTGTATTTGTTGCGCACTCGTATGCTGAGCAACGTGCGTTATGTAATCCGCATTTGTTTCATCAAGCCCTGCAGCCTGTGGCACTAATTGGGTTAATTGCGTTAAATGTGTTAATGCAATCAAATCATCAAGTAAAGCAATATAATTTGGGTTTCGACTCGCTACATTTGCTATTTCGCTCATTAGCGCCGCACCATCTTGGGCAAGTAATGTAGCCAATAAGCTCTGGCTATAATGCGTATCCATCAAACCAAGCATTGTTTGTACTGCTTGATTGTTTATATCACCATTTGTTTGCGCAATCGCTTGATCGGTTAAGCTCAGCGCATCACGCATGCTACCGTCAGCGGCTTTTGCAATAATGCTTAACGCATCATTATCATAGCTAAGTTGCTCTTGCGTAAGCACGTGTTCAAGCTGCGTTTTAATTTCACCTTGCGACAACGCATTTAAGTTAAATTGTAAACAGCGCGATAAAATAGTAACCGGTAATTTTTGAGGATCGGTCGTCGCTAGTAAAAATTTTACATGCTCTGGTGGCTCTTCAAGCGTTTTTAAAAGCGCATTAAAGCTGTGCTTAGAAAGCATGTGAACTTCATCAATTAGGTATACTTTATAACGTCCGCGTGTTGGTGCGTATTGAACGTTATCGAGTATTTCGCGGGTATCTTCTACTTTTGTACGAGAAGCCGCATCTATTTCGAGTAAGTCAATGTAGCGCCCTGCTTCTATATCTAAACAGCTGCTACATTGACCACACGGATTTGCAGATATACCTTCGTCGCAATTTAAGCTTTTAGCAAAAATACGTGCAATGGTCGTTTTACCTACACCGCGGGTTCCAGTGAATAAATAAGCGTGATGCAGTCTATTTTGTGTAAGCGCATTTACAAGCGCTTGCTTAACATGAGACTGCCCAACCAATTCATGAAAGGTTTGAGGACGCCATTTTCTCGCTAGAACCTGATAACTCATCGATTACTCGCCTTCAAATTCAACCAATTTTAGGATTTTAATACCCATTTTTTTAATGCGTTGCTCGCCACCAAGTTCTGGTAGTGATACAACAAATGCTGCATCTGTGGCTTCGCCACCTAGTTTATGCACTAATTTAGCGGTGGCTTCAATTGTGCCGCCAGTGGCTAATAAGTCATCAACTAATAAAACTTTATCGCCAGGTACAATTGCATCAACATGCAGCTCTAACGTGTCTTCACCGTACTCAAGTAAGTAATCTTGGCGAATAACTTCGCGTGGTAATTTACCTGGTTTGCGTACTGGAATAAACGGAATACCTAACGCGTAAGACAGTGGAGCACCAAAAATAAAGCCACGTGATTCTGTGCCAATTATTTTAGTAAAACCTTGGTCTTTATATTCAGCGATAAATGCATCAATCGTCGCTTTAAAGGCTTCTGGATTTGCCATTAACGTAGTTACATCGCGAAACATGATGCCTGGTTTTGGATAATCAGCAATTGTAGTTATGCTGTTTTTGATAATTGCTGGTGTTACTTGAGTCATAATTTTAACTGCTCAATTGTTTATATTACAAAGCAGGTGATTATAACCTTAACTGGCCTTTAATTGCGAGTTTGGCGTTACTATAAAAGAAGTATTAACTATGGGGTAATTAAAATAAAGAGGTTCAAGGCTGAAGTGAGCAACAGCCTTAATAAACGCTATGCATTTACGTTAAGCTAGTGATCCAGCCTAATATTGCATTTAAACAACCAATTCCTGCAAAAATAGCTAAGAAAGCAAGAAAATAAGTAGCATTGAACGGATCTTTAAAGTCTTTATCATCTGACATTGGTACAACCTTTTATTAAGCACGGCAAATAAGGCTGCCATAATAGACGATGTAAAATCATCAATAAAGACCTTAATCTTGATTTTTTGTCACAATTACACCGCGTTCACCCATTGCATTGAGGGTAACCAATGCGCCTTGAGCAATTTGCTCTGTATTAAATTGTGGTGCATGAGCTAATACCTGTTGGCAAACGTCGTCAAATGTCGCTCCATCACTTGCCTCAATAATAGACAGCAACAAAGCAGTCATCGCATTCGTAGCCAAAAATTGAACGTCATCATCTTCATCTCTATATACAACAAAATAATTAAGCTGAGGTGATGGCTCTTTTGGTTTAAAGCGATTGCTAATATTTTGAACCGGAAATTGATAACTTAAATTTCTTGCCGTTTTCGATAAATACAAAGCTGAACTAGTAAGCGCTGTTGTTTGTAATTTTTTCTCTTGCTCATCTTCGTGTGCAATGGATACATCTAGCTCTACCCATTCATAATGGGCAAGCTCTAGCATAAACACGGGATCGTATTTTTTCATTTTATAATCACTTGATAAGTAATTAATAAACTCCCCTGCTATATCTAAAAAGTACGGCGAATGACAATCATATTCGCTAAAAAACTGGCGTACGAGGGCTTGCCATTGCTTGTCGGTATATAAAGTTTTTAATACCGGAAAACCTGATGATATAAAACCTTCAATGTTATTAAAAAATAGGTCGCGATAAATAGCCATACGCCTGTCTTCGATATCGCTGGGCTTTTTATTTTTTTGAGGCTCGCGAATATGCGCCATAAATTCGTTTTGTATTTCAATAAAGCTCATAACCAGGCACTCTTTTAATGTTGATAAAGGCTTATATTAAGCTCGTTGTTTTGAAACAGTTGAGTCAAAGTGTTTAGCTTGTAGAGCATGAATTATATCTAACTCTTTAGTTAAAACATTCATGGTAGGAATATTAAAATCACGCTCAAGCAAGGTTGGAAATACGCCATGCACTTCGTATGCTTTATCGAGTAACTCCCAAACAGGATCAATGACATCAGCGCCATGTGTATCAACGATTAAGTCATCAGCCTCATTATAATGGCCTGCAACGTGCCCATAGGCAATACGATTAGAGGGTAACCCTGTTAAAAACGCTTGTGCGTTATAGCCGTGATTAATCGAATTCACATAAATGTTATTCACATCTAGTAAAAGCTTGCAGTCTGCTTGCTCTAAAATAGTATTTGTAAATTCCAGCTCCGATAATTGCTGTCCAGGAGCGCCATAATAAGAAACATTTTCTATCGCAATTTGCTGCTCAAGTATGTCTTGCACTTGTTTAATACGCGGAACGACGTGTGCTATCGCATCTTGTGTAAACGGAATAGGCATTAAGTCATACATATGGCCTGTACCGGAGCAGTAACTTAAGTGCTCACTAAAAATTTTTATATTATGCTCTTCAAAAAAAAATTTTAAAGACTTAACAAATTCAACATCAAGTGGTTCGGGCGAACCGATAGACAGTGATAATCCATGACACACAAAATTATTTGTATCTGTTAATGTTCTAAATTGATTTTTAAAGCGTCCACCTAGTTTTAACCAGTTCTCTGGAGCCACTTCTAAAAAATCTACTTGATTAGGCACGTGTTCAAGCAGTTCATCAAGCATTTCTCGTCGTAGGCCAAGACCCACCATCCCGAAATTTGTACTTTGAGTTTGTGTCATAACTACCTCTAACTTAACAAAAAAGGGCCTTAAGGCCCTTTTAGCATAACTTATTTAGAATAAGATATTAACGGCCACCACATTTACCTTCACCGCACTTGCCTTCTGCTTTAGCTTTTGCGCCTTTAGTATCTTTTGCGTCGCCACCACATTTACCTTCGCCGCACTTACCTTCTACTTTAGCTTTCATGCCTTTAGTATCTTTTGCGTCGCCGCCACATTTACCTTCACCACACTTGCCTTCAGCTTTAGCTTTCATGCCTTTTGCATCTTTTGCATCGCCGCCACATTTACCTTCGCCGCACTTACCTTCTGTTTTAGCTTTTGCATCTTTTGCGTCGCCGCCACATTTACCTTCGCCACACTTGCCTTCTGTTTTAGCTTTTGCATCTTTTGCATCGCCACCACATTTACCTTCACCACATTTACCTTCTTTAGCGTCAAGTTGGTAACCTGTTACCAATTGTTGAAACTCAAATGGGTTAGCTTGTACGTCTGCAGATACAAAACTTGCAGAGCCAACAACTACTGCACCTAGAGTTAACGCGATCGTATTTTTTTTAACTGTATTCATTTTGTGACTCTCTTTAATCAAGTATTGTAAATTTCAGCAATAAAAATGTATTTTAAATTGCTTGTATGCTTAAGTAGACCTGTACAAGAATAAAAACTTTCATTTATTTTCATAATATTCACTTTTGCAGATTCTACATTAAATATGGTCGGTAATTACAGATTTATCAATGTGTGATTTACAGGTAAACTATGCGTCCAGTTTTTTATCAAAATTAATCACCTTATGAAACTTGTTTTAGCGCCTATGGAAGGTGTCGTTGATTTTAAAATGCGCCAATTACTTACAGACATTGGTGGATTCGATTTGTGCGTTACCGAGTTTGTAAGAGTGGTTGAAGCGCGCTTACCTGATAAAGTCTTTCATCGCTATTGTCCTGAATTAGCTAACAATGGATTTACACGTGCAGGTACACCTGTACGAGTACAATTGTTAGGACAGGTTGCCAATGTGTTAGCTGAAAACGCAGTTAAAGCAATTAGTTTAGGCTCTCACGGCATCGATCTTAATTTCGGCTGCCCTGCAAAAACCGTTAATCGTAGTCGAGGGGGTGCTGTGCTACTCAAAGATCCTGAACACATGCACACCATTATAAAAGCAGTCCGAGATGCTGTTGATAATAAACATGAAGTGAGTGCAAAAATTCGCTTGGGATTTGACGACGATAGTAACAGTCAAGAAATCGTTGATGCGGTAGTAAGTGCAGGTGCAAACAGTATTGCAATCCATGCGAGAACTAAACGCGATGGTTATAACCCACCTGCTTATTGGGAAAAGATTCCACCAATAATAAAAAATAAAGACATTGCTGTGGTTGCCAATGGTGAAATTTGGCAAGTTGAGGATGCTATGCTTTGCCAAAAACGAAGTGGGTGCAGTGATTTAATGTTGGGTCGTGGCGCGCTTTCGCATCCCGATTTGGCAAGAAAAATTAAAGCTCATGTAAATAACGAACACTATGATGGACTCCAATGGGAGCATATTATTTACCATTTAATTCACTCATCAATTCATCAAGACCCCGCGAAGGATGAAAAATATTTTGCTTCACGTACTAAACAATGGCTCGGTTATTTGAAACGTCAATATCCGCAAGCAATAGCTTTATTTGATGAAATCAGACGTTTAAAAAGTAAAGAAGATGTGGCAAGCGTATTAAATAAATACGCCAAAGCGCCGCAACTTGATTCAAATCATAACGACTAACTTAAAGACTCTAGATAATATCAGTATAACGTAAAGCCCATTTAATAAGGTTGTACTGATAATGCATCATCAAAAAAGACTTAACGATGAAATAGCACAAGTTAAATTAAATATATTAACCATGCTTTCTAAATCAGCTTACCCTGCACATCACCATTTAATACAAATTTTAGCTGATACAGCAAATAATGAGTGGTTAGACTACGCAGCACAAAAATTAGGGCCTGAGTATGCGCTTTTAATCAATCGCATGACTAAACTAGAAGCCGCTGTAAGCCAAATAGAAATTGGCCAGTATGGATACTGCTGTGACTGTGAGGAAAAAATATCAGCAAAATTGCTTAAACTAGACCCCGCAACTCAACGGTGTACAAAGTGCGCACAATAAGCGCACTTTAAAGTCATTACATCAATTGCTGGATAAAGCTAAATGATTGCCCTGGGTAGAGTATTATATCTTCAACTAAGTATTGAGCCTCTTTTGGGTTTATTTCTAAGCGCTTTATAAGGTTCACCTTTGCTTGTGGCAAGGTCCAAGCGTGATAATGAACACCTATATCTGTTTCCATCATTGCAAGCATAATCGCTTTATCTTCATTTGACATACTCATAGTACTCGCCATTGCAGGTAAGTCTTGGTAACTAGATTGCCAATCAAGCCCCTCTATTAATTTTTCAGCCGATAAGTATTGCACTAAAAATGATTTTTGGTGTGAACTAGCTAATTTATTATCTAATGCTACACGCTCTAATAGTTTTATTTGCTCATTAAGAAGAGTTACCCATTCAAGTGGGGAGTGCACTTCACCACTGAAGTAATTAAGTTTACTTTGGTACCAATCTGTTCCATTTGGAAGCCCTCTTAACCCCACACTACCACGAGGTTTATAACTGGATAAATAATCACTAAAAGCTCTTATATGACTTTTAAGAGCAGGTTGAACATCATCATTTGCAATGGCACTTAATACATAGCTTTGTAGCAGTGCAAGTTCAATTTTGTTGAGCTTTAAATTACTTTTTTTAGCACCGTCTAAAGTATCTTGGGTCAATTTAAGCCAAGTAATAACATTATCTGGTGTGTTTTTTGAGTTTTCAAAAGCAAGCATGTTTTTTAAAACATTAACTTGAGCCGGCCAATTAAAATAACGTTCAGGAAATCGCTCTGCAATAACCAAGTAGTTTACTTGTGCAATTTGATTGAGGCTAAGCTGCATATCCATTAAATTCTGATAAATAGTATGACGTTTTGCTAAATACACATCAGAAAAAACTAAATGCTCTTTAGTAATTTTATCGGTTTTTCTAGTGTCCGTTTGTAAGAGCGCAATATTTAAAGCTTTTAATGCGATTTGTGCATCCTCAAACGACTCATATCTTTGAGCTTGCTTTGAACATGCAGCTAAAAATAAGCACAGTAGTAATGAAAAAGTGAGCTTTTTATACATAGTAATTCCAATAAAAAAAGCCCCATAGGGGCTTTTTATAAGTTGCTTTAGCTAATTAAAGTTAAATAGTAACACCGTTGCGAGCGGCTTTATCTTTAATATAAGTAGCCCAACCTTTTGCAAACTTACGAGTGCGAGGGTCGTCCATTGCTTTAGTAATAGCAGCATATGCTTGCTTATACTTGCCTTGGTAATAATACGCTTCAGCTAAATCTGAATAAATAGTACCTTTTTTATCAGAGCCAAGCTCTAATGATTTGTTCAAACGAACAACAGAAGCACTGAATTTCTCAGATTGTAAAAGTAACGAACCCGCTTTGCGGTAAAGCTCAGCATCATCATCAAATTTAGCAGCCTCTTCGTAATACTTAGCAGCTTTTTCTAAATCTTTAGAACGATGATAATTACTAGCAATTGCAGTTACATTTTGCTTTGTACGTTTAACTTTCTCTTCTTTAACTGCCTTTTCAAGCGTTACAGCTGCTTTAAAAGGTATCTCGTTTAAAGAATAAAAGTTAGATAAGACTTTATAATCAACTTCATTTTCAAAGTAACCATTATTGTATGCAACTTCCATAGTTGCTAAACCTTTAGAATAATCCTCAGTTTGTAGGTAATATTTACCTAAACCAATCCAAGCTTTTTTATCATCAGGCCATACACGAACAATTTCTTCGCCAACTTTAACCATACTTGCATAATCTTTAAGTTCAAAGTATGCAGCTAGTTTTAGTTGGAAAGGGCCTTTATTTGGCTCTTTTTGAAGTTTAATTGCCTTATCTGCTGGTTCAAAAACATCACGGAATTGACCTAACTGGAAATTAGCTTGGGCAATACGCGTATAAACCGTAGGGTCTTCTGCACCGGTAAAGTCCATCCAAGCAACATACGCTTTTTTGGCTTCTTGATACTTTTCAGTACCGGCGTATAAATCGCCTAACAATTTTAGAGTTTGTTCTTGATCAGCAAAGTTTAAAACATCAGGGGCAACTGCTTGTTTAGAATATTTAATTGCTTCGTCATACTTTTCTTTTTGCGCGTACATGCTACCTAAGTAACGATTTACAGTCGCTTTATCAAAGTCATTCGAAGCATCAATCTCTCTAAGCAAAACAATTGCTTCATCAACTTTTTCTTCGTTGTACAATTCAAATGCTTTAATTACCTTTTTACCAGTACGCTCGCCCATGATTTTAGTTTTTGCTTTTTTACGCTCTTCAATTTTTGCGTAATCTGGCGCTGCTAAAACAGATGCACTTAAAGTAGCACCAGTCACAGACATAAGAATCGCAAGAGCAGTTACTTTAGAAAAATTTCTCATTACTCGCCTCCTTAGTTGCCTTGGTTAAGTTTAAAGTCTAATTGAACTTGTAAACCTGGTTGTTTCTGTGGTTTTCCGTCGATTATTTTCGGACGGTACTTCCACTTACGCAATGCGCGTTTAGCTTCACGATCAAAGATACGTTTAGGTTCTGCGTCAATTACTTCAACATCAATAACCCCACCTAACTCATCAATTGTGAATGAAAGTTGTACCCAACCTTCTTTGCCATCACGTGCTGCTTGCGTTGGATATTTTGGTTCTATACGAACGATAGGTGTCGCATCACCATCTCGTCCAAATGCACCAGGACCACTTAATCCACCAGCTGAACTACCTATATCGATACTACCCATATTAAATGACATAGCACCAGGATTAGGGTTATTATTTTCCGGCTGTGGCGGCTGCGGTTTAGGCGGCTGCTTTGGCGGTGGAGGAGGAGGAGGCGGTACACGCTTCCTCTCCTGCACCTTAGATTCAGGCGGATTCGTCATTATTTCGACTATGATCTGCTCTTTTTGTTCCGTATTACGGTCAGCCCCACCAGAGATGAGGAAGGCCATGAAGTAGAACAAGCCGAAAGTAACTGCCCCACCTGCAATCAGTGAAAACAGAAAACGAATCATTACTGATCTCCAGCTATTGAAATTCTAAGGTTGTCACCCGTCGCTTTAATCTGGTCCATAACTTTAACCACTGTGCCGTGTTTAGCTTCTTTATCAGCTTGTATAATCACAACTTCAGTAGGTTGTTCTGCTAATAAACTTTCGATTTTTGCTGAAATACGTTCAACATCAATTTGTTGTTTATCAACCCAGATTTCGCCGTTACTACGGATAGCAATAAAAATGTTAGCATTTTTTTGCTTAGTAGCTTGGGCAGCTTTTGGTTTATTGACCTCGATACCAGCCTCTTTAACGAACGATGTAGTTACGATAAAGAAAATAAGCATGATAAATACGATGTCAAGCATTGGCGTCATATCAACCGCTGCTTCTTCTTCTTCACGAAAACGTTGTTTACGTGCCATATTTAATTCTCTCTCTAGTGATGAGGCATACTATCAATAAGTTTGGCTTTCACCATTTTAGCTTTTGTCTCAAGACGTGAGCTAAAAAATACTCCAGATAATGCCGCAACCATTCCAGCCATTGTTGGGATTGTTGCCATTGAAATACCTGATGCCATTAAACGTGCGTTACCCGTACCCTGGTTGGCCATGGTTTCAAAAACCGAGATCATACCAGTAACAGTACCAAGTAAGCCTATTAAAGGACAAACAGCTACTAATGTCTTAATCAACAACATACGCTGATCTAATTTTTCAGACGCTTCAGAAATCCATGCTTCACGGATTCTGTGTGCGTACCAAGACGTAGTGTCTTGGCGGGCATCCCACTTTGCTACAATTTCTTTCGCTGTGCGAGGAAATTCTGCAAGTAGGAACCAATAGCGCTCAATCATTAAAACCCACATAAGAAAGAGTGCTATCGCGACCACGTATAAAACCTGGCCGCCTGTGCCAACAAAATCCCTGATAGATTCCCATATCTCCATCAGGACTAGCATTAGGCTTTCTCCTTCTCCGCGTGAGTAGCAACGATACCCGCGCTTTGCTCATCAAGGATGTGTAATACCGACTTACTACGACCAGCTACAAGAGCATGAAGTAGAATTAGTGGTAATGCAGCAATTAGGCCTAGCGCTGTAGTTACAAGTGCTAGAGAGATGTTACCTGCCATGATCTTCGGATCACCCGTACCGAACAATGTGATTGTTTGGAACGTTAAGATCATACCGATTACTGTACCTAGTAGACCTAGTAACGGTGCGATTGCAGCAAGAATTTTAATTATATTGATACCAGCTTCAATGCGTGGCGTTTCACGTAGAATCGCTTCATCAAGTTTAAGCTCAAGGTTTTCAACATCTTGGTTCTTGTTGTCATGGTACACTTTAAGAATACGACCCAGTGGGTTATTTGTATTCGGTGTAGCAACATTTTTAAGCTGGCTCTTAATCTTACTCGTAGTAAGTGTAAGGTCAACAAAACGGATTAGAGTAATTAGCATACCTAGGCCAAGTAAAGCCGTGATGATATAACCAACTACGCCACCTTGATGGAAGTATTCCATAAGGGTCGCTTTTTGAGTGTTGATACGTAAGATAGCACCACGAGTCGGATCTATGTAAACACCAGCGTAGTTATCTGGTGATGTATTTTCAAGATCAGTGATACCGTCTAAAATATAGCTATCAGGCTGTTTACCTAGAGGCTGAATAGACTTAGTCTCTGGTGAATAAATTAAGTAACCATCGTCTGTAACTAAGTTAAAGTTACCGATACGTGTTACTTTTTTCATTGACGGGTTACCGTCAAGACCAGCAACTTCAGTTTCAAAAGTTGAAACTTTAGCTGATTCTGTCATTTCAGTTTGAAGTGAAATCCAAAGTTCTTCAAGTTCACGAACAGTTGGAAGTTCTTTAGCAGCTGCTAACGAACGTAAGATTTCAGCACGACCTGGTTTTTCAGCACTAACTAGTGACGCTTCGATAGAACCGATAGCATCTTGCGCTGCACGACGTACAACACCAAACATCTCACCTAAAGTACCTTGGGCACTTTGTAGAGCTGCTTCTTTTTCAGCTAGCGTATTTTCGTTTTGTGCATATTGCTTAGCTAAGCTTTCACCACGTGCTTTTTCAGAAGCAAGTTGGCTTTTAGCTTTGTTAAGTAATGATTGCTTGTCAGCACGCTCTGATAAGAACTCTTGCTCACGTTGCTTATTGATTTTACCTTCAGAGATACGCTCTTGCTTTACTTGCTCAAGAATTTTGTCTAAAGCATCAGTATTTGCATGTGCATTAAGCGCGGTACCTGCAGAAACAGTTAGTACTGCTGCAACAGCAAAACCTTTAAATAGTTTCTTCATTATTGATTACTCCGCGCCAAAGATAGGTAGTTTAACAAGTTCTAATGTCGCTTGCTTACGCGCCATACGAATAACTTCTTTCACAGGTTTTAGGTATTCTTCACCTAATTCTTTCCACTGTTTAGTATTGTTATCCCACACCCAAGCATGTTTCAAGTCAAAAGACTGAGCAACGTAAGTAATACGACCTAACTGACCGATATCAACGTTAATGCTTTTGCCGTCAACTTCTAATGTACCTTGTGAAGCAGATACAAGTGAGCTGTATGCTGTTTCAATAGTGTAAGCTTCAAGTACTTGACGGAATTTTTCAGACGTCGTTACAGACGCAGAAACCATGATTTCACGAAGTCTTTCAACACGTCCTAAACGCGTTTCAAGATTAAATGGAACGTCCGCTTTGATGAATTGCTCAAGCGTATCGATCATGCGATACATCAAAGGCACAACGTTTTGTTTAGTGTTATCAATAGTAGCGATTTGACGATCAAACGATTCAATCGACGCATTTTGGCTATCTACCAAGCGCGATACATGATCGTTATACACTTTCATAAGTTCAGTCTCATCAACGACGCTACGGTACTCAGCTATTAGCTCTTGAGTTTGACCATATACATTGTCAATTTTAGTTTGAGACTTAACCGCAGCCTTTTGAATTTCTTGACCTGCTTTTTGCACGTCATTCAAAGGATCTGCAATCACATTGCTGCTTGCAAATGCAAATGCGCCAACCAACGCAGTTGCTACAAGACTCTTTCTGATTTTAACAGACATAGTTCCCAACCAATTAAGTAATGTTACTTTTATAATTTAATTATCCTCCGAAGAGAACAACCCTGATATCTTTTAATAGATATCAACCTTCCAATAATGCTAAATGCAATAAGCGCTGTCAACTTGATGTTTGCTAATCTAAGTAAATAAATAACCAACTTAAAGTTTAAACTAAAGTACCAGCTCTTAATAATTAACATTATTGCAACCAATGTTTTTATTAATATTTGTATTAAACCCTTTTAAGGAGTGTATTCATGTGTATCACGCTGACAAAAAACAACATAAATGCAACATTTAGCCAAGCCTAAATTGACGCTGAAAAAAAACAAAATAATTCTACTTTCATATAATAAAAGTTATTTTTTAAACGATTTCAGTATATTTTAACTCTTGACTAACACTTCGTCTGAAAAAACAAACCGTTTATCGCACAATAAAACAACAAGAAAATGAGTTTATACTTTTCTCCAGTATTCAATACAAAACCAAGAGCTAAAGTCAGTTTATTTTTCAAAATTGATGATTTCAAATTAAAAGAGGCTTATTCATCATGAACAACTTATTCTAAGATACATTAAATATAATCTATTAAGCCCTTATACCTTCGATACAAAATATGTACGTAAGATTGGGTTATTACTTTTTTAAAGATCACTTTAATACAAGCAATACGATAGCCTAATTTAGATATCAAAAAGAGGTATTTACATCAGGAAATGACGTTAAAAACTAAGGTATGTTGATATTTCAGGATTGAAATCAGTTCAATTTAGAAACAATTTAATCGCGGAGCAAGTTTTGTAACCTAGTGGGCTTGGTAACTGCTCAAGCGATACTCTAATGACTAACATCCATATAAAATAAGCCAAACAGAGCAGCACATACATGTAACCCCTAGTCAGACCCTAGAGCATCGTGTGTTTGGACTTTACACATCGTTATCGCCTGTTTAAAGGGAATGACCCCACTCGGTATACACTGCTTTAATTAAAAAAATATACCGTTGCAAATTCAACCTCCAAAGGTCAACACATCCTAGTGGTACTCAAAAATTTATACAAAGGTATGCTTAAAAGTATGACGCAATAATATATGATTCAACCCAGCCATAGAAACTGACTTTAGTTCTGGCTAAGGGTTTTTAAAATAAAGTAAGACAAGTTTATGCGTCAATTAATGGCTGATTACACGTTAATTAAGTCAATACTAAACCGTAGTTTGAAATAAGTTTATTATAATTTGTGCGCTACTTTGGGGTATTTTTGTCATAGGACTATTTCGAATAATAAAATCAGATTTGATGATTAAACAATAATAGTTGAGTCTAATTATAAAGTTTAGATAAGTTCAAGAAAAAGACATTATAGATTTTATTTATTAAAATCGAATTAAGTAAGAAGAATTTTTGAAAAATGAGGATTTAGATAATAAAAGAAATTATGGTGAAACAGAGACCTGCTTCACCAAGATGAACAAGAGTTCACATAATAAATTATGCTGCTTCTACGTTCTCAGCTTCAGGGCCTTTTTGACCTTGTTTGATGCTGAATGTCACTGCTTGACCTTCGCTAAGAGTGCGAAAACCAGAACCAGTGATTGCGCTGAAATGTACAAACACGTCAGGACCATTTTCTTGTTCAATGAAACCAAAGCCTTTAGCTTCGTTGAAAAACTTTACTTTACCAGTAACCGACATACTAAATTTTCCTGTAAGTCAATAATTAAAATTCAGCCATATTATTATGGCAATATCCTCCCTGAGTCAATGCTCAAAAATATGGAGGTACAGTACAGGAACAAGTAATAACCTAACCGGTAACCTTAAACGCAGCACAATATCCGTAAATTCAATACATAAAAACTCAAAGCAAGGTAAGATTAACACATTATATTTTTTTTCGCTCTATTAATTGGGAATTATTTATTAAAAATATAAATTTGTTTTAAACCGACCCTAACTGATTAATTTATAAGCAAAAGCTATAAAGTCTTATTGTAATATATATTGCTATAGGTGTGTATAAAAGCCCTCTAAAACCGCTATAGTGTCAAATAACACTTCAATAATATCAAAAACACAAACAAAATAGCCGCTTTAAAAATTAAGCGGCTTTAGGTTTGAATATAAAGTATTAACTATTTAACAAACCAATCAATCGTATCTTCAGCCTTTATAGGTACAACTTCAGAGTCGCCTAATGTATAACTTGCAGGTACCTTCCATGGTTTTCTTTCTAATGTGATTGTGTCGGCATTACGCGGCAACTCATAAAAGTCAGGACCAAAGTGGCTTGCAAATCCTTCAAGCATGTCCAAAGCTCCTGCTTCTTCGAAAGCTTCAGCATATAACTCAATAGCGGCATGAGCCGTATATGCACCAGCACAACCACAAGCCGCTTCTTTTTTATCTTTATAATGTGGAGCAGAATCAGTTCCTAAGAAGAATTTTTTATTTCCACTTATGGCTGCAGCCATTAATGCTTGCTGGTGAATGTTACGCTTTAGAATTGGCAAACAGTAATAATGTGGGCGAATTCCACCCGCTAACATGTGATTACGGTTATAAAGTAAGTGATGCGCTGTAATTGTTGCCGCTACATTGCTAGGTGCATTAACTACAAACTCGACTGCATCTTTTGTTGTAATATGCTCGAGTACAATTTTAAGCTCAGGAAAGTCACTTACTACATCTCCTAAAATTGTATCTAAAAATACTTTTTCACGATCAAAAATATCAATTGAAGAATCTGTAACCTCACCGTGCACTAATAAAAGCATTCCCACTTTTTGCATTGCTTTGAGCACTGGGTAAATATTTTTAACTGAGGTTACGCCTGAATCAGAATTTGTTGTCGCACCGGCGGGATAAAGTTTAGCTGCAACTATTTTACCTGTCGCTTTAGCTTTTACAATTTCCTCGGGAGTTGTTTTATCTGTAAGATACAGCACCATTAATGGCTCAAAATCACCTTGTGGGTTTGCCGCCATAATACGTTCTCGATAAGATAGCGCAGTATCAGTACACGTTGCTGGCGGAACAAGATTTGGCATAATAATAGCGCGTCCCATGTAGCGGCTAATATCACGTACAGTATCTTTTAGCTGATCACCATCACGTAAATGTACATGCCAATCATCAGGGCGAGTAATCGTTAATGTTGTTTCAGAGTTTGTATTATTCGTCATTTCTTTGTTCCACGGCTGAATTTATCCGATCATAGGCACATGATGTTTTCGAGTAAAGATTTTATTCAAAATAATCTTATACCGATGACTTAACTCAGTTATGTAACTAAAGCTAATGAGTTCTTTGTACAACTGTACAATTTATTAGAACCATTCATCGTTTTATTTTGTACAACAATCCTATATTAGGTTAACTTGTCGCTGTACTTAAAAATAAAAAGAATAATATAAATTGTCTATGTCTCACAAAACTGATGCTACTAAAGCACTTGAAATAAAAACTGATCATCTGAGTATTATCAATCAGTTTTCATCTAGTTTATTACAACTTGATACTCTCGATGAACTCTTTGCATATGTCACAACACAAGTTGTTAATCGTTTAGGCTTTGTTGATTGTGTAATTTATTTATCCGATATTTCTAGCTCCACATTAAATCAAGTCGCTTCTATGGGTATTGCACACGCCCGAGACAAATATCAAGCAGAGCGTAAAGTGATTCGCTTTAGTGAAGGTATCACTGGTGCTGTTGCAAGCACTGGGAAAGCGGTTATTATTGATGATGTTACAAAAGACGACCGCTATATAGCTGACGAACGACCTGCTCAGTCTGAATTGTGTGTACCGCTGATTTATAAAGAACGGGTGTTAGGCGTTATAGATTGCGAGCATCCGATAAAAAGCTATTTTAATAATGCTCACTTAGAAATACTTACAACGGTTGCGCATTTACTCAGTGCCAAAATAAATCAAGTTAATACCGTTACTAACCTACAAAAAACAGTTGGACAGCTTAATGAAGCTCAAAAATTAGAAAATAGCCTACTACAGATAGCCAACTTAACTTATAAAGCTAACGATCTAGATACTTTTTTTGAATCCCTACATGCAATAATAAATAGCTTACTCCGCGCAGATAACTTTTTCATAGCTCTTTATGATAAACACGTCGATATACTCGATTTGGTTTACATAGTAGAGGAAGGTATTAGTACTAAATGCCATCAAAAAGCATCTAAAGAACAACTTAAAAATACAGCTTCGTATTATTTATTACAAACTGGACAAAAACTGCTACTAAATAAACAAGCATTTCAACAGCATATAAACAATGGTAATTTTAAGATGGTAGGTAGGCAGCCTGAATCTTGGTTAGGTGTCCCATTTAAAGCTAATGAACGCATAAGCGGTGTAATTGTTGTACAAAGCTACGATACAAACTTGCAATATAATGAACATGATAGTGCCCTTCTTACCTATGTAAGCCGTCAAATAAGTATGGCTATTGACCGTCAATTAGCACGTCAAGAATTAGAGCATCGTGCTCTTCATGACGAGTTAACAGGTCTTGCCAATCGCTCTTTACTTATTGAGAGAATTAAACATGCTATTTTACGTTTAACTCGCGCTAAAAAAGGCACTACACACGCACTTCTCTATTTAGACTTTGATCGGTTCAAAAGTATCAATGACGCACTTGGTCATGAAGTTGGTGATCATTTTTTGATTAAGATATGTGAATTAATAAAAGAGACTGTGCGAAACACGGATACTTTTACTCGTTTAGGAGGGGACGAATTCGCTATTTTCATGGAGAATATTACACATCGTAACCAAGTTAATGAAGCTCTTAATCGTATTCAAACAGTGCTTTCAAAACCAATCAACGTTGATGGGCACCTATTACAAGCCTCTACTAGTATAGGTATTGCTTATAGCGATAATGCAAACAACAAAGCTTATATTCTTTTACAACAAGCTGACGCTGCTATGTATGAGGCTAAGTCGTCTGGTCGCGGCCAAGTTAAGTTTTTTAATAATACAATGCGTAGAAAACTTAAAAATCACGCAGATATAGAAAATGACTTACAGCATGGGATAGAACACAACGAATTTGAACTCTACTTTCAACCCATTTTTACTATAGCGGAAAGTAAAGTAATCGGGTTTGAAGCTCTAGTTCGATGGCACCATCCTAGCAAAGGGTTTGTTCCACCAAACGACTTTATACCGATAGCGGAAACTACAGGGCAGATTATAAATCTTGATTTACATTTACTCGATTTAGCAGCGCAACATATTTCAGATTGGCACCAACAAGGACACCGTTTTTTAAAAGTAACGGTTAATGTATCTTCACGGCACTTTGCAAGTCTCGACTTTGTTGCTCAGATACATGCACTATACAACAAATACCAACTCCCATTAGGCTCTTTATGTTTAGAAATAACGGAGTCTGGGTTAATTGAAAATCTAGAGCTTGCCACACAAATAATTGAAGGACTTTCTCCATTAAAGGTTAAATTATGCCTCGATGATTTTGGTACTGGCTATTCAGCACTTGGTTATTTACATCAGCTTCCTATTCATATTTTAAAAATAGATAAGAGCTTTATCGATCATTTACAAGATTCATCTAACCCATTGGTAGAAGCTATTTTATCATTAGCCCAATCTTTAAAATTAGAAGTGGTGGCTGAGGGAATTGAAACAATTGAACAACTTACTAAACTACAAACAACTCATTGTGAATATGGCCAGGGCTTTTTAAAGTCAAAACCTGTTACAGCAAAAGAAGCTATATTACTAATCAACAATCCATTATAAACCTTTAAAAAAGCCAGCAAGTAATTTGCTGGCTCACTCATTATAAAGTAGCGTTCACTTTAATTTTTCTTGTAACTTTTGGTTTGCTGGACATGCACACCTTGTAAATTTTTATCTCGAACAATGCTAAATAAAAACTTCAAATCTAAACCTCATCGCCTGTTGAAACGAGTAAACCTATGTAGATTGCTAACTATTACACCAGCATAGATAGACTATAATCGAGCAATTTTATAATACAACATGAAGTAAACTCATCTAAAACGTATCAAACCAGTTTTAAATCATTTTTTATCGCTAATAATTTTAATATTTAATTGATTCACAGAAATAAATTAAATACTTTAGCCATCTAGACGTTGAAACGTTTTTTATATGAGCGTAGTATGTAGTTAATCTGAGCTAAACTCAATTTTACCATGAGAATATTTAAAGATGATTGGTCTTAAACACTTAAAAACGATTGCTACCCTAAAAGAAACAGGATCTTTGGTTAATACAGCAAGAGAGTTGTTTCTAACGCAATCTGCTTTATCCCACCAGATCAAGGATTTAGAGAATAAATTAGATTGCCAGTTATTCGAGCGTAAAACTCAACCAGTCCGATTTACTCCCCAAGGAATGCTGTTACTTGAATTAGCTCATGAAATTTTACCAAAAGTAGAAGCAACTAAATGCCGTCTAAAAGAAAGTTTAAACCAGCCTATTTCTCAACTTCGCCTAAGTGTAGAGTGCCATGCATGTTTTCATTGGTTACTACCTACTATTAAAGAATTTAATAACTTTTGGCCTGATATAAAAATTGATTATGAACGTGGCTTTAGTTACGACGCTATTCCTGACTTACTTAGCGATGAGCTCGATTTAGTTTTAACATCTGACATACGAGAACCCGACACATTAGAATACGCGCACTTATTTGATTTTAAATTGAAGCTTATTGTAGCACCGGATCATGAACTTGCTAAAAAAGCGTATGTAACCGCACTTGATTTAAAAAACGAAACTATTATTTCATACCCTATCCCGCGCGAACGCCAAGATATATTTAAGCATTTCATTCAAAATGCACGTTTTGACGGAACGTTAAAAACGGTTGACCAAGGGTTACTAATTTTTCAACTAGTAAGTGCTGGGATGGGCGTTGCCGCTTTACCTGATTGGCTAGTTACACCTTATGAAAGCCAAGGCTTAATTAAATCAATCCCTTTGGGCGCTCTTGGCCTTACTCGTCCTATGTATTTAGCAATGAAAAAAGACATGAAAGATAACCCTGTTTATCGTCACTTTTTAAATACATGTAAACTAAATAACGGTCGATAATCATCAATATAATGAGTAATATCGCTGTAATTAACCCTGCAGCGTTTAACTCTTATGTTTGTTGTTAAAAAAATGATTGGTGGCTTACTTATGCCACTGCCTCTATTTGGCATATTTGCGTGCCTGATGCTCCTACTCGCATTTAAAAGCCGTAAATCAGCTCTCTTCTTATCGACTTTAAGCTTAATTGTATTACTTGCATTAAGCACACCCTTTATCGCCAATTTAA
Source organism: Pseudoalteromonas sp. BSi20652 (assembly GCF_000239855.1). Classification (GTDB taxonomy): domain Bacteria; phylum Pseudomonadota; class Gammaproteobacteria; order Enterobacterales; family Alteromonadaceae; genus Pseudoalteromonas. The sequence goes on along the minus strand of NZ_BADT01000027.1, from coordinate 1,218 downwards.
TTATCCAAAATAATGAACCTGCATCGCTTGCATTTAATACCCTAAAGCATCCAAAAATAGATAAAATAGTTGTACTAGGTTGCGATATAAACCCAAACCCAGCACTCAGCGCTAATAATCAACTGGGTAATTGTGCGCTAACCCGCTTAGTAGAAGGTGTAAAACTGGCAAAGCACTACCCTAATGCAGTGCTTATAGTTTCAGGTGGAGGTTATCAAAATATCACTAACAGCGGGCTTATGTATCAAACGGCAATTAGTTTAGGCGTTAAGAAGAGTCGTATATTCCAAAACCCTAAAGCAATGGATACAGGTGAAGAAGCTAAGTTACTCGCATCAAAATTAGTCGACTTTAAAGTTGCGCTAGTAACATCTGTACTGCACATGCCACGTGCCAAAGACTTATTTAATGCTCAAGGTATTGAAGTAGTTACCGCAGCCACTGATTACCATAATTTTGCAGCGCTGCCGTGGAGCAAACAATTTATTCCAAATGCCCAAGCCTTACTTGTGGTTACGCAATATAGTCACGAACTAGTAGGAAATATATGGATAAGTTTGCGCCGCTGGATAGATCCAGAGGCGCTTTAATTCCCACTACTAAACTGGATTATCTATATCTATAAATGTCACATCAAAACCATGCTCTTGAGCAAGTAACTCACCTAGTGCTTTTACGCCATAGCGCTCTGTTGCATGATGCCCAGCTGCAAAAAAATCAATGTTTTGCTCACGAGAACTATGAATTGTCTGCTCCGATGCTTCACCCGTTAAATAAGCATCAATGCCTTGCTCTGCTGCTAAATCAATATATCCTTGCCCACCACCAGTACACAGTGCAATGGTTTCTATTTTAGCTGAGCGTACTAAGCTTGTGAGCGGGGTTCGATTAAGCACTTTTGCAATTTTATCTGCAAAATCTTCACCACTTAATGGTGTTTTTAAACGCCCTTTCATTGCTACGCTATTTGAAGTTGGCTCTAGCCCTGTTTCAATTTCAATATCTAATAACTTTGCAAGTTGTGCGTTATTGCCAACTGCTGGATGAATATCGAGTGGTAAATGATAGCCGAATAAATTAATGTCGTTTGCTAGTAGTGCGCCTATGCGACGCTTTTTCATACCCGTTATTGGTTGAGATTCCCCTTTCAAAAAAAACCATGATGAACCAAAATAGCATCTGCTTGTTGCTCAATGGCAGCTTCTATTAAAGCTTGAC
>NZ_BADT01000028.1 GCF_000239855.1 Pseudoalteromonas sp. BSi20652 | reverse complement strand
TTATATTTATTATTAGGGGTAGATAAAGAATAATAAATTACACGATATTAAATTAATGTAGCTTTAAATAATTTGGATAGGTATTTTTTGGAAAGTTTGTAAAAGTGGTGGCCCCTCCCAGACTCGAACTGGGGACCTAACGATTATGAGTCGTGTGCTCTAACCAACTGAGCTAAGGGGCCAACTTTTGTATAACTGTAAAACAGTTAATTTTGAAGCGTTCAGTCACAGAGCGACTAAAGCGGGTTGCAGTATAAAAACTTTTTAGGTGCTTGTCACTACCAAAAACCTTTATTTTAACAATCAACAAGCTAACTGCTTAAATAGTAATCTTTTTAATCGATATATAGGTTAAATATAGCGCTTTTCGCTTTAATGATTATTCAAAAATTATTAACTTAAATGCAAACCTGTATTCTCACGGTTACTTTTTCAGTAAAGCAAACATATAGGTGTAAGCATACAAGGCTGTAAAAAAAATACTTGGGGCTACCGTAAGCGCTAAGTTAGGTGTTTGGTTTATCACGTTAACTGTAATGACCAAAATTGATTGAACACAAATTGGAATAATTGGGGCAAATAATGTTCCTGCTATCTTTTTATTATTCAAATACGAAGCAGACAAATGAATCGCGTTATTAAAGCTTTGCCTAATGGCTATATTTTGAGGCGTTTTAGAATGAAACATACAAATTATCGGCGTTATAAAAGCTAAAGACATGTAACTCACCTTATACCTGTTTACTACTTTTTCTAAAATAAAAGTAAAAAACAAAGTTACAATACCACTGTATAACCCTTGTACTAATGCAGCTTGAAGTGTGATTGATTTAGCAATATCTTCAGCGCTGTTAGCCCAGTATGCCCAACCAAAATAAAAAACAAATGATACAACCCCAGATAAAATAAGACGACCGTTCAACTTAGTACCTCTCAATACTTGCCTATAAATACTTACCTATAAATAGGTGACACTTTAATCATGCTCTCATCTAAATAGTAGGCTATAAGCGAATAGTGGTATATAGAAACAGTTAATTTTTTATGAGATGTTTTTTCATCGCTTTTATATAAAATTGGATTTAATTTAAGCAAAGGTAAGAATTGTAGGAGCAAATATTCAAAATGCAGTTGATAAATTGAATAGCTATAAAATAGGTAAATAATAGCTTGGTTAAAACCAACCTATTATCAGGTAAGTAATATGTGAGCCGATTAAGCGCCAAGGTTGCCCTATCAATATCAAACTGATGACATCACTGACGCAGGATTCTAAATAATTAAGCAGCTAGTTAAGCTAAAGTTGGCTAATCGATTACATAAAAATCGGATGTCACTACTTTTTCGCTATAATGTAGATTGCATGAATTAAACCTGGGAAATAACCTAACAGCGTTAGTAAAATATTCAACCAAAAGTGCAAACCTAAACCAACTTGTAAAAATACGCCTAATGGCGGTAGTAAAACTGACAATATAATACGAATAATATCCATAACCAAACTCCTGTAATGTTAAGTCTTAAAAAGCAAAAACCCAGCCAAGCTGGGTTTTATAATGCAGTGTTATTCAGTAATAATAGTTAACTCATCAACTACGTCACGAACATCTTCAGCATTTTTAGCAATTTCAACTGCTAGCTGTTTTTCAGCTTCTGATTCTACGGTACCATTTAAGGTTACTATACCGTTGTCGGTATCAACATCAATGTCTGTACCACCTACTTCTGAGTCAAACAGGAAGCGAGTTGTGATTACAGTGGTGATTTTAGCGTCCGTTAGGTCGTTATCATCATCGTCCATCATGTCGTTGCTTTTATCTTTGGTATCCATGCTTTTAACAACAGTAAGGCTGTTATCAACATCAGACACACCATCTAGGCTAAGTACAAGTTCTTCTGCTAGCTCTTTATCAATCTCGCTGTCAACTTTACCTGTAAGTACTACCTTGCCATTTTTTACATCAGTGTTAATGTCAAAGTTGTTTAGATTAGTGTTCATAAGTAGAACTGTTTCTGCCTTACCATCAATCCAAGCATCTTTACTTTCGTTTTCCCAGCTGTTTGCTTGGGCACCCATAGCCGTAGTACCAAGAACTAGAGCTGCGATAATAGACTTGTTAAATGTTTTCATAATCTTTCTCCTTTTGATTAAAGACACTTTAACTAATGCGAGCTTTGGGCCAACTTTATTTACACTTACATTTCAATGACTTGAGTTTATTTTGGGATGAGGCATCATCTATAACTGTGTAACTATTTACAGGCTACTCGGTAAAACTTTCTCAAATAGTGAAAATAGCTAGATAATTGCATTTTTGGTTAATCTATCGTTAATATAACAAAATAAAAAATACGTTAAAAAATAACCAATTGATAATTAATGAAATTATATTTGGTACGTGGTTTGCAACCTAACTACAAAAGCAGCATCAATAGTAAATATAAGAAGGAATAACCATGTCTGTAAAAGTTGAAGACCGCCCAATAGAGCAAGTACGCGAACAAGTGATTGATCAATTAATTTATAATTATAGTCATGGGGTTATTTCTGTTGATGCATTTGAGAGACGACTCGATAGCGCGATGGATGCACCTAATAACGAAGCACTGCTAGCCTTAGTAGAAGACTTAACACTTAATACCGATCAGCAATATAAAGCAGAAAAACAATCGCAATTTAAACCACATTATAGTGCACAGCAAAACAGTGATGATGATTTTACATTACGCAGTATTTTAGGCTCTAACGAACGAAGCGGTCAGTGGGTTGTGCCAAAAAATATATATTTGAGTAACTTTATGGGATCGGTGGTGCTTGATTTTACCGATGCCATTTTTGCGCATCAAAATGTAACTATTCACGTTAACTGTATTTTTGGTAGCGATGAAATTTACGTACCAGAGCATGTCAATGTAGTGTCTAAAATGTTTTGCATTTTAAGTAGCCTTGAAAATAAATCAGTGTCGCTTAACAAACGCCAAGGTCCTACTATTCATATTGAAGGAAAGGCAGTTATGGGCTCGGTTGAAGTGAAAATAAAGCGCACAATTAAAGAAAAATTTATGAGCTTTGCAAATGAGCTAAAAACCCAATTTGGCACGGGTAATAATAACCGCTCAGTATAATTGAGTAGCAGCACTTTAACGTGCTGCTTGGTATTTTATTATAAATCGTTATTGCGCTCGCTTGGTATGTCACTTAGATATTCTACAAACTCAACTTCAAACCCTGCAGGATCAATAAAGTAGACGTTTTTCCTAAATGGATTCTCAGTACCTTGCTTGCTTAGTGTAAAACCCGCTTTATTTAAACGTTTTACTACCTCATTTAAATTATTGGTTACATAAGCAAAGTGCGCAAAACCTATTTGATGGCCCGATAAGTTTCTGTTTTCACCTTCACCATGACTGCTTATCGCAATGTAATGCGTGTCATCTCCAAAGTGTACCCAGCGTCTTGGTTTTCCATGCCAGTCACCTCTGCCCTCACTTCTGATTGACCAATGCGGAAATACAGCGCGATAAAATGTAAGCATACTATCTATATCACTCGCGACTAAGTTTACGTGCTCTAAATACATAATGTTACCCTATCAGTTAAGTTAGGAGCACGATAAAACCTCAAGTTAACTTTAGGTAAAGTGTTATTTAAAATTAATTTATTTAAATGCAGATAATTATTTTTTAAAAATATATACACTTTTCAATCTTGTATAAAAAACAAACATAAGTATTTGGGGTTTATTGTTTACTTTATGGCAAAAGTCGCTAAAATACGCCGGCTGAAATATATAAACGTTCTTTTACAACCCAAAGGTAATACCATGCATCCAATGTTAAACATTGCGGTTCGCGCTGCGCGCAACGCAGGCAAAATTTTACTTCGCGCAAGTGAAGATTTATCAAAAGTTGAAGTGCAACAAAAAGGCGCTAACGACTTAGTAACTAACATTGATAAAGAAGCCGAAGCCGTAATTCGTGACACTATTTTACAGTCTTACCCTACTCACTCTATTGTTGGTGAAGAATTAGGTGAGCATAAAGGCAAGGATGATGATTACCAATGGATTGTAGATCCTATCGATGGAACAACTAACTTCATCAAAGGTATCCCTCATTACGCAATCTCTATTGCACTTAAAGTTAAAGGTCGTTTAGACCAAGCCGTTATTTACGATCCAATTCGTGGTGAGCTGTTCACTGCATCTAAAGGTCAAGGCGCACAACTTAACAGTAAACGTTTACGCGTAAGCAAAACAACGGTTTTAGCTGGTACAGTTTTAGCAACTGGTTTCCCTTTCAAAAACAAAAACCACACAGAGGCATACACTGAAGCGTTTAAAGCGTTATTTGTACACACTGCCGATATTCGCCGTGCAGGTTGTTCTGCCCTAGATATGGCATATGTTGCAGCTGGCCGTATTGATGGCTTTTTTGAAATTGGCTTAAAACCGTGGAACTCTGCTGCAGGCGAGCTTATGGTTAAAGAAGCTGGCGGTATGGTTGTAGATTTTGCTGGTGGTAATAACTATAACCACAGCGGTAATATTATCTGTGGTTCACCAAAATTGACCCAAGCGATTATTCGTGAAATTCGTCCAGTACTTACTGAGTCGTTACTCCGCTAATACAGAGCATAATAAGAAAGGAGCTAAGGCTCCTTTTTTTGTGTCTAAAAATAAGGGTTTTTGAGTTTAAGCTCCACCGTATTCCCTTTTTCGTATGGCAGCGAGTTTAAATCTTTTGCGAAATATTCATTAAATAATGCATCAAATTCACCATTGTTCTGCATTATTTTTAGTCCTTTTTCGATTGCTGCTGCAAGCGCTGGTTTACTCTTTGATACAAAATAATAAAAGCCTGTTGAGTAGCTTATAAATAAATTAGGTACTATTACTAAGTTACTTTGTTTATTTGCCATTAATTCTGAATTTACCTCAATGAATGAACGTGGAAAATAATCGATACGCCCTGTACCCGTTAACGTAAACATAGCTTGATAGTTAGCAAAGGGTCTTACATGCAAGTCATTTAACGCCATTATTTTTGTATCTGGCCAATCATGACCTTGCACTGCAGAAAGCTTACTCAACTGCTCTAAAGTCGAAATGTCTTTAAACCTATTCATGCTATTTTTGCTTGTTAATAATGCTCTTTTTCCTATATAGCCTTTAAACAGCGGAACTTTAATTGCAATGGCTAACGACTCTCGCTCTGGGCTACTCATACTCCAATATAAATCTAAGTTTTTTGTATCAAGTGCAATTAAGGTACGTTGCTGGTGGGGATGAATTAGAACAGTATGAATCTCTGCGGGATATTGCGCACTAACTAACGCTTTTTCTAATAGCTCGTTAAGGTAGTCGTCACGAGCATATTGTACACGTTGCTCCTGTGCTACATTTACTCTATTTACGTCACTTGCTAAAGCGCTGCATATAAACAAACTTACTACGTTAACGAAATACTTTAGTGGCAACATAGTTATCACCTTATTTATTGTCGATAGTTTTAACAGTTATTACTAGGGTCTGTTGATCTTTGCGCCTAAATATAAAAGAGCAATAAAATAACTACGATTATAGCAATACCATATAGATATACTTATTAATAACCGCCCTATAAAGCTAGCACTGTTTATTCATGCATGCACAGTAAAGCTAAAGTAATCGTGAACATAAATATATTACGGGCAATAAAAAACCGCTCAATGAGCGGTTTTTTAGGGCAGTTAAAAACCATTACGGCATTGCGTCTTGGTCTGCACCTTCTTTTTCAATAACTTCTGGTATTAAGTCTTCTTTGCTTACACCCATTGCAAGGGCAACAGAGCTGGCAACATAAATCGAAGAATAAGTACCAATAAACACACCAAACAGCAAAGCAGTTGCAAAACCATGAATGGTTTGTCCGCCCCATGTAAACAAAGCAATCAATACTAAAATAGTGGTGATTGATGTTACAAGGGTACGGTTAAGTGTTTGCGTAAGTGAAATATCAATAATTTCTACGGTATCGTCGATACGCACTTTACGGAAGTTTTCTCGTATGCGGTCAGATACCACAATCGTATCATTAAGTGAATAACCAATTACCGCAAGTATTGCCGCTAATATAGTTAAATCAAACTCTAAACCCAATATCGAAAACAAACCTAGTGTAATAATAACATCGTGTAATAACGCACCTACTGCGCCCACAGCAAATCGCCATTCAAAACGAAATGCAACATAGATTAAGATACAAATAAGTGCAGTTAACATGGCAAGACCACCCTGCTCTTTTAAGTCTTCACCTACGCTTGGACCAACAAACTCGATACGGCGCATTACTACGCTGTCGTCTGCTTTTTTAAGTGCATCGATTACTTGGTTACCAATTACTTCTGCTTTTACGTCACTTCCACGTGGCGCTAGTCGTACTAGTATTTCTTGGCTTGATCCAAATAGTTGTACCGATGCATCAGCAAAGCCGTTTTCGGCAAGTCCGTTACGCACTTTTTTAAGGTCAGCTGGTTGAGAAAAACCGACCTCTACCGCTGTACCGCCAGTGAAATCCAACCCAAAATTTAAGCCTTTCGTAAACATTGACACAAGCGACGCTACAATTAATAACGTAGAGAAACCCATAGCCACTTTACGAAGAGACATGAAACGAAGGGTTCTACTACCCAAACTTAAAATTTGCATGTCTGCTCCTTAAATTGAAAGTTTATCAATACGTTTACCACCGACAAACAAGTTGATTACCGCACGGGTACCAACAATGGCTGTAAACATTGAAGTTAAAATACCAATCGCAAGTGTCACTGCAAAGCCCGCAATCGGACCGGTGCCTACTGCAAACAGTATAATGGCAGCGATTAACGTGGTGATGTTAGCATCAAATATAGTACTAAATGCGCTATCGTAACCGAAATGAATCGCTTGTTGAGGGCTGCGGCCATCGGCCAGCTCTTCACGAATACGCTCAAAAATAAGTACGTTAGCATCAACCGCCATACCTACAGTTAGTACAATACCGGCAATACCTGGTAGCGTAAGTGTAGCGCCCGGAATTAAAGACATAACACCAACAATGAGTACTAAGTTAGCCGCAAGCGCAAGGTTTGCAACCATACCAAAACCTTTGTAGTACACAAGCATAAACACAAGTACAAACGCAAAACCAAGGGCTACCGCAGTCATACCCGCTTCAATATTTTCTTGACCTAAGCTTGGACCTACTGTGCGCTCTTCAACAATTTGAATTGGTGCTACAAGCGCACCTGCACGAAGTAGCAGACTTAAGTTATGTGCTTCAGCTGGGTTATCGATACCTGTAATACGGAACGAGCGATCAAGACGAGCTTGAATGGTGGCTACGTTAATAACTTCTTCAACCTTAATAGGCGGAAGTGCTTTACCGTCTGCATCTTTTTTACCTGATGGCTTGTACTCAATAAATACCGTTGCCATACGCTTACCAATAGCACGCTTGGTAAAGGCATTCATTTTTGCCCCCCCTTTGCTATCAAGCGTAATACTTACTTGCGGGCGTTGGTATTCATCAGCGCCAGATTGAGCGCCAGTTATATGGCTGCCTTCTAGAATAATGCGTTTTTTAAGTACAACAGGGTAACCGTCGCGGCTCATAATCATTTCAGTACCCGCAGGGATACGACCTTGAGCAGCAGCGCTTGCATCAGCATTTTCATCTACTTCACGAAATTCAAGTGTTGCCGTAGCGCCTAAAATTTCTTTAGCGCGTGCTGTGTCTTGAATGCCTGGTAGTTGAACAATAATACGCTCAGCGCCTTGGCGTTGTACGTTAGGTTCTGCTACACCAATTTGGTTGATACGGTTACGAATAATCGTTTCATTTTGCTTTATAGCGTAGTCACGAATTTCTTTGAGTTTTTGCTCACTCATTGTCGCAAAAAATGCGTTATCGTTACTGCTGTCATCAATGTAGACATTTAGAGGGTAGCGAGTTTCTAAGAAACTCTCTGCGGCATTTTTGTCTTCCTCGGTACGCATTTCTACACGCATACGATCAGAACCAGCGACGCGACGAACACTACGGTAACGTAGTTTTTCTTCACGCAGGTCACTACGAAAATCTTGTTCCATTTGCTCAAGCTGGTTATCAACCGCTGTTGCCATGTCGATTTCCATGGTGAAATGTACACCACCACTTAAATCAAGACCTAGCTTCATAGGGTTACCACCAACCGCTTTTAACCAAGCTGGTTGAGCAGGTGCCATATTAATAGCAGAAATGTAATCATCGCTCAGCGAATCACGCAGTAAGTCGTGCGCTTTAAGTTGCTCTTCAACATTTTTTAAACGAACTAAAATTTGTCCATCTTCAAGTATTGTCGATTTAGCGGTTACATTATTTTTCTCTAAGATTGCGTTTACTTTGTCTACAACACTGAGATCGACATCAGCGCCTTTAGCACCTGAAACTTGAATAGCCGGATCGCGACCATACAAGTTTGGAGAGGCATATAAAAGGCCAATGGCTACCACAGCTAAAACAAGTAAATACTTCCAAACTGGAAACTTGTTTAACACGGGGTCGTCCTTATTATTTTTATAGCGACTTCATTGTGCCTTTTGGCAATACTGCAGATACAGACGATTTTTGTACTGTCACTTCTGCTTGCTCGTTTAAAGAGATAACGATGAAATCTTTATCTTCAGAAATTTTAACAATTTTACCTACTAAACCACCTTGAGTAAGTACTTCGTCACCTTTAGCCATCGCGCTCATTAAGCTTTTGTGCTCTTTAACACGATTAGCTTGTGGGCGATAAATCAAAAAGTAAAAAACTAAACCAAAAATAGCTAACATAATTAGCATTTGCATAGTACCGCCGCCGGCAGCTGCTGCGCCTGTACTTGCTTGTGCATTTGAAATAAATAAACTCATGATACTTCCTCTTTAATTTTAAAGTTTAATTTTTTATATCTACTAACTCTGGCACATCTTGGCCTCGGCGAGCATAAAAATCTTTTACGAATTCGTCTAATTTACCTTCGCTAATTGCATTACGTAAACCTTCCATAACACGTTGATAATAACGTAAGTTATGAATTGTGTTTAGTCGCGCACCTAAAATTTCGTTACATTTATCAAGGTGATGTAAATAAGCACGTGAATAATTTCCACACGTATGGCAATCACACTCAGGATCAAGTGGCCCTGTATCTGTTTTGTGCACTGCGTTACGTATTTTAACCACACCCGTGGTAATAAATAAATGGCCGTTACGTGCATTACGTGTTGGCATAACACAGTCAAACATATCAATACCACGACGGACCGACTCGACCAAGTCTTCTGGCTTGCCTACACCCATAAGGTAGCGAGGCTTGTCTTCTGGCATTTTAAACGCACAATGATCAAGGATATTCATCATTTCGTTTTTAGGCTCACCTACTGATAGGCCGCCTAATGCATAACCGTCAAAACCAATTTCTTCAAGACCAGCTTGCGATTGTGCACGTAATTCTGGGTACATACCACCTTGAATAATACCAAATAAAGCGGAAGGATTGTCACCATGCCCTTCCTTAGAGCGCTTAGCCCAACGAAGAGATAACTCCATCGAGTCTTTCGCTTCTTTTTCGGTAGCAGGGTATGGCGTACATTCGTCAAATATCATTACAATATCTGAGCCTAAATCGCGCTGTACTTCCATCGACTTTTCAGGCGACATCATAATTTCATCACCATTTACTGGAGATTGAAATAAAACGCCTTCTTCAGTGATTTTACGCATTGCACCTAAGCTAAATACCTGAAAACCGCCTGAGTCAGTTAAGATTGGAAAATCCCAATTCATAAAGTCGTGTAAATCACCATGTTGTTTAATGATTTCAGTACCAGGGCGAAGCATTAAATGAAAGGTATTACCTAAACATATTTGTGCACCCGTTGCTTTTACTTCATCTGGCGTCATACCTTTTACAGTACCGTAAGTACCAACAGGCATAAATGCAGGAGTTTCTATTATACCACGGTCAAAAATCAAGCGGCCTCGGCGCGCTTTTCCATCGGTACAGTCTAATTCAAATTTCATATCATCCTCAATGTCAGAAAAACAGTCCAACAAGCTATAATTTAACCGCTCGATTCTACCCTTTTTGCCCAACCAATACTATTAACTGCGATAAATTCAACACTGATAATCTTACTCAAAATAAAAAACCCCAGTAACTTAGCTGAGGTTTATAATCATATTTACTAATAATTTAGCATCGTTGCTATTTACGTGTTAAGAACATCGCATCACCATAACTAAAAAAACGATACTTTTTATCAATTGCCGTATTGTACGCGCTCATAATATTATCTTGTCCGCTAAAAGCGCTCACAAGCATTATGAGTGTAGATTCTGGCAAGTGAAAATTAGTGACCATGGCATCAACAACATTAAACTGATAACCCGGAAAGATAAATATATCGGTATCACCAAAGTAAGTATCTAATTTACCACCATGCACCTTTGCTGCAGACTCTAATGACCTAACAGACGTTGTGCCCACTGCAATAACTCGACCACCTCGCGCTTTAGTTTGTGCTACCGCATTAACTACATCATCAGGTACCTCTATGTATTCTGAATGCATAATATGCTCATCAACACTATCGACTCGCACTGGCTGAAATGTACCCGCACCTACATGCAAAGTAACAAAAGCCATTTGAACGCCTTTATGTTTAAGTGCGGTCATTAATTTTTCGTCAAAATGTAAACCGGCTGTGGGCGCAGCAACTGCACCTGGCTTTTCACCATAAACTGTTTGATAGCGTTCTCGGTCTGCCTCATTATCTGGGCGATCTATATACGGCGGTAATGGCATGTGCCCTATATCGTTTAATATGTCGAGAACATTTTGGCTATGATCAAACTCAAGCTCAAATAACGTATCGTGACGCGCAACCATTACGGCTTTTGCCTTGCCCTCAAGAATAACTTCGTTACCTAATTTTAGTGATTTACTTGCACGTACATGCGCAAGTACACGATGCTCATCAAGCACTCGCTCTACTAACACCTCAACTTTGCCTCCCGATGCTTTTTGACCAAACATACGTGCAGGTATTACTCGGGTGTTGTTAAAAACCAATAAGTCTTTTTCATTTACTAATTCAAGTATATCACTAAAAACATTGTGCTCTACTGCACCACTTGGCCCATCAAGGCAAAATAAGCGACTACTCGTTCGATCCGGCTTAGGAAAACGAGCAATTAATTCATCGGGTAGGTCAAAGCTAAAATCAGCCACGCGCATAATCGGTTATCCACATCATTTAAAATCGCGGCAAGTGTATAACTATCGTGTATTAAGCTCAAGAAGACAGCTAAACTTCTATCAGCCTAAGTAATCTATTCCTTAGTCTGATTACATAAATGTACTTGTTCTTATTAGTAAATATCATTACTCTTAGTAATTAGAAATAACTATAAATTTCGGTAGGAACCTTCGGTGGCGGAACAATTAAAACTGCTAATTTTAAATGCAAGCAGTGCTGAGCGAAGAGCTATTTGTAGTACTTTGCACAAGCTGGATGTTTTTAGCATTATAGAAGCGCAAGATAGCCAGGAAGCATTAAAAACACTTAAGCAGCATCCTGTTGATATTATTATCACGGGGCTAGATGTAGGTAAAATTGATGGGTGGCGCTTTTCTCGGATGGTTCGCTCTGGGTTATTAAAAACACCAAAAAACACCCCAATACTACTTATGCCTCCTACCTATTGTGAGCGAATTGCAGAAACCACTGCACGTAGTTATGGTATTGATGCCGTATTGCCATTCGAAAACCAAGATACGCTGCCCCAGGTCCTCGCAAATATACTCTCTACGCATTTAGAAAAAAGCAGTCGATTAAACCTGCTGTTACTAGAACCACACGAAAATAAAGTAAACGATATATGCGAAGAACTTAAACTCAATTTTGCAATAACACATGTAACGTCGTGCAAAGACGCACTTGATCAATATAACCAACAGAAGTTCTCGATAGTGCTCCTTGATGCGACCGAAGATAGAGCTGAAGCTTCAAGTCTGTTAGTTGAACATATTTTACAACACAACCCTAAGCAAGCAATTGTAACGATTATAGATAATGCAGATGCTGACTACGCTGAGCAACTTTTATTGTCGGGTGTAACTGATTTTATACGCATTCCTTACGAGCCTTCATTTTTAAATAAAATATGTGATCATGCCGCACGCCGTGAAGATTTTATGGTGAGTTACGCAGAATTCGCTCAAAAAGTAGAACAACTAAGCCTAAGTGAAGTAAGTTATAAAGAGTTACTTTCAGCCCACCAACGCATACTATTGCATTTAAATACGGTTGTACTTGAGCTCGATCAACTTGGCAAAATTCGCTTTATAAACCCGGCCTGGGAAACACTGAGTGGTTTTGGCGTTAAATCGAGCTTACACCAAAAAATAACTAAATTTTGCACCGACGAATGCCAACAAAAACTGCAAAGTACTATTGACGATATTCTTGATGGTGGAGAAAACCATCAACAAATAGAAATTAAATTACAACACAAAAAAGGTGGGCAAATTTGGGTCGAGTGTAGACTACAGCTGATCATAAATAGCAGTAATAATGCCACTATTACTGCCACCATTGATAATATCCACGAGCGTAAACAAGCCGAATTACAATTACGTCATCTCGCGCTGCATGATCCGCTAACTGGTTTGCACAACCGCTATCACTTTGATCAAGAATTAAGCCGTATTTGTAAACCCAAACATACTCACTCCAACATTGAACACGCCTTGATATATATTGATCTTGACCACTTTAAAATAATTAATGACAGTCAAGGTCATCATCAAGGAGATCTTGTTTTAAAAGAAGTCGCTCAGTTATTTATAGAAAATATCAGCCATGAGCATTTAGTTTGTCGAATTGGTGGAGACGAGTTTGCTGTTATTTTAACTAACATGAACTTACTTGAGGCGCACCTAGTTGCTGAGGGTGTTTGCAGTGCAATTGAAAAACATGCTTTTAAATCGGAAGATCAAGTCTATACAATAAGTTGCTCTATTGGCTTAGCCCAAATAACATCAAAAAATTGCGACCCTAATGAATGTTTAAAACAAGCAGATATAGCGCTATACATTGCTAAAAATTTAGGGCGTAATCTAGTGCACTGCTATTCTAAAGAAGACGCTCAAAATAATACACTTCAAGCAGGGCTTGAGTGGGGGCATGAAATTCGCCAAGCACTAAAACAAAATAATATAGAACTTCATTATCAGCCTATTTGGGACTTTAAAGAGTGTAAAGTTGCTTACTTTGAAGCCCTCTTGCGCTTAAAGCTTAATGGTAAACTAATATCTCCAGATCAATTTATTCCTTCATTAGAGATGTTAAACGATACATTTTTAATGGATCAATGTGTTATTCGCAACGCCATTGCATGTGTAGCAAAACACCCAGAGCTAAACCAAGTGGCCATTAATCTTTCGGCACAATCATTTTTAGATGAACGCTTATTGCCATTAATTGAATCAAACCTTGAAAAGTATAACGTGCCCCCTTCGCGGATAATTTTTGAAATAACTGAATCAGCAAGTCTTAATAATTTAAAAGCAACACGTAAAATGATTGAAAAGCTCAATAGTTTAGGTTGCCACTTTTCGATTGATGATTTTGGTACGGGCTTTAGTACTTTTACCTATCTAAAACAACTCCCCGCACAACATGTAAAAATTGATGGCTCGTTTGTGCGCGACATGCTTAATGATCCTATCGACTTAGCCCTAGTAAAAGCAATCAACGATATAAGTCGCTCACTCGATAAGCGCTCAGTCGCTGAATATGTTGAGAATAAAGAAATATTTTATGCACTAAAAGAGATTGGCGTAGATTTTGGGCAAGGCTATTTCATAGCTCGTCCAGTACCTGTTGAAAAAGTTAAGGATGAACTTGAAAAGATTTTAAATAATAAAAATTTTTACCAACAATAGCCTAGCTCACAATAAACAAAATTGAACAATTTTAAGTATTTTATTACTACCATTATTTTCTTTCTTGCCTATACTTTTTGTATCACATTAAGAATGTCATGCAATTTAACGGATTACACTTAATAAACATGACATTACCTATCAGTAAGCCATAGGTGGTAATTATGGTGGACTTTAAGCTATTAGGATTTTAAGGAGAAAGATATGATGCAATTAGTTATTTTATTACTGATTATTCACTTTTCAATCACATATCAATGCTATCGGTATGCAAGTGTTAAAGGCTACCCTGTTAAGGTTTTCACTGTATTAGGCTGTGTGCCTTACTTTAATTTAGTGGTGTGGATTTACCTATTATTTTTACCTGAACTAGAACCTTTTGAAAGTCATCCTCAAAATCAAAAGCAGCCTTTGTAGGCTGCTTTGGTTATTACTTTTTTATTGTTTGAAATCTAAGCTACACTGACGCGTTAAAAACACCTCCAGTTGCTGACTAAATAGCTTAAAATCACGGATACGCCCTGTTGTTTTGCGCCACAATATACCAATATCTCGGTATGCATCACTTTGTGAAGGTGTAACCATCATATTTTTATTTTCTAAAATACCGGCATTAATCGCCATTTGTGGTAAAAAAGTTACCCCAAGTTCATGCTCAACCATGCTAAGTAAAGTATGCAAACTTGCAGCTTCAAATGGATTAATACAACTCGAACGGTTTAAATGACACGCACTGAGCGCATGACCCGTCATACAGTGCTCACGTTCTAATAAGAATACGCTAGCCTCTGGTAATAGATTAAAGTCTACTACGCCTTTTGCTGCGGTATAGTTTTTGTGATGTACTAAACTAAAATGGTCTTTAGCTAAAATTTGAGTGTGAAACTTATCAGTTGCATACGGTAAAGCCAATAACGCCAAATCAATATGCCCATGCTCAAGCTTATCTAGCAGTTTATCGCTAGTATCTTCTATCAACACAAGCTCTAAATCACAAAAGGTTTGTTTGCAAAAATGGTAAAGCGGCGCAGCTATAAAACTTGCTATAGTTGGTATTACACCTACGGTTAACTTTCCACTTAACGGTGTTAAAAAACTTTTAGTCAGTTCTTTTAAACTTATTGTATCGTTAATTATTTTACGAGAGCGTTCAACAACCTCTTCACCAATACTGGTAAACATAAGGCTACGGTTTTCTCGTTCAATAAGCTGACAACCTAATGTCTCTTCAAGGTTTTGAATAGCACTGCTTAAGGTTGACTGCCCAATAAAACACGCGCTCGCAGCGCGACCAAAATGTTGATGCTGATGAACAGCTAATAAATACTGTAGTTGTTTAATACTTGGAAGATTAGTCATTTTTTCTTTCCACAAATAAAAAGACCCCAACACCTAGGGCGTTGAGATCTTTTCAAGCTAAAAGTCTTTAATTACTTTTTGTTAAACCCCAAAAGCGGTTCTTAATAAGTAGAAAATAACAATAGCAAGGGCAGCACCAACTGGCAACGTTATTACCCAAGAAACTACTATGTTTCTTATAACACCCATATTAAGTGCACCAATACCGCGTGCCATGCCTACACCTAATACCGCGCCAACTAAGGTTTGAGTAGTAGAAATTGGCATACCTGTACCCGATGCAATAACAACCGTTGATGCAGCAGCTAATTCAGCAGCAAAACCACGGCTAGGCGTTAAATGTGTAATGCCTTCACCGATTGTTTTGATTACTTTTTACCTAAAATAGCAAGACCGGCAACAATACCAAAACCACCTAAAGGTAGTATCCACCAAGCAATAGCTGCTTTTTTAGCAATTTCACCGTTGTTTTCAACAATATTCACAACAGCAGCAAGTGGACCGATTGCATTAGCAACGTCGTTAGAACCATGAGCAAACGCCATACAACATGCAGTTAATACCATTAATACAGCAAATACTTTTTCAACATTATTGAACTGCATTTGTTTATCTGCTTTAGGATCAATATTTAAGCGAGAAATAGCAATTTTACCAATCACAGCAACAACCACCGCAACTGCCACTGAAAGTGCATAACCTTCAACAGCGCCTAAGTCTACACCAACATGCTTTAAGCCTTTTTTAATTGTAACCAAAGCCATAATAAAGCCCGCTAAGCCCATATAAAGCGGTACATAACGTTTAGCATTTTTTAGGGGTGCGTCAGTATCAAAAATAAGTTTTTGCGCACTCATAAATATTAAATATGCAATAAAGCCAGATATAGCAGGCGTTATAATCCAACTACCAACAATACCACCTACTTTATCCCATTGAATGGCCTCAGTGCCTACAGCAACAAGAGCAAAACCAATGATTGCACCAATGATTGAGTGAGTTGTTGATACAGGCCACCCTAAGAACGAAGCCATTAATAGCCATGTTCCTGCTGCAAACAAAGAAGCAATCATACCCAGAACCATTAGCTCCGGAATATCTACAAATGGTGCGGCGTCGATAATTCCTTTACGAATCGTCGATGTTACTTCACCACCCGCTAAGTAAGCGCCTGCAAATTCAAAAATCATCGCTATAAAAATAGCTTGTTTGATTGTTAACGCTTTTGAACCTACAGATGTACCCATGGCATTAGCTACGTCATTCGCGCCAATACCATAAGCCATAAAAAAGCCGACTGCTGCGGCTATTAAAATTAATATCGTCCCGTAAGATGCAATGATATCCATTGTAAAACCTTAATCTTTCGTGTTTGAACTGATTGTAAATTAACGAGCTAACATCAGCTCAAGACGTGATCCTACGCGCTCTGCAATATCTGCAAGCTCGCCAACCCATTCAATGATTTTATATAAAAACATCACATCAATTGGGTTTAACTCGCCTTCTACATCTCGTAGTTGGCGGCGTACTTTTATTTGCATTTCATCCGTGTCTTGCTCTATCGCATCCAATTCAACTAGCATTTTTTCGACTAAGGTCACTTCTCGACCTTTAAAACCCGTTTCTAGCAATTCTTCTAACTCGTTAATTGCTTTAGATGCTTGTTTAGTCGCATCGACACAACGAGTTAAGTATGCTAAGAAATCAGCTTGCATAACTTTTGGAATGGTCATCTCGCGACCAATCACACGCCCAGCAATGTCTTTTGCCTTGTTAGCAATTTTATCTTGTTGGGTTACTAATTCGAGAAGATCTGTACGTTCAACCGGCATGAATAAACCGCGCGGTAATTGTAAACGTATGTCTCTTTTCATGTCATCGGCTTCACGCTCTAAATTACGAATAATGATGCGAAGCTCTTCAGCTTGTACCCATTCTTCTTTAAATACGTGATTAAAAAAAGGTATCAAAGCTTTACTTGCTTGATGAACCTTCTTGATGTGTTCTTCCATTGGTTTGATAGGAGATTTTGCAAATACTCCTAAAAACGCGTTTGTAGGCATAACTGACCCTTTAATCAAATTGATATGCTTTGCAGCACGAATTTTACAGCATTCACCAGGTTTGTGAACGCTTTTTATTGTCCTACCTATTCTAATAATGCATAAAGCGACACATAGCCGCTTTGATACAAAAGAATAACATTGATAAATTTATAACGATTTTTCTATATCTTCTTGAGATGTATGACGAATATCCTTGCCGTTTACAAAATATATAATGTATTCAGCAATATTTTGGCAACGATCGCCAATACGCTCTAACGAACGAACAGACCAAACTAAGTCCATAATTTTCGGGATTGAGCGTGGATCTTCCATCATATAGGTCATTATTTGACGTGTAATCGCTTCATACTCTCGATCTACTTTGGCATCTTCTTTATGAACTCTAAATGCACGTTGTACGTCCATACGGGCAAATGCATCAAGAACATCATGAAGCATTTTTAAAACCTGCCGCCCCATATTCTCAATATTTACCAGTAAGTCTTGTTGATCTTTAGTGAATGAATCGAGTGCAACTTTTGCAATTCGTTTTGCTTCATCACCTATTCGCTCTAAATCAGCTATCGTTTTTGCAATAGCTACAACTAATCGTAAATCGCTAGCAGCAGGTTGACGACGAGCAATAATGCGCGTGCATTCTTCGTCTATGTTCACTTCCATTGCATTTACTTTGTAATCGTTTTCACGTACTTTTTGTGCAAGCTCTGCATCGTTTCGGCTAACCGCATCAAGCGCGCTGTTTAGTTGCTGCTCTACTAAACCGCCCATGCTTAATACGTGGTTGCGTACATTTTCTAGCTCTTGGTTAAAACGACCAGAAATATGCTTATTAATATTATGTTCCATAATTACCTTCTCAATTAATCTTGTACAACATATTCTAAAAAGCTAATTAGCCATAACGACCAGTAATGTAATCTTCGGTCTTTTTCTTCGTTGGTGTAGTAAATAAGGTATTTGTGTCTGAGTACTCAATTAACTCACCCATATACATAAAGGCTGTTTGATCAGATACACGCGCTGCTTGCTGCATGTTATGTGTAACAATAACAACGGTAAATTTATTTTTTAAATCGTTTATTAGCTCTTCAATTACTAACGTAGAAATAGGATCGAGTGCCGATGTGGGTTCATCTAATAAAAGAACCTCTGGCTCAATTGCAATTGAGCGAGCAATAACTAAACGCTGTTGCTGACCACCTGATAGACCAAATGCACTATCGTGTAATCTGTCTTTTACTTCGTCCCATAAAGCAGCGCCACGAAGTGATTGCTCTACCACTTCATCTAATTTTCGCTTTTCTTTAATACCTTGTAAGCGTAGACCATAAACTACATTTTCATAAATTGACTTAGGAAATGGATTTGGGCGCTGAAACACCATACCGACATTACGACGAAGTGCAGCGACATCTACGCTTTTATCATAAATATTTTGACCATGAAGTAATATTTCACCTTCAATGCGGCAAATATCCACTAAGTCGTTCATACGGTTTATACAACGTAATAATGTTGATTTACCACAACCTGATGGACCGATAAACGCCGTTACCTGACCCTTAGGAATATTCATATTTACTTTATTAAGCGCCTGCTTATCACCGTAGTAAAGATCGAGATCTTTAATCTCTAGTGCTTTTTGGTCATCCGTTAAATTATCTAAGTCTAACTTCAAGCCTTTATTAGCTTGGTTTACTTGTGGAGCGACTGTAATCATTTTTGTTACCTATAAAATCTTTACTAATTAGTGTTCAAGCGATCTGAATTTTTCACGTAAATGGTTACGTATACCAATGGCCGTTATGTTTAGGGTAATAATCACCGACACCAATAAAAAGGCCGTTGCGTATACCAGCGGGCGCGCCGCTTCAACATTCGGGCTTTGGAAGCCAACATCGTATATATGAAAACCTAAGTGCATGAACTTTCTATCTAAGTGAAAATACGGGAAGTTTCCATC
This sequence comes from Pseudoalteromonas sp. BSi20652, assembly GCF_000239855.1. Classification (GTDB taxonomy): domain Bacteria; phylum Pseudomonadota; class Gammaproteobacteria; order Enterobacterales; family Alteromonadaceae; genus Pseudoalteromonas. The sequence goes on along the minus strand of NZ_BADT01000028.1, from coordinate 41,618 downwards.
AAGCGGTAATGTTGGGGCCATTTTTACAACGCCCACCAACATTAATGGTGCAACTTCACCTGCAGCTCGAGCAACAGCCAGTATTAAACCGGTCATAATTGCAGGGCTTGCCATTGGAATTACTATACGCCATAAGGTTTCAATCTTTGTTGCGCCAAGCGCTAACGAGCCATCACGTACTGTACTTGGAATACGCGATAGACCTTCTTCAGTCGATACAATAACAACGGGCAACGTTAATATAGCAAGCGTTAACGCTGACCACATAACACCTGGCGTACCAAATACTGGGGTTGGTGACGATTCAGGGTAAAATAATTGGTCTAAGCTACCACCTAACATGTATACAAAAAAGCCGAGGCCAAATACTCCGTATACAATTGAAGGAACACCTGCCAAGTTAATCACCGCAATACGTATCATTTTGGTGATTGCATTTTTAGCAGCATATTCATGTAAATAAATAGCAGCAACAACGCCAAACGGCGTCACTATTACAGCCATTAACATAACCATAAACACAGTACCAAATATAGCAGGGAAAACACCGCCCTCTGTATTTGCTTCACGTGGATCATCGGATACAAACTTACCTAGCTGCACAAAGTAGTGCCCTAGTTTTGCAAAAAAGCCCATGTCGTTTGGAAACCAAACATCAAGTACTTGATACATTGGAATAGTAACGATTTCACCGCGCATATCTTTTACAGTTACATGGTCACGTTTAGCTTGCTTGCGTAGTGCAAATAAATCTTTTTCAAGTACACCATACTGCGCACGTAATTCAGCACGTGCTTGAGCAAGCTCTGCAACACGCTCATCAGTGAGTGCGTTATCAAGTAAGTAGCCCTTTTCTTTTAAACGAAGGCGTTCAAGCTCATAGTTAATATGCCCAATATCACCATTTTGCAAATCAAGTGCCTCGTCATTTAAATCAACAGCACGATCTACAAGCTCATGTAGCGCTTCTATTTTATCGCCAATAACGGGTTGACCATCTTTAATTACGCTTTGCACATAACCATAAAAGTTACCATTTTTACTACGTTCAAACACTGCAAGTGCTGCTGGAGCCGATTTTTCGTTTATGTCTGTTTCTAATATCCAACGAAAATCTAAATCTACGTATTCACGGTTACCTGTTTTAATTAATAAGCGCTCAAACTCTTCTTTATCAAATGCCGAAACATCAACGCCAGTTGCGGCTAAGCGATCTTTTGGCACCATTTCGCGGTCGTATACTTCCCCAATAACGGTTTGTTTTGAAATTGACCCTTCAAGCTCATACTGCATGACTTCTGAAGGCCAGAAAAAACTTAATCCTTTCCAGGCTATCATTGCTAATAAACCCAAAACCGAAATTAAACTGATGCTTACCGCACCACCGGTCATCCAAATCCAAGGAGAACCAGACCTAAACCACTGCTTTACCATGTCGTGTCTCTCCACTTACATTGAACTGTATTTTTCACGCAGTTGCTGACGAACAAACTCAGCTGCAGTGTTAAAAATAAATGTGAATATGAATAGTACAAATGCTGCCAAGAACAATATTCTATAGTGCGAGCTGCCGACTTCTGACTCTGGCATTTCAACCGCAATATTTGCTGCAAGCGTACGCATACCTTGGAAAATGCTCCAATCCATAATTGGTGTATTACCTGTTGCCATTAATACAATCATGGTTTCACCAACAGCGCGACCAAGCCCCATCATTACAGCAGAGAAAATACCCGGGCTTGCAGTGAGCAATACAACACTTACCAGTGTTTGCCACTGCGTTGCACCTAATGCTAGTGAACCATTTGATAAATGCTTTGGAACACTAAATACCGCATCTTCTGCAATAGAAAATATCGTAGGAATAACCGCAAAGCCCATCGCAATACCAACAACCAGTGAGTTACGTTGATCGAATGTCATACCAAGCTCATTTGTTAAGTACTGACGTACATTGCCATCAAACATCCAAAGCTCAACGAACCCGCTCATAGCAAACGAAAGCCAACCAATAAATAAAACAACTGGAATAAGAATAATTGAATGAGAACCTTCAGGAATTTTATGACGAAGTTTTGCAGGTAATTTAGTCCAAGCAAAACCTGTCGCTAACATACCTAAAGGTAATAAAATAAGTAATCCAACAATAGCCGGTAAATGCTCTTCAATTAACGGTGCTAACCAAAGACCCGCTAAAAATCCTAAAATAACCGTTGGTAATGCTTCCATTATTTCAACGGTAGGCTTAACCACTTTGCGTAATTTGCTCGACATAAAGTAAGCGGTATAAATAGCCGCCGAGAGCGCGATAGGTACTGCAAATAACATCGCGTAAAGCGCAGCTTTTAATGTACCAAACGAAATTGGCACGAGTGAAAACTTAGACTCAAAGTCATCACTGGCTGATGTTGACTGCCATATATAACCTGGCTCTGGATAACCTTCGTACCACACTTCTTGCCAAAGTGCTGACCAAGTAACTTCTGGGTGCTCGTTATGAATTTCTAATACGGTAAGCTTATTATCCGCTAAAATTAACGCAGCATTTGAACGTGGTGCTATAGCAAAGCTCTCTATTGCGCCTTCACTTACTTTACCCTGCCAAAGTTTTGCTTCGCTGGTTGTGTAGTAAACACCTAGCTCACCATTGCTACTAGTTGTAAAAAAAGTACGACGATAAAATTCCGTAAATATATTTAGCTTACTTTGCTTAGTTGTTTCAAATGAACGTATTTTTTGATATTCACGACCGGTATCGGTATTGACTTCAAACCATTGTGAAACCTCACCGTTATCATTAGCAAGCATCAATGAATTTGCACCTGCCAGTAATTGTGCAGATACAATATTTGCGTTTTCTTCGTTAGCCGAAAGCAACTGAATTTGCTCTACATCACTTGGGTCACGCGTATCGTATACATACACTTGATTAGCAGAACGTACAAAAGTACGTGTTGTATCTGGCGACATTAATAACTCGTCTACCCGTCCATCAACATCAAGCTCAGTGCGTTCAACAACCCACTCTACTTCACCGGTAAACATATTCTCTTCAGCAACAAAACTGCTAAAAAGTACACGCTTATCTTCTGTTAGCGCTACAACCGCTGTTTTATCTTCATAGTGGCTAAATGCAAAGCGTTTAATTGCTGCACCTTGTTCATCTACCTCTAAAGCCATTTCCCCAAGAGGGAAATCTAGACGAGGCGTTAATTTACGTTCATTATTCGGGAAGGTTACCAAAAATTTAGGCGCAACAACCATTACGGTGCCATCTTCTAAACCAAACGCATAATGCCCCTGAAAAGGCGCGCTAGTTGCAAAACTTATTGCATCACTTGGTAACTCTGCATTAATTGTTTTGAGCTTTTTACCAAAACTGCCCGACTCAACACTATAAAAATCAACCTGACCTTGCTGACTTAATAAATAAGCAACTTCAGTTTGTTCTTCCACACCTAAGCCTGCTATTTGCTGTGAATTAGCAACATGAAAGCTATCGCGCTTTTCTACTTTTACTGATTCAAAAATCGGCTGTACTACATAAAGAAGGTAAAAGAATATTAGTAGCAAAGCTATTAATACCATTATCCCACCTGCGGTTATGCCAAATTTGGCAAACCGATCTTTAAATAGACGGCTTCGATCCGTATTAAAAGTCGGTTTATTCGGACTTGAAGTCATCAAAACACCCTTAAATCTTAATGTTGTATAAATTATATTTCATCAAGATGACAGTAATGTTACAACGGTAACAATAAACCTTTTAAAGGCAGGTAAATAAAGTAGTTTGAGTAATTGCGTATATTTTGACTCAAATTGATAATTATTAAATGAACTAAACTATAAAATAATTGGACAAAGTATTTATCGGGGTCAATACTCACAAAGTAATTAATGGATAGTAATAGCAATGAGTTAAGCGCTTTGTGGTTATAAATAGCCTTTTAATTTTAATTTCCGGTTTGTAACAACAACCTTTGTCCTTTAAATATAGATTAAATAAAAATACTTAATGCCTACGCATTTACTTTCTTTGGGCTTAAAAAAGAGAATTATTTATGAAGCAGTTGGTTATAACCATTTTAGGGCAAGATCGCCCTGGTTTAGTAGAGAGCATCTCGTCAGTCGTATTACAGAATCAAGGCAACTGGCTAAGCAGTAACCTTAGCCACTTATTAGGGCACTTTGCAGGTATTATTCAGCTTGAAGTTGCAGAGGAACATTTTCAATCATTACAAAGCGCTTTAAATACACTGCCAAAGTTAGATGTTCGTATTGAAACCGGAAATACAGAAATTGAACCATCAACATTAGAACAAATTAATTTAGTCATAACGGGTAACGACCGTCCTGGTATTGTTCAAGAGTTGGCAAGTGTAATACGCCATAAAGGCGCCAATATTACTCACTTTAATTCAAGGCAACAAAGCGCACCTAATTGGGGAGTGCCTATTTTCAGTGCTGTCGCTACCGTCACATTGCCAAATGGTATGGATAAAGACGAAGTTATTGAAGCACTAGAATCAATCACAAGTGATTTAATTGTAGATACAGAAGAAGTTTAACCTCCATCTATGCGTGCCATACAATTGACACGCATGTCATTTTTATCCCTTCAAAATACTCTGCAGGTTGTTTAACGCAGACATAAAATAAGCCGATGCAAGCATCAGCTATTTAAATAATCACCTTAAAGCTAATAAAAGCAAGATAAACTCAGTGATCCTGCTTTTTCATAAAGCTACATATCCATATGACGATTAGTGCTTTGCATCATTTGCTTTATACCTTGCTTTTCAAGCTCTAGTATTTGTTGAAGCTTTTCTTGAGCGCTTTGGGTCTCGGCACGTTCAAGTAAGTATTCATATAGTTCAATCACTTTTTGATGTTGCTGTGCTAAATAGCCTTGAATGACTTGCTCATCGAATTGCTGATCTTTACTCATATCTTCAAAAGTAATTAACTCTGGGTTTTTAGCAAAGTATTCATAACTGTACGTATCGAGTGTATTTATTTCGGTTATCGCTTTAAATCCAACGAGATCTTCAGCGAGTTTTTTTTCGTAATTTAGGTAGTAGTCCACCAGCATCGCGTTATGCTCATCGAGTAAATCCTTTACGCTATGAAAATTAGCCGCCATTTGCGTATGAAACAAAACGGTCCAATCGTATACCTCTTTAATTGTTTTAACTTGCATGTGCATTCCTTACTTAGTTGACTGTATAGGAAATACATTGCGTAAAGCGTGCCAATTAAAAATCATTTAAAAAACAGTTGGTTAATATAAATGTGAGTAATAACTAGCTATTTAATAGAACAACTTACAAATTATAGGTAATTTTTATAGAGCAATGCGTGGGGAGTAACGGCACTGCTCTATCGTTTTGTTGCTTTATACTATTTAAGTCCTTGTTTGCGCCACAGTAGGTAAACCGCAGGAATAACAAGTAAGGTGAGTACAATTGCACTGCCCATACCGCCAACCATAGGCGCTGCTATTCGGCTCATGACTTCGCTTCCGGTGCCTGTGCCATAAAGTACAGGTAATAAGCCAATAATAATTGTCGCGACAGTCATCATAACCGGGCGTACTCGAAGCCCTGCTCCTTCAATAATAGCTTGCTGTAATTGCACTAAGCTGAGCGGTTTTCCGGCTTGCTCTGCTTCGAGGCATTTTTCTTGATAGGCTTGGTTTAAATACACCAACATAATGACCCCAATTTCTACCGCTACCCCAGCTAAGGCAATAAAGCCGACACCTACTGCAACTGAAAAGTTAAAGCCCTCTAAATACATTAGCCATACGCCACCAATCATTGCCAGTGGCAACGTAGCCATAATAATAGTGACCTCAGCAAAGCTTCTAAAATTAAGGTAAAGCAATACAATAATTATTGCTAATGTAAGTGGTAATACATAAGTCAGTTTGTCTTTAGCTCGCTGCATGTATTCATACTGCCCAGCCCACGTAATTGAATAACCTGCTGGCAGTATTAGGTCTTTATCGAGTACTTGCTGAGCGTGCTCAACATAGGTACCAATATCAACGCCATCTATATCAATAAAGCTCCAACCGTTTAAACGTGCATTTTCGCTTTTTATACCAGGCGGTCCATCTTCAATAAATACATCGGCTACATCACCAAGTGCTATACGTTGCCCTGTAGGCGTTACGATGGGTAACAACATTAGCTCTTCTGGCGAGTCTCTGTATGCTTGCGGATAACGTAAATTAACAGGGTAACGCTCTTGCCCTTCTACCGTTTGTGTTACATTTTTACCACCTATTGCAGTAGATACAACTTGCTGTACGTCGCTAATGTTTAAGCTATAACGCGCGGCTTTTTCACGATTTATATCTACTTTTATATAACGTCCACCGGCTACTCGCTCTGAGTAAACCGATGCAGTGCCTTGCACATCTTTTAATAGTACTTCTATCTGCTGACCAATTTTTTGAATTTCACTCAACTTTGGTCCCGCAACTTTAATTCCCACAGGGGTTTTAATACCCGTTGCAAGCATATCAATACGCGTTTTAATTGGCATTACCCACGCATTAGTCAGCCCCGGAAACTTAACCAAACCGTCGAGTTCTTTTTTAAGTTTTTCAAGAGTCATGCCCTCGCGCCATTCGTCTTTTGGCTTTAGCTGAATAAACGTCTCTATCATTGTAAGCGGCGCAGGATCTGTTGCAGTTTCAGCTCGCCCAACCTTACCAAATACTGTTTTAACCTCGGGTACTGTGGCTATTAACTTGTCGGTTTGCTGTAGTATTTCGCGCGCTTTACCTACCGATAAACCAGGATACGTTGTGGGCATATACATTAAATCGCCCTCATCGAGTGGCGGAATAAATTCACTGCCTATTTTATTTACCGGGTAAAAGCCAATAACAGAAACAACCACCGCGAGTACCAATGTCATTTTTGGAAATTTAAGCACCCAGTTAAGTAGTGGACGATACGCTGCGACGAGTAATCGGTTAACTGGATTTTTTTGCTCCGAAATCACTTTACCTCTAATAAAGTAACCCATTAATACCGGCACTAAGGTAATCGCAAGCCCAGCAGACGCTGCCATAGCATAGGTTTTAGTGTAAGCCAGTGGCGCAAACATACGTCCTTCTTGCGCTTCTAAAATAAATACCGGCATAAAACTGACGGTAATAATTAATAAGCTAAAAAATAATGCAGGACCCACTTCACTCGCCGATTTAGCCACAACCTCCCAGCGGTTTTCGTTGGTAAGGGGCGTTTTTTCCATATGTTTGTGCATATTTTCAATCATGACGATAGCGCCATCAGTCATTGCGCCTATCGCTATTGCAATTCCCCCTAAAGACATAATATTGGCGTTAATCCCCTGCCAATACATAATTATAAATGCCGTTAAAATCCCAAGCGGTAATGTAATAATCGCCACCAGCGATGAGCGCACATGAAACAAAAACACCACACACACTAAAGCAACTACAATCAGCTCTTCAATTAGCTTACTTGTTAGATTATCTACCGCGTTATTAATTAAGTTGGAGCGATCGTACACAGGGACTATTTCAACGCCCTCTGGTAATCCCTTTTTAAGTGATTCTAATTTTGCTTTTACCAGCTCAATAGTTTTTTGTGCATTTTCGCCATAGCGCATAATAACGATGCCGCCGGTCACTTCGCCTTCGCCATTAAGCTCTGCAATACCACGGCGCATTTGCGGTCCGACTCGAATATCAGCTACATCACGCAATTGCAGCGCAGTACCGTTGGCGTTTACACCAAGCGGAATAGCTTCCAAATCGGCAACACTTTTAATGTAGCCGGTGCTTGTTACCATGTATTCAGCTTCAGCCATTTCAACTACTGAGGCACCCATCTCTTGGTTGCCTTGTTGAATAGCCGTTTGAATAAGGCTAAGCGGGATACCATATGCACGTAATTTATCAGGCTCAACATTAACTTGATATTGCTTAACCATGCCACCAACAGCAGCCACTTCAGAGACTCCTGGTACGGTTTGTAGCTCAAACTTTAAAAACCAATCTTGTAAGCTTCGTAGCTGACTAATATCGTGTTTATTTGTTTTATCAACCAGTGCGTATAAGTAAATCCAACCTACGCCTGTTGCATCAGGACCAAGCTCTGGCGTAGCGCTATCGGGTAATCTACTCGCTACTTGGCTTAGGTATTCTTGTACTCGGCTACGCGCCCAATACAAATCGGTTTTTTCATCAAAAATAACATAAACATACGAGTCACCAAAAAACGAAAAACCCCTTACTGTTTGCGCACCTGGCACAGAAAGCATTGCTGTGGTGAGCGGAAATGTAACTTGGTCTTGCACTACTTGCGGCGCTTGCCCCGGGTAAGTGGTTTTTATAATGACCTGAACATCAGATAAGTCAGGCAAGGCATCCACGGGCGTATTTTTTAGTGCAAACAATCCTCCGCCCAGTAAAATTAATGTAAGCAACAACACAAAAAAGCGATTGCCAACAGACCAGCGAATAATGGCAGTTATCATAATGGCTCCTAGTGAGAACTATGTTGCATAGGTTGCATAGTAGAATGATCAATCGGCTCTGCGTTTTGCGCTTTAGTGATTACAAATTCATCATTAATAATGCTAAAAGTAAAATTAATATACTGGGCATTTTCAAACTGACTAATATCAATATCTGGCGCTAATACAAAGTCCATTGTAGCGGGTTCTCGATTCCATTTTTCAATGGCTTCTCGGCTAATATTAATAATACGGTTTTGTGTATCTATGGCATTAATAGTGCCGTTAACAGTCGCATTTTGTGGCTGCATATCCATGTTCATATTTGAGCCGGAACCAGAATCCGAACTCATGCCTGAGCTAATACTAGAACTAGGCATTTCCATTCGTTTAAAGTCAGAGCTTTTACTCGACTCAGAGTCTATTAAAAATTGCGCTGAAGTCACTACCGTGTCATCTGTCATTACACCTGACAAAATAACCGCTTCATTACTATTAATTTGCCCAACTTCGACTTCTACCGATTTAAAACGACCCTCACCTAATGCAATAACCACACGATTTTGGTGCTGCGTGCGAATTACCGCTTCTTTAGGGACTATAAATTGCGCCTTACTCGCTTTAGCGTGAATGCTCACTTGTGCAAACATATTTGGTTTTAACCGATGATCTGCATTTTCAAACCTGAGTCTTACACGCAGCGTCCGGGTTTTGGCATCAAGCGCGGGGTAAATGTAATCAACCTTACCTTCCCACTTTTGACCTTTTAAGTAATCAAGCGTCATTGTAACGGGCAACCCAACACTCACCTGTTCTGATTGGCGCTCGAACACTTGTGCCTCTACCCAAATTTCATCAAGCTGGGCAATACTCATCATAGATGTGCCTGGTTTAACGTAAAAGCCTTCTCGTACTGTTAGCTCATCTACCACACCACTTTGCTTTGCGTAAAAAGTAATATTTTGCATTATCTTTTTATTTTTTGTAAGCGCTCGATAAATCCATCAGACACATTTAACGACTCTAAACGCGCCTTTGCTGCGCGAATTAACACGGTATTATTACGATTCACCGCCAATAAAAACTCTTCTTGTGCATTCACCAGTTGTGGTGAGTACAAAGTATATAAAGGCTCACCGGCTTTAACTTGTGCACCTTGTGCTTTAACATATAAACTTTCAATCCAGCCCTCTACACGCGGATGAATGTGAATAAGTTGGTCTTGGTTATATTGCACATACCCCACAGTATTTATATCGCTGTGAAGTGTTTTAAGCTCTACTTTGGCAGTTCTTACACCCAAGTTATTAACTACTGCAGGCGAAATAGTTACAGCTCCTGGTCCATCCTGTGCGTTGCTATCGCTTTCATACACAGGGACTAAATCCATTCCCATTGGCGAAAGCCCTGGCGCGTCACGCCTGTAATTACTATCCATAGGGGCTACCCAATATAAGGGCTGTTTGTCAGCGCTTTGCTGTTCATGCATTGGCGAGCTGCTAGGTAAAAACTGCATCACTAGGCCGCCAATTAACGCAAATGCGCCCGCACCGACTAAGGCGGCAACAAGTAACTTTAAATTAGTATTCATTGTGCAATTCTCCAGTTTTATCGCTCATTACTTGGGTGTCTAAGCTACTTGCATAATAATTAAGGCGGGCGGTAATAATATGTTGATCTACTTGAATATTAAGCGCGTCTATTTTGGCGTTAAGTTCACCAATGCGCGCGCGCATCACATCAGAAAAATCCCCGTCGTCGCGTGTATAAGCATTTAGTGTTGCCTGAGATTGCTCTGACATTTGCGGTAATAACGTATTTTGATAAAGCGCATCGCGTTTTTGCAAACGAGCGAGTTGGCTAAACTCCTTAAAGTACATGCCTTTGAGTTTTTGAAGCGCCACCAGCTTTTGTGTTTTAGTAGCTTCTGCACTAGCAATAGCCGATTTAACCTGTTGATCTTGTCTGTTATCAGTAAACAATGGCAAATCAATGCTAAATCCAACAGAGAGTAAATCAGCTCGCGACTCCCCCATAGGCGTATCATCTCGGTAACCATAACCCACATTAACGCCCATTTGAGGTTTGTAGCTTTGCTTGGCGAGCGCAACTTCGGTTTGCTTTGCGGTGACGGTTTTGTCTATCGCAATAATTGCGGGATGCGCCATAAGCAACTGTATTAATTTATCAAATTCAAGGTTTGCAAAATCAACCAGCCCTGTTGTTTTAGTAAACTCGGTGTTTAAAGGATTCATAAGCATATTCATCGGTAACCACTGTGCTAAACGGTTTTTAGCACTTTCAAATTGCTGCTCAAGCATAACCAGCTTATCTTCAAGGCGAGTGAGCTCTAATTGCGCACGAATAATATCTTGCTGGCGTGTTTTACCTAAAGTACTTGCGTAGCTTGCTTCGGTAATTTCAATAAGCTGAGTAAATAGCCCTTTATCTTGCTCAATTAAAGCAATACTTCGCTGAGCACGATACGCGTTTAACCACGACTCAATCACAATTGCTTTCACTTGTGCTAAGCGATCGGCGCGCTGCCAAGGATATTGTTGAGCAGACTGAGCTAATGCCTTTTGTTTAAGCGCTAAACTATTCCCTCGGCTAAACTTTTGGCTCAAATCAACTTTAAGCTGCGTCATCCCTTCTTGATCAAACGCATAACCGTTAGTAGGTAAGTTAAGTAAGCCAACCGTTAAAACAGGATCGGGCAAGGTGCCTGCGGCAATACTTTGCGCTATTGCGGCATCTTCTTGGTAGCTACTCGCTTTTAACCATGGCTCATGCGTTAGTGCATAATTAAGCGCTTGCGTTAAGCTAAGCGTTTGCTCATTGCGGGCTTGCTTTAGCGTATCGATATTTGGGTTATTTGAATTGTTTTGCGCATTAACAGCTGTGCTAAATAACACAACACTACATAATACGACTTTAATACTTACAGCGTGGTTCATCACCTGCTCCATCTAAAAATAAAAGAAATTCTTAAATTAGGAAGCAAAAAAGGTGTTTAGGAGTTTTACAAAACCTTTTATATCAATTGCATTGAATTAATGATCTATTATTGCGGTAGGGAAATAGCTCTATAACAAGGAAAAAATTACGCAGTATAGTTGCTTTATATAAGTAACTTTTAACGCAGTTAGAGAGGTATTTAACTCGCTAGAATGAGCATGTTTTCAATAAAATTGATATTACACCTATCCTGCTATTAAGCAGACATAGGAGGGCGATAGAGTGAACGAGGTATATTAATTTGTGTAGTAAATACACGTACATTTACTTTTTCAGATTCAAGTAAAGTAACGCTAAATAAAGTATCAACATTAAGCATTGAGTTAGCAGCGCAGCCACTCATAGGGCATTTACAGTCATTTTGTGGCGTACTTTCGTCGTCGCAACAATCCATCTGCATCATATTTTCAGACATACTAACGACAGCGGTTGCATCACTACTGTGTGTCATTGGCATTTGGGCATGCGTTGCTGTTTTAGTTGGCATATGTGGCATTTCGCATACCATAGCTACAGACGCAACTGCCTGACCCACAAAAGTGAGCAGCAAAGTTATCATGAGTAAACTAGAGTAAAAACGTTGCAACATTATGCCTTTTAATAAACTTTAAAATGATTGTAAGGTAACCTAACGGCAACCACAAATACTTTAATTATGTAGACTGCGGTTTAGCAGGTGTTTTAATTAAGTTACTCGCGATAATTGCAAATATACAATATGCGCTAAAATACCAAAACCCTTCACCAAATTGTGCATTCATAACAAGTAGCTCACCACTTTTACCATGGGCGTTACCTGCTAGGTAAGTCACTATTAATGCAATAACAAATACATCAACCATGCTCCATTTACTTAATGCACAAATAACCAGACCGAGCTTTTGCTTAACCCCATTCAAAGGTAGGCAACAATAAAGCAATTGTAATAGCAGCTTCAAGCTTGGAATAACAATAGAAAACAACCCCACTAAAGCGGCTACAAATAAGTTATTATTGCTAGCGAGCTCTTTAACTGTGCCTAAAATACTTTGTGTTTTGTTATAAGCGCTAATTTCGCCTTCTAACTTATCAAGCCCTAGCATGTTCGAGAACATCATTAGCATGCTGCGAGTTCGACCATCACCCTCTTCAGCCAGCATTTCAATACCCGCTTGCGCTAGTTTTGATTTATCTATGTTGCCCTGTATTGTTAATACTGGTTTTGTAATACCAGGGAACAATAAACAAAGAGCAACCACTACACTTATTACCGATAACCAATTACGCATATTTATTCTGCTATCGCCTCAATAATGTCATCACTATATAAAATAGCATCCAGTAAAAAATTAAATATATCCCCGACACCTAGCTCTGGATTTATTTTAGCTAATTGAATCATTGCCGTATCTATATTAACGACTTCAAACTCTTTTGTTAAAGTTAAGCACTCACCTAATATGCCACTTTCGTGTAACAAGGCATCTGACATTGCTGCATCTAAAGCAAACTCTTTAACTATGTCTTTTAAGTCAGCATCTAAAATAGAATCAAGAACAGAAAACAAACCCACTAGGTAGCCTTGTTCACTAAGTTCTTTATTATTTTGATCTAAAACAAGCGACATAAATTGCGCTCTAGTTAAAGCAAGCTTGGTAAGCTCAGTCGGTTTTTCTATTCCTAACTCGCTAATAGCCAATACACGAACAAATTGCCTTATTGTGTCTTCACCTAAATAAATAACCGCTTGTGAAATAGAAGTAATTACTAAATTTGCTTTGCCTGAACGAGCATTAGCAAGCTTTAAAACCCTCGCTGTTATTGCTACGTCTCTTGCTACTCGTTGATTAATTTCTTTAAAGCAAAGTGTTTGTTTGGCGGTTAAGCGCAACAGGTCAAATACGGTTAATTTTGAAGGTTCGACACCTTTGTAAGTGATCATTTCAGGACGTGAAAAAAAGTATCCTTGAAATAGGTCACAGCCTGCCAATTTTAATAAATTAAACTGCTCATGAGTTTCTATTCTTTCAACAATTATTTTTGCATGTGGATTTGCACGTTTAATTTTTTGATACGCATATTGGTTTTTATTACCGCATCGTCTATTTCAATTTTTATATAATCAACATGCGCTAATAAAGGTTCCCATTTTGGATCGTCATCGTAATCATCTAACGCAAAAACATACCCTTCTTTTTTGAGTTCTTGTACACGCTCAGCAACCGCAGGAATATTACCTGTTCGCTCTACTATTTCAATAACACTATTTTCTGGCAATAAAAGTTTAGGGAAGTTATCTAAAATAGTTTCTGATGACAAGTTTATAAAAGCCAAATGATGCGCGGTTAGTCTATCTAAACCTACCAACATTAATGCATTAAAAAAAGTCGACTTGTCGCATGCACGTCAGAAGTGCCTGCTGGAAACGCGTTATTAGCTGAGTCCCGATAGAGCAACTCATACGAGAAGACATTTAGGTCTATATCAAAAATAGGTTGTCGCGCAACAAACTGAGTTATTTTTTGTGCCTCTTCTGGCAAATTATTTAATTCCACTTGGCTCTAAACCCGTAGTAAGAGATGGCAAAACAGCCAATAATATGCTTACTTTAATGCAAATTGCCGAAAATAAGTATAGTAATCATTGCAAAAATGCCAAAAATACATAACATTGAGGTTAAAGTTTTAATTATAAAGGATGGGATTTGAGTAACATGATTCAGTTTTTTAAAGTATGTCCCTTGCTATTTATATTCTCTACCTATGCGAGTATCAATGCCACGCCTTTGAAATATAGTATTAGCTCTTCAGGAAACTACTACCCCTATTATACAAATAACCCTGTCAAGCCAGGCGTACTGCCTGAAATCATCGAAAAAATACTAAATGATGCGAACATATCCGCATCACACGTAACTTTACCTACAAAACGAATTACAAAATACCTTCAAAATGAAGTCATCGATTTTGATGTTATCTCGCTTGAATGGTTGTCCGAAAGTGAGCAAAATAGCCCTCAATACATTTACTCTGAGCCGTTAATTAATGCGACAGAAATGATTGTAAGCCTACCTGAAAATATTAATGACTGGCAAAATGCTAACAGTTTATATAATAAAAACGTCGGTACCGTATTAGGTTACTACTATCACGACGACAACTTATTTAATCGCATAGATTTTCCTTCCGAAAAAGAGCTTATGATTGCACTTTCTCGTAAACGCATTGATGTAGCAATTATTGGAAAGCTGGCCGCTCTTCACTGGTCTAAGCAATTTAATGTCGACATTGCTTTTAGTCAGCAGTATTCACATGGGTTATTAAAAATTCGCTTATTGAGCAAACACAAAGCATTATTACCTGCAATTAACAAAGCGATTAACACTCTCCACAATAAGGGTTTTATTCAACAAATTGCCGATAAATACATACCAGATATACCCATACAAAATTAAGGGATTAATGGCGCAAAATAAATGTGATGGGGTATAATAGCAGCAAATGTTAACTCGAATAGAATCAAAGAGCCTCCATGAGTATTGAAAAAGCCTTAATTGAACGCAGTAGTAATCAATGTGAATTATGTGCAGCAACAGAAAACCTCTCTGTTTACGAAGTACCTCCTGTAAACGAAACCCATTCAGACAAATGCATTTACACATGCCAAACTTGTAAAGATCAAATAGAAATTAGTAGTGAGTTAACACCAACACATTGGCATTGTTTAAACGACAGCATGTGGAGCCAAATTCCCGCAGTACAAGTTGTCGCCTATAGAATGCTTTCGCGTTTGGCGCCCGATAATGGCTGGGCACAAGATGCGCTAGACATGATTTACCTTGAAGAAGACACACTCGTTTGGGCTAAAAAAGCGCTTGCAGAAGATGATGACGTTAAACATGTTGATAGCAACGGTGTAGTACTTCAAGCAGGCGATACTGTTACGCTTATTAAAGACTTAGACGTTAAAGGCAGTAGCCTTACCGCTAAGCGTGGCACCGCAGTACGTAATATTGGCTTAACGAGCAATCCTGAACATATTGAAGGGCGAGTTGACGGTCAGCGCATTGTTATTTTAACCAAATTTGTTAAAAAGTAGCGTTTAATATTTGATTATACTTACATGCTTTTGCTATTCGATAGCATGTAAAATAACAAAATGCCCAGACTCGCTGGGCATTTTTCAATGTAACAAAGCGCTATCACTCATCAACAAGTTGCTCACACCTATAAAAACCACTTGGCTCACTTAAAAGCTCAACCAGTTCAGGCATTACGGCATCCATGGTTTGCTTTAGCTTCCATGGCGGGTTTATCACAATCATGCCCGATGCGGTCATACCATGTACATCTGTGTCGGCCTCGGTACCTAATTCAAACAACTGAATATTACGCATGCCGGAGTCAATTAAGCCTTGCTCCATATTATCAATGCGCGCTCTGTCTACTACTGGGTACCAAACCATATAGGTACCTGTAGCAAAGCGTTGATACGCTTTAACTAAGGTTTGTACAACCGTTTCGTAATCATCTTTAATTTCGTATGGGGGGTCAATTAACACACACGCTCTACGAGATACAGGTGGCAATAAACCCACTAAACCAGCAAAGCCATTCTCACCACGCACACGAATAGAGCGCTTACCTTGCATGTTTTCTTCAAGTAGTAATAAATCACGTGGGTGCAGCTCAAAAAACCAACCTTTATCCTGACGACGTAAAAAATGCTCGGCTATTTTTGGAGAACCAGGGTAAAAAGCCAGTTCATCTGTGTCGTTAAACGACTTAATTAATTCAATGTATTCATTAAGCGCAATATGCTCACTTTTATGTTGCCACAGTTTTTCAATACCCTCTTGATACTCTTGCGTTTTTTGTGCATCAGCCGCCGCTAATTCAAAAAAACCTGCACCTGAATGTGTGTCTATATAATCAAGCGGCTTATTTTTAACAGCTTGATAGCCTAACACTTGTGCTAACACTAAATGTTTAAGTACATCTGCAGGGTTACCTGCGTGAAATGAGTGTCTGTAACTAAGCATTATTTATTTTCGCCATGCGCAATTTAATTGTCGTAAGTGAACCATAAGCACTGGGCTTTGGCAACTTACGCTATTATAAGAGAGTGTTTAAATGAACCAATTCTGAATGAAAAAGCCCATTTGCTGAATTATCCCTTAATGCAGAAGATAAATCATCTAAAACCACCATAAATACTGGCAAATCAACACACTTTGCTTTACATTTGCATGACATTAATTACAGTTATATGAGCGCCTTTATGAATAACACTACTCTTCAACAACTCGAAGAACTGATCGATTCTCTAATCGAACGCAACAACCAATTACAAACAGATGTTGTTACCTTGAAAGAACAAAACACTAAACTAATCGACGACAATGAATTACTTCAGCTTGAAGCTTTAGAAAATGAAGAAAAACAAAAAGATGCCAGCACCACTTTATCTGGTCTTCTTGATAAACTACAAAGCGCACAACAGGCTAGCTAATGTCTGAGCTGCAAAACCAGCGGGTCACTGTTGAGTTGCTAGGTAAAGAGCAGCAATTTGCTTGCCCTGAAGGACAAGAAGAAGCATTAATAGCAGCAGCTAAAAATCTAAATGACTTAGTTGAACAAATGAAAAAACGTTCAACGGTTAGAAATGATCAAAAAGCCCTACTAATGGCTGCACTTAACTTAAGCCATGAATTACTAGAAGCAAAGACTCAGGCCACAATTGAACAACATCATCAAGACCAATTGATGGATAAGCTAAGTCAGCATTTGGCAAGCGACCCCAAACACCAAAAATAAAAAGACGCAGTATGCGCTTTTTATTTATGATTAAGTCATTAAATCAGTGTAGAGATAATAAATGAAGTTAAAAAATATCAACACAATCACTTCATGTAAGTACTTACTATTAGCATGTACATTATTATCAAACGTACCTAGCACCTATGCTGCCGTTACTTGGAATACAATAAACCCTCATATTCAGTTTTTAAAGCAACAAGACAATCTTCGCTTTTACGACTCTAACCAAGTATTAATTGAAGGCGAAAAATGTGCCCTACTTGTTGATACGAGCGCCAATTTTGCTGCAGTTGAACAACTTGCTGAAGATTTAAAAAGACGCCTTAAAACACCTTTATGCTATTTAGTGGCTACCCACTACCATGATGATCATTTGCTAGGTATGGCGGTTATGCAAAATTTTTATCCTGATGCCAAGCTCATTGTTCATCAACAAGTAAATAAAAATTTTAGCCTTTATCAAACAGCATATACCGACAAGCTAGACACCTATGAAAAGAGTATTGAGCTGAGCTACCAACGATTAGCAAATGTACCTAAAGAAGAGCAAGCTAAATGGCGAACTAAGTTAGAACTTGCAAAAAAACGACTTTTTCGCTGGCAAGAATATCAACTTGGCGAACCGAAAATAACAATAGATAATCGTAAAACTATCGACCTTGGTGGTTTTGAGATAACGATTGAGCCACATCAAGCCCATACTAACGGCGATTTAACTATTACCACTAATAATGGCAATGTGCTGATTGGTGGCGATATCGTTGACTGGCTTCCTTACCCTGGACACGGTGAACTTAAAAATTGGCAAGCGCTGATTAAGCAATATATTAACGACGAAAAGCTCACCATTATTATACCTGGGCACGGCGGCATATTAACAAAAGAGCAGCTGAAACAGCCACTATCATTTTTAACAGCCATAACAGAGCACGTTAAAAATAATAAAGATCAAAGTATTGAGCAGTTAATGCTATCGTTTCCTGAATCAGTTATTGAGCCTTATAAACAAGAAGCGCTTAATATAAAATCGAGTAATTTTTTTTTACAAGCAGGCCTAAATCGCGCAAAAAGCGCAGAATAACTCAATACAGCGGATTGTGTTAAAGTAGTAAAAGGAATTTACAAAAGTGATCGCTATGCGCAGTTTGGTTTTATGTTTTTTGGGTGTTTTGTTATTTGGTTGTCAATCGACGGAGCAAGACTTACAAGAAGCTCCACAAATATTTACTCATTTTGAGCCTAATTATACTTATGGTATTGATGATACCGATGGTATGAATGATGAAGCAGTTCATACACCCCAAGTTAATGAGCACGTTGCATCACTTCAATTCAAAAAAACAATCGTAAAAAAGCGTCCACCAAAAACCACTGATCTGTGGGTGCATATAGCTAACAATTTACACTTTACGGTTTATCAAAATCGCGCTTTAAAAAAGCGTATAAACTGGTATTTAAAACAACCTAATTATTTACGCACTGTAAGTAAACGTGCAGCCCCCTATCTGTATCACATAATAAAAAAAATAGAGCAAAAAAAGCTACCTATGGAGCTTGCGTTGTTGCCATTTGTTGAAAGCGATTTTAGACCGACAATAGCTTCATCACAGCAAGCTGTTGGTGTTTGGCAGTTGGTTGGCGCAACGGCGCATCACTTTGGTGTTAAATCAGACCAGTGGTATGACGGCCGTCAAGACGTACTTGCTTCAACCGATGCAGCACTTGATTACTTGAGCTACTTACATAAACGTTTTGATGGTAATTGGCTGCATGCTTTGGCCGCTTATAACAGTGGTGAAGGCCGCGTTAAACGTGCAATCGAAAAAACAAAAACGCGGTAAAAGCACCGATTACTGGTCTCTCAGTCTACCAAAAGAAACCGCTGACTACGTACCCAAGTTACTCGCTTTAAGCTATTTAGTTAAGCACCCACAAAAGGGCATTAAACGCCCAAAGCTTGCATATAAGCCATTTACCACACAAATGAACATAGGCCAGCAGTTTGACTTTTCAGTCATCGCTAAGCTCTCTGGTATAGGTTCAAAGCAGTTACACGCGATTAATCAGGGATATTTAAAAAATCAAAGCTCACCTAACGGGCCGCATACTTTACTGCTTCCTATAGGGCAAGAGGCTTTATTAAAAAGTCAGTTTTTTAAATCAAACTTTGCTGGAGAGTACATCGTTAAACAAAACGACACGCTTTACGGTATTGCTAGACGTTTTAGTATGTCGGTAAAAGCTTTAAAACAACTTAATAACAAAAATAATAATTTAATAGGCGTTGGAGAAAAGTTATTAGTTGGACAACCTAAAACTCTGCCAAGCACATTAACTGTTGATTACAAAATTAGCCCTTATTTAGAACACCAAGAGATTGCGATTCCCACCATTGAAATAGATTACGAAGTTAAATCAGGCGATAGCCTTTGGAGTATAAGTCAGCTTTATGATGTACCCCATAGCGACTTGGCAAAATGGAACAAACTCTCTGCATCAAGTATTTTAAAGCCAGGCACTCAATTAGTGCTGTTTATACCACAGGCTGAAAAGCAAAAAGCAGCCCCAACAAAAAAAGATTTTCTGCTAAATTTACAAAAAACACTAAATCAGCCACGTTAAGTTTATAAACAAGTATATTTCGCGTAAAATTGCGCCCTAACATAGTTATTATTTGAAGAGACAAGCATGCAAATTAGCAAAAATTCAGCAGTTGAATTTCATTACACCCTTAGCGAAGCGGGCGAACAAATTGAAAGTAGCACAAACGAAGCGCCACTTACTTACATTCATGGCAGCGAAGGCATGCTTCCTGGTTTAGAAAAAGCACTTGAAGGCAAAGAAGCTGGCGAAAAATTTAGTGTAACTCTAGCGCCAAGTGAATCATACGGCGAGCGTGTTGATGACTTAATTCAACGTATCCCGCTTAAGCACCTACAAGGCGATGTTAAAGTATGGAAACCAGGTATGACTGCAATGGTTAGCTCTAACCAAGGTCGTCATCAGGTTACTATTGTTAAGGTTGGTCGTTTTAACGCAGATTGTGATTTAAACCACCCATTTGCGGGCAAAACACTAACGTTTGACGTTGAAGTTATATCGGTACGAGAAGCAACAAGTGAAGAAGTTTCTCACGGACATGTGCACGCTGAAGGCGGCTGTGGTCACTCTCACTAGGTAGCAATAAAGGAAGTAAGTATGTCTAAAGTTGCAGTTGTTACAGGTGGTACAAAAGGTATTGGCCTAGCCGTAGTAAAGCGTTTGCTAAACAATGGCTATGAAGTACATAACCTTGATATAGAGCTGAGCGAAGTCGGTATATTTCATCAGTGTGATGTAAGTGATGTATCGGCGGTACAAAGCTGTATCAACGCTATCTGTGAACAAAGCAAACGTATTGATGTACTTGTTTCGAATGCTGGAAAACACTTAAGCGCAAATATAGAAAGCACCGACGAGCAAACTCTCGATGCACTTTTTGCGCTTAATGTTAAAGGCGCCTATGCCGCAGTTCAAAGCGTATTGCCAAGCATGAAAGCGCAAAATAGCGGCGCTATTATATTAGTCGCTTCCGATCAGGCAATTATAGGTAAGCAAAACTCTTTTGCGTATAACCTAACAAAACATGCCCTTGCCTCAATGGCTAAAACAACGGCGCTTGATTACGCGGGCTTTAATATTAGAGTAAATGCGGTATGCCCTGGCACAATAGAAACACCTTTATTTCACAACGCGATAGATGCGTACTGCGCAAAAAGTGGCGCAAACAAAGCTGAAATAGTTGCCGAGGAAGCAAGTCTTCAACCGCTAAACCGATTAGGTCAAGCCGATGAAGTAGCTGCCCTCGTTAGTTTTTTAGCAAGTGATGACGCAAGCTTTATTACTGGTAGCTTACAAAGTATTGATGGTGGCTACACTGCCCAATGAGTAATGTGCAATGAGCCTAAAAATTATTGACCCACACGTACACTTTTTTAATTTAGTAGAAGGTCAATACTCATGGCTACAAGGCGCTAACCCACCAGCGTGGCCAAATTTAGACAAAATAAAACGACCTATCAGCGCACAACAACTTATTAATAGTACAGACTTTAAATTAAAAGGCCTTGTACACATAGAAGCGGGTTTTGATAATTCGGCTCCTATCAATGAACTTAATTGGCTAAGCAAGCATTTAAGTGAAGTGACATTTAAAGCAATTAGTTTTAATCAGATAGATGCCCCAGCTGAGCAATTTAGTAACGCGCTAAATGCGCTGGCTCATTCAAGCCTTTGTGGTATTAGAGATATAACCGAAGGAGATGATGCTATAAGGCTAAAAAGCCCTAATTTTATTCATAATCTTGATTTATTGGCTATAAATAAACTGCATTTTGAAGCGCAATTTGAACTACACAATATTAGCGTAGCCAATCATATTGCTCACTGTGCAAAGCAATTACCTCATCTACAAATTATTCTTAATCATGCAGGGTTACCTAATGACTTAGTCACTTGGCAACAAAGCGTTGAATTACTCGCCCAACATAGCAACATTGCTATTAAGTTTTCTGGCTTTGAGTTATTAAACCTGACACAAGCACAGCAAGAAGCCTGTTTTAAATGGCTTTTGAAGCATTTTGGTGAGCAGCGTATTATGTTTGCTAGTAACTTTCCGGTATGCCAAATAAACACCCATTACAATGACCTATGGCATCAGCATTATGCGCTGTGTAGTAACCATAAATTATGGTGCCAATTAAGCTACGAAAACGCCTTAAGTTACTACAAGTTGTAAATAATCACCTTGATAAATGTAGCCAGCTACATCTGTTTGCATTTTTTAAAGGGCAGTATTATAGTGAG
The DNA here is from genome assembly GCF_000239855.1 of Pseudoalteromonas sp. BSi20652. GTDB lineage: Bacteria > Pseudomonadota > Gammaproteobacteria > Enterobacterales > Alteromonadaceae > Pseudoalteromonas. Next base: position 19,458 of record NZ_BADT01000028.1, on the reverse strand, counting down.
TAATAACAGAAACAATATTACATGGATAAGTATGAAGTGCCCTTCTATAAACAACCTCGAATTCTCTGAAACAAGTAAACAAGCAATTAAAGAGATTAGACGCGTCAAAGCATTCTCTGATTATTTAGCAGCCATTGCTGTATTTGGTACATTTGCAAACATATTTGCAGGCAATGGACCTATAAAATCACACTATAATTTAACACAGACTGACTTTGATTCATTTCTAACTGGTGTCAGACAAATCCCGCAAATAGGAAACTCTGTTATTCAGCGCGAGGCATTCAAGGCAATGATGAAATCAAGTACCAATAAAGAGCGTTTATTTTGGAGAGCATTTTTAAAAGGGTGTAAACAGGATTAATATGAAATTATATTTAAGTCTTTTTTTAGTTATATCTTTGATACATAGCAAAACCGCTTTCTCAAATGAAAATTTAATTATCACTGAAATAAAGAATGACTATACCTACGCCATAAATGAATTTCAAAGAAAATTAAAATCATGTGAAGAAGGGAATGAGGGGATAAGTACGCAAGCTTTTTCCCAGGAGCTTCTTTCTAATAAATCTGCGTTAAGTGTAGTTATAAATTATTACTACTTTAAATCTTTACATGATTGCGTACAAAACGAGTTAAAAACTTACTCTATAGAAACAACAAAATTTATGGCAAGGGGAAATACTGAAGATATATTTAAAATGAATTATCTGATTATGAATATTCCACTATCTTTAGTAGATGCACGAATTGAGTTCAACAAGCTACCGAACTCAATAAAAGAAGAGACATATAAAATTAAATCTTTAGAAAAACCATTTGACATGTTAATCACAATGGATAGTTTGAATTTATAGAATTAAGTAAAAGCTATTAAAATCCCGCATTGTATTGCGGGATTTTATATCAAATAAATACACTAACTATCACTTCACTACTACACGTTGAGAACGCATAACAATCTCGTCATTTAGCTCAATACCCAACCCTGGCTCTTCAGACACTTCAAAGAAACCATTTTTAGGTTGTGGATCTTGTAAACATAACTCGCGGTTCCACTTTTTAATCGCATAAGTGTGGTGCTCATGAATCAAAAAGTTAGGGATAGCCGTTTCTAAGTGCAATGATGCTGCTGTTGCAACAGGCCCGCCACATACGTGAGCTTGAATTCGCACATCAAAAATATCAGCGTAATCACATACTTTTTTAGTTTCGGTAAAACCACCACATAAACCAATGTCAGGTTGCAGAACATCGATACTTTGATCTTCTAAATACGGGCGCACACCCCAGCGGTTATACAAACGTTCACCGCCCGCAATTGGCACATTAACTTTATCTGCTACTTTTGCATGTAATGAGTGGTTTAAATAGTTAACTGGCTCTTCAAAATACATACAGTCAAATTCTTCTGCAATTTCACCTAACTGAATAGCAGTTGTAACACCCGGTAAGCTGTGGCATTCAAAAATAATATCCACTTCGTCGCCTACCGCTTCGCGAATAGCTTGCATGCGCGCACGGTATAGCTTCATTTCAGTGCGTGAAATTATTTTTGTACGGTCGTAATAAGTATTGCCATCTTTATCGTACTGAATTGGATCGACTTTAACTGCATCATAGCCTTCAGCCATCGCTTTTAAAGCAGCCTCGGCATATTCTTGCGGTTGTACTAGCGCTTTAAATTCGCTATCCCAGTCAAACTGTAATTGCGATGCGTACGTACGTAGTTTGTCGTTAACTTTACCGCCTAATAGTTGATATACAGGTAAACCAAGCGCTTTACCTTTTATATCCCAAAGTGCGGTATCAATTGCGCTCATTGCAGCATATACAACAGGTCCGCCACCCAAGCCCCAAAAGCTCTCACGTAACATACGTGACCATAGTTTTTCTGTTTGAAATGGGTCGTGACCGATTAAAAAGGCATCTGCCATTTCCTTAATCATAGCCGCTGCAGCACTGTGACCTAAATCGTATGCAAGGCCCGCTTCGCCAACACCACTAATACCTTCGTCAGTATGAATACGTACAAACACAGGTGTCCAAGAAGGTCTATCTGGACAGTGAATATCAAATACTTCAACGCGATTTACTTTCATTAAAATTCCTTATTAACCGTTATGGGTTATTTTGCAAAACTAGGGTCAAGTCGGTACGCTTTACGTAACATCGCAGGCCACGCAAGTTGCCCGCCAGTACTGCCACTGTGTACTACGTTTGCTTGATTATAAATATTGTCGATTATAGGTTGCGGCACTTCAATAACTTCTTGCGAGCTTGATTGTAGCGCTAGTTGTATTTCACACGCGCGCTGTAAATCATAAAAGCGCATAAACGCATCACCTACCGTTGGGCCTACCGTTAAGCCACCGTGGTTTACCAATAACATATGGTTAGTGCTGCCCAAATCATCTTGCAACACTTTTCGCTCGTCGTCGTTTACTGCAAGCCCTTCATAGCCATGATAAGAAAGCGATGGCAGTGAAAACATTGAATACTGGCTAAGCGGTAATAAACCATTTTTTTGTGTAGCGACTGCTATTGTTTCTTTGGTATGAAGGTGAATAACACAATGCGCGTCTTCGCGTACCTCGTGGATAGCGCTATGAATGGTAAAACCGGCAGGATTAATACTAAATGGCGTATCGTCAATAATGTTGCCGTCTAAGTCGACCTTCAATAAATTAGACGCAGTTACTTCATCAAAGGTTAAACCAAAGGCATTTACTAAGTAATGATCGGTGCCAGGCAAACGTGCCGATAAATGCGTATAGATTAAATCCCCCCAACGAAAGTGCTCTACCAGTCTATAACACGCGGCTAAATCAATACGCAGTTGCCACTCTTGTGCTGATACTTTATTTTTTAAATCGAGTTGGGGTAAATCAAACATAATAAGCCTTTTAAAAACGTACATTATTGACCTGTACGAACAGATGTTTAGAAGTCTAAAGCAGTCTCTATTTTATAGCAAACACCAAACAAAACAGCCACACTATTGTGTGGCTGTTTATAAAACTAAAATACCAATTGCATTAAAATGGTATAACTGCGTACATTATTTTACGTTAGCTAGGTAATCTGCAATAGCTTCAAACTCTTCATCAGTTACCGTTGCAACCATTGCCTTCATTGCCATGGTCATACCGTTATTACGTGCACCTGACTTAATGTCTTTCATTTGCGCTACTAAATAGTCTTTGTTTTGACCATTTAATTTAGGGTACATACCCATAATTGGTGCTTTACCTTCAGCGCCATGACAGGTTTGACAATTTTTAGCGGTATAAAGCGCAGCGCCATCGGCAGCTGCTGCATTAAAAGAGAAGCTTGCGGCTAAAGTAATACCCGCACCTAATAGTAGTGTTTTCATCTTGCTCATTGTATTTACTCTTCTTTTTTGACGGTTAGAAAAACTGTTCTATTGATTGTAGTAAACAATCAAATAAAAAGCATACGTACGAAACGACGCTAGACGATCAACTTAACCAAAAAACGCTAACTCGTTTCTGTCTCACTTTTATATACTTTAGCAAATAAAAATGAGCTTACCCTTAATAACTTATTACCACACTATATCATCTGGTACTTCAAAATCTGCGTACGGGTCATCTTCATCTTTTGGTTTGTTTTCTGGCTCTACATGAAAAACAATATACTTTTCGTCAACTTCAGCCACTTTGCGTGCTGGTTCGTCGTCTAAAACGTAAAATTGCCCTTCTAGTACACAAATAGCTAAACGACCGCCCGATAACGCTTTTTGCGTTTTCTCGTTCACGTCGATATTTTTTACTTTGTTTTGATAAGTAAAATTAAATGTGCGCTCACCACGAATAGCATCTTGGTTGTGGTGCTCTAAAATTTGTTTAACACGCGCTTCTTGTTCGCGTTGCTTTAAGCTCACTTGGCGTGTTTGGTTAAGCTCTTCAGCTTTTTTTTGCTGCTCTAGCTTGGTTTGTTGAATATGCTTTTGCAGATCACTTGGGTTGCTAGTAGCCCCTTTCTTTTGCTTTTTTTGTTGCTTACGCTTTTCTGATTTAGCAACTTTAGCATTATGCGATGTTGTTAATCCTGCTTGAAGCAATTGGTCTTGTAATGAACCCATGACTTTGTTCCACTAAAAACTAATATTATCGCTATTTTAATCACCAACGAGTTCAAATAACAGCGCTATCGACATTAATCTAACAAACTAATTAAAACAAACCACGATATAGCGCAATGACTATGGTTTTAATTATGAATTAAAAGCAATTTTTAATACAATACCACGCAACCAATCAGCAAATGCACAAGCCATAGAATGCGTTTACCTCATCTACTCGTTTGCTCGGTATTTATATTTTTTGTGCTTTATGCCCCACAACCCCTACTTAGCCTTTTTGCGAGCGAATTTAATGTAGCACCTGCGGTAGCTGGCAGCTTAATGACTGCAACTATGTTGCCCTTAGCCATTGCCCCGCTCGTTTATGGTTTATTTTTAGCAAAAATAAATCCACTACTAATTCTACGTATTGCAATGGTTCTTTTAGGCTTTAGTTGCTTACTTTTTATTTATGTACCTAGCTTTGAGCTTTTATTATTAGTCAGATTTTTACAGGGGTTGACGCTCCCCGCAGCTTTAACAGCAATGACAAGCTATATAAGCATGAGTTATAGCGCTGATACACTTCAAAAAAATATGACCCTTTATATTGGTAGCAGTATAGTTGGCGGTTACTTTGGTCGTATGCTTGCAGCTTTGTTTAGCGACTTATGGAATTGGCAGAGCTTTTATTACGTAATTGCTTTTATGCTTATTTGCTTAGCTTTGACAATTAAGCATTCTCGCTTTACAAACCCAGCTAAACAGTCGCAACTCTCCCCACTCGATTACATTAAACAACTTAAAGAAGGCGCTGTACTTAAAGTTTACGGCGCCGTTTTTTGTATGTTTTTTTGTTTCGCTGCACTACTTAATTACTTACCGTTTATATTACAAAACACGTTTTTAATTACCAATACTCGAGACATAGGTTTAGTTTACAGTGGTTATTTAATTGGTGCCCTCGCCTCTATTGCTGCACCATGGTTACTTAAAAAAGTCCCTTCGCCTTGGCATTTATTAACTGCGGTATTTAGTTTTTATAGTGCGAGTATTATTTTATTAATGAGCCACCAGCTTAGCTTATTTTTAATCGCATTTACTTTGTTTTGTGGGGCAATGTTTGTAATCCATTCAACTGCAGCGCCACTCGTTAATAAAATAAGTAAAGCCCCACCAAGTGTAACCAATGGCGGATATGTATCGTTTTATTACAGTGGTGGTGCATTAGGGTCGTTATTACCCGGTGTGGTATACCAACATCATGGGCAAACAGCGTTTATGTTTACGCTACTTGCAGTTTGCTTATGTGGTTTATCGTTAATTTTATGGGCTTATTTTGAGGGTAAAAATACAACGCGCGGTTGATGCTTTGTGTGATTAAAAAATGTGTTTAAGTCAGCTTTACTAAGCAACCATGTTTGGGTGTTTTCAAACGGATGACAATGAAACAAATCACCACCCCAAATATCTTGGTCAACCCATAAGCTCACTTCGCTTTGCCTATCGTTTAAAAGAGCCAACATTGATACACATCCGGGCGCCACTTTTAAAAACGTTGCTAGGCGCTTACTCGATGCAAAACCCAAACGCGAAAGTCCTTGCTGCTTTGATAGTGACTTTAAGTCGAGTTGCTTGTCATGTGCTGTAATAACTAAAAAATGTCGCTTACCTTCGTTATCGCGTAAGAATAGGTTTTTAAGGCGAGTACCTGGGCGTTCAACCATAAACTCATCAGCCGCTAAACTAGTATGAAGCGGCGGGTGTTCTATTACATCGTAATTAATATCTAGGTGCGCCAAAAGCTCTGCTAACTTAGTTTTATCAGCCAACATATTACAAACAACGCCCTCTTAGTTGTACACTCAAATCTCGCCATATAACGTCATTGACTTCATGCTTGTTATCGCAATACTTACGATCTTTTAGCTCTTGATTTAATAATTCAACTGCTTGGTCTTCTAGCTGTAACTTCAAAATGCTCGATTCTTCAAAATGCTCTTTCTCTATATACTGCTTAACCTCACCACGACTTGGTCTCTTGTTAGGACCACGATCTAAGTTAAAGTTTTCACGATGCTTAGCTTTTACCGAAACAACATAAGCGAAAAGCTTATTGCCTTTCTCATCTTGCTTTTCGTGAAACTGTTTATTATTTATTTCAAATGGAGGGCCATCATTTGACGCACAGCCAGCGAGTAAAACCATAAGCGCTAGAACACATTTTTTCATTGTTTTTTATCGTTTTAGTTTTGAATTAGGCCGAGTCTAACAAAAATTGACGTAAACAGTGAAAATTTACGAAAAAATACTTGACCAAATTTATAAAAAAACTTAAAGTTCGTCCCGCTTGGAACTCAGCAGTCAAGCAGTTACATTATATGTAACTTAGGAATGTGGGGCTATAGCTCAGCTGGGAGAGCGCCTGCCTTGCACGCAGGAGGTCAGCAGTTCGATCCTGCTTAGCTCCACCACTTTCCTACTTCTATAAAATTACCACTCTATCTAATCATTTTTCTCTTATTCAATCCATCTATAATAATTTTGAAAATTAACATCACACACCTTTATACTATCCATTCCACTTGTGCCTGTACGATTTCTTAGCTATAAAATACCATACGAAGTAAAACCTTAGGTTTAGAATGGATAACCTTAAACGCTCGACACTAAAAAAACTTGCTGTTGTAGGCTTAACCGCAAGCGCTATTACACATGCGCCTTATGTTTTTGCCCGAAAAAAAGTCACATTAAGAGTACTTGGTACACATGTAACACTCCAAGAGGCTATCCGCAAGCAAGCGATGAGTGACTTAGGGATTAATATAGAATTTACTCCAGCAGGCAGCGCTGCTGTTTTGCAAAAGGCATCAATGGACCCAAGTTCTTTTGATTTATACGAGCAATGGTCCAATAGTATAAATGTACTTTGGAATGCAGGCTCAATACAGCCAATAGAAAAAAAACGACTCACCTACTTTAGTGAAATAAACCCACTTACTAAAACCGGAAAACTAACCGAAACTGCAAATATTGGTGCAGGTGATGCCCCCTATAAATTATTAAATGTTCAACCCGATGGCACATTAAGCGCACAAGAAAGCGATCATATTAGCTTTTTACCTTACGTGCATAATGTAGACTCTTTTGGTTACAACACAGATTTTATTAAGCCCGGTATAGCATACGAAACAGAAAGCTGGAGCTGGTTACTTGATGAGGGCAATAGAGGTAAAGTAGCTATCGTAAATGCGCCTACCATTGGATTATTTGACCTAGCCCTAGCTGCACAAAGTAAAGGGCTTATAAAATTTAATGATATAGGCGCGATGACCCGCCCAGAACTTGATAGGCTGTTTAGTATATTACTCGACTTTAAACGCCAAGGTCACTTTAGTGGCTATTGGAACTCGGTTCCTGAGTCGATTGAGTTTATGAAAAGTAAGCGAGCCCATATAGAAAGTATGTTTTCACCTGCCGTCTCTGCGTTAAACAGCCAAAATATAAATGTTCGTTTTGCAGCCCCAAAAGAAGGCTACCGAGGCTGGCATGGTGTTATGTGTTTATCGTCACAAACACAAAATAGCGTAAAAGATGCAGCTTACGATTATATGAATTGGTGGCTTTCAGGCTGGCCTGGTGCATTTATTGCCCGCCAAGGTTATTACATTAGCAATCCACAACGCTCTAAACTACTCCTATCTTCGGCTGAATGGGATTACTGGTACGGCGGAAAAGCAACTAACATAGATTTATTCAACACAAATGGCGACGTATCAGTAAAAGCAGGTGAACAGCGTAATGGCGGTAGTTACCACAAACGCTTTAGCAATGTAGCAGTATGGAATACAGTTATGCCAACCTACGACTACAGCCTGCAAAAATGGTATGAGTTAATTAGCCGATAATGATAATAAATTCAATTAAATCAAAAATAATATTAGCTTTGTGTTCGCTGATTGGATTACTTCTTTTACAAAGCTATTTGTTTAACTATTCGCAAACGTTTTTACTTAAATTGCAAAAGTTGCAGCATAACGCGCTTATTCAAAGTGAAGCTGTGAACAACTTAGAAAACGATATTATCTCTTTGCAAGGGCATGCAGTTTCATTTATCGACAATGCAAATGAAAATACGATTACCAAATTTAATTTTTATTCAAATAAGGCAAATCTAGATCTTAAGCAACTAAAAGAAAACACGCTAAACGACACCCCTGAGTACAAAAACTCACTAATACGCCTTGGCGAGTATTTAAACAATTACCAAGATACATTTGACCAAGTTGTCGTAAACAGACAAAAACGCGAACACCTTTACACTACTCAGTTCAAACAGCCTATTGATGACCTACAAGTAAAAATTAGTGATTTAGAAGAGTCTTCAAACAATGATAATAAAGTTATTTTTAACGATGTTTTACTCACAATAAGTAATTTAAAACACGCAATTATTAGCTACCTCTATAAACCTAATTTTGATGAAGCACAAAATGTAAAACAAAACTTAAATCACTTACATAAAAAGCTAACGAGTAACTCTGTAATTGATGAATCCTATTCCAATAAAACAGTAAGCTTAAAACAAGCTTATAACCAACTTGTATTACTCACCCGTAACTACACTTTTTCTGTAAACGTAGTACTAACAGGCACAGAAAACGAATTGCTGTATTTAACTAATGAAATTAAAAATATAGAAAAAATGAACTAACCAAAACAAGAGAGCAATTAAGCACCCAACTAACAAAAAATACAGAACAGGCAAATATATTTGCCGTTTTAATTATGTTAATCATTTTATTTTTAAGCTATTTTATTTTTAGATCGGTTATAAAACCGATTACTCAGCTCACTTTGTTACTTAAAGATATGAATAACGAAAAGCCAGTAACTATTTCAAATAACAGCCAAAATCAAACTGAAATAGCGTCGGTAATAGAGGCAGCTAACGCTTTATATTTAAAAAATAAGCAAACTAAAGAGCTACTCAACGAAACCCGCGTATTAAATTCTCAAATGGAAGTAATGAATGCAGATCTAACAAATGCTATAGAGCAAACCGATAAAGCCAATAAAACAAAAATAGATTTTGTAGCTAATATGAGCCATGAACTTCGCACCCCAATGAATGGCATATTAGGTATGTTGCAACTTTTACAAAGCAGCGAGCTTCCCTCAAGGCAAAAACACTATGCAGATAAAGCTTTTTCAAGTGCTCAAAATTTATTATATATTCTAAATAATATTCTAGATTTTTCTAAACTTGAATCGGAAAAAGTCCAGTTAGAGCGAATCCCTTTTACCTTACATACTATTGTTTCTAACGTTCAAAATTTATTCTCAACAAATGCCAAGCAAAAAGGCTTGTTATTAAATTTTACTTTACACGTTGATGCAGGACTTGAACTTATTGGCGATCCAATGCACTTAAGCCAAATAATAAATAACTGTGTAGGTAACGCAATTAAGTTTACTGAGCATGGTGAAATATCATTAATTATAGAAGCGACATCTCAACACGAAAAAACAATAAACCTACGCTTTAGTATAAAAGACACGGGTATTGGGATGACGCAAGAGCAATCAAAAATTATATTCCAATCTTTCTCGCAAGGTGATTCAAGCACAACAAGAAAGTACGGGGGGACCGGTTTAGGACTCACTATAAGCAAACAATTAACTAAATTGCTAGGCGGAGATATACAAGTAAGGAGCACGATTAATCAAGGTAGCGAGTTTTTCTTTACTCTACCCTTTACTTTATCTGAACAACAAAAGCTTAAAAAACACGCCTTATTAATTAGCCCTGATAATGAGCAAATTAAAAAATTAACGGACTTGCTAAGTGATATAAATATAACAACAGAAACAACACAAGAACCATTAAGAGCCATTGCTAAAATGTCTCAGTCTAATAACCCATTTAGTATTGTAATAATGTCGATAGAACAAAAAGAGATCAACGATAACTTTATTTTACAACAACTGTACGCTCAAAATAAAAGCGCTAATGAAAAATTGACCCTTATATTATTAATCACCGATGAAGAGTCCCCTGCACCAATTGAAAAAAATGAAAATATAGACATTATAATTATTGGTAATAAAAATAGTGACGTAGAAATTTTAAGAGAGCTTTCACCAAATAATTTTAAAGAAAAGCAATTAAAGCCTCACCCTAAATTCTCGGGTTTTAATGCATTAGTTGTTGATGATAATAGAATTAACCAAGAAATAGCCTCCGCCCTTTTAGCAAGATTAGATATGACCGTGATCATTGCCGAAAATGGACGTGACGCATTAGATAAAGTAGAGATAAATGACATAGATATTATTTTTATGGACGTTCAAATGCCTGTTATGGACGGGCTAGAAGCCACAAGAATATTAAGAGAGCGAGGCTACAAAACGCCCATAATTACGATTACGGCAGCCGCAGATCCTAATGATAAAAAAGCCGCGCTTAGATCGGGTATGGATGACTTTTTAGTAAAACCGATTATTTTTGATGCGTTTTACGAATGTATAGAAAAGCATCTGCAAAGTAGCGAACCTCTGAACACTATAAACCTGTCTCTGGCAAAAGAAAACCTAGAAAACAATGACGAATTATTAACTAAATTATTTACTCAGTTTGTCAACGATCACAATGACTTTTCGGTTAAAGCTGATATATTAATCAAAAATGGAGAGTTAGAAAGCTTAATTCGACTAGTACATACACTCAAAGGATTGGCCGGCACATTAGGCTTGGAACTGCTACAACAAAACGCACTAAGTGTTGAGAAAAGCTTGATAGATGGGAAAAGTATTAACTTATCTAATTTTAATCAGCAATTAACTCTTACTCTTCGTGCTATAAAACAATATTTAATAGCTAATGAGTTTAAAAAAGAACACATACAGATACATGAACTAGAAAACGAAGACTCGGTTATTGATAATATATATTCATTAGCATCAACGGCTCGCCCAATTGCTAGCAGTTTGGTTAGACAGCTAAAAATCAATCAATATGATAAAGACCACTCTTTATTTAAGCTCAAAGAAGCTATAGATAACTTTAACTATGCGTTAGTCATTGAGTTAATTGACCAGTATAGAAACGATAATAATAATTAGGGACACCCACTAACCTAAACTAGACCTAGTGTTGCAAAGAATACAGAGAAGGATACATTGTGCATTCAAATTATTTCACAAACAGTAATGAATTAAACACTAAACAAAAGCATAAACCTTTAATTCTTATTGTTGATGACGAACCTAGTAATTTACACGTATTAGTTGAAGGACTTTTAACTGACTACGATGTACGTATTTCTACTAGTGGTGAGCAGGCTTTGATCTTTATTGAGTCAACTCGCCCTGACTTGATTTTATTAGACATAATGATGCCTGGCATGGACGGCTACGAAGTATGTAATATACTTAAAGCGAAACAAAAAACTAAAGGGATCCCCGTCATATTTGTAACTGCGCTTACCGAGGAAGAGTCTGAAGAAAAAGGCTTTGCTATGGGCGCAATTGATTATATCCATAAGCCGTATAAATTAGCACTAGTTCGAGCGCGTGTACGTACTCATATTACCGCTCAAGGCATGCTAGATAGGCTTATAGAAAAAAACTTTGACTTACACGACAAACTACTTGAAATAGAGTCACTGGCGAAAGAATTAAGCCAGCGTGAAGAAGAATTAAAAGAGCTCTCCTCAAAACAGCAGTTATTCTATCAAGCCCTAACGGGAACCGCTGATGGCGTTGTTATTACCGACAATAACGGCAAAATTATTGCCGTAAATCCTTCATTTTGCCGCATTACGGGTTACTCTGAATCTGACTCTCTGCAAATGCAGTTGCACGATATTAAACAAAATAACCACCCGAGCATTAGCTTTGACCAAGTATGGGAACATGCTAGCCAAGCAGGCTATTGGAGTGGAGAACTTGTAACTAGACGAAAAAATGGCGAGCTTTACCCTGAGCTGCTAACTCTCAGTATGGTGAAAGGTGAGCAAAATACTAACGTGCACTATATTGGTGTATTTAGTGATATATCGAGCGTTAAGATAACGCAAGAAAGAATTCACTACCTCACATGGCATGATGAGCTTACAGGTTTGCCAAACCGAAATGGTTTTTTAAAGCAGTTAGAACAACAGCTTCAGGTTTGTAATACCGAAAATAGTTATGCCTATATTTATATTATCGACATAGACAGCTTCCACTCAATAAATGATGGATTAGGCCTACTCGCTGGCGATAACATTTTAAAAGAATTAACTAAACGAATTCACTCTCACGTGAGTAAAAAAGATGTTATTGCTCGCTTAGGCAGTGATGAATTTGCAGTACTGTGTACAGTTGAAAAAGGTGTGGGCAGAGCTAGAGCCCAAGCTATGGCTGAAAATAAAGCCCAAGAACTGCTCGTAAGTGTAAATCACCCCTTTGTGGTTGATGAACAAGACGTTAGCTTAACAGTAAGTATTGGCACGTATATTTTTCCACGAAAAGATCAGTGGGAAAGTGCTATAGAAACCATTCGTAACTGTGAGGCTGCTTGTTACAAAGCAAAAGAAAAAGGCGGTAATAGAGTTACCTTTTTTGATACTTCGTTTGGCGAGCAAGCAAAACGCCGTTTTGAAATAGAGCAAGATTTACGTAAAGCTATCTCAAATAATGAGTTATCCTTATATTTACAATCCCAATTTGACCGAAGCCAAACCCTTAAAGGCGCTGAGGTTTTATTAAGGTGGGAACATCCGCAAAAAGGCTTCATTAGCCCTGGCGAGTTTATATCTATAGCCGAAGAGTCAGATATAATTTATGATTTAGATTGCTGGGTAACTTCAAATGCACTTGAAATATTAACGCAGCTTAGTAAAACCCACCCTGAGTTAAACTTATCGATTAATATAAGCGGTAGACACTTTCATGAAGCGCGTTTTTTAAGCTTTATTAGCCAACAAATAAAGCAACATAGCATTAATCCTCAGCAACTCACTATTGAAATAATTGAAGGTACGTTGCTTAATCATATGGAAGCGGCTATTGAGGCTGTTCATTTTCTCAAAAAGCTGGGCATTAGGGTGTCAATTGATGATTTTGGTACCGGATATTCGAGTCTAACTTATCTAAAAAAATTACCCATACAAGAACTAAAAATTGACCGTTCTTTTGTATTGGAAGCACCGACTGATAATAACGATAAGTTAATTATTGATATGATTGTAAGCTTAGGCCGTTTATTTGAACTCGAGATTGTAGCTGAAGGCGTAGAGAACCAGTCCCACTTTGATTTATTGCAGGAATACCCAGAAGTTATTCTTCAAGGCTATTATTTACACAGACCGGAACCTGCAAGCGATTGGCTTGAAAAATTAAATTAAATTAAATTAAATTAAATTAAATTAAATTAAATTAAATTAAATTAAATTAAATTAAATACAGAGTAGTCTGAAAAAACAAAAAGCCGAGTATTTTCATACTCGGCTTTTTAATGAAATTAAGCTTTAGCGGTTACTCGCGAACTTGGCCTTCACCATTTACCAAGTACTTCTCAGTGGTGAGTGACTCAAGTCCCATAGGGCCGTATGCGTGAAGCTTAGAAGTGGCTATACCAATCTCTGCGCCTAAACCCAGTTGTGAGCCATCAGAGAAGCGTGAAGATGTATTAACCATCACTACAGAAGCATCAACGCTTCGTTGAAATAACTCTGCAGCGGCTGCGTTTTTAGTGCAAATTACTTCTGTGTGGTTTGAACCAAACTGTGCAATGTGTTCAACCGCTGCCGTAAAGTTTGGAACAACGCGAATAGCAATTTCTAAGTCTAAATATTCTTCACCAAATTCATCATCAGCTAATACCGTTGCGTTATCAAAATACTTAGCGGCTTGGCTATCTGCATTTATTTTTACACCTTCTTGGCGTAATACAACCGCGCACAGATTTAAAAACTCATCTGCAATATCTTGATGAACGACCAAGCCTTCTAGTGCATTACACACGCCTGTGCGCTGAGTTTTACCATTAAGTAATAAGTTAATTGCAACTTCAAGATCTGCGTCCTTATCTACATACAGATGACAAACACCTTTGTAATGCTGAATTACTGGAATAGTACTGTTTTCAGTAACAAAGTTAATTAAACCTTCACCGCCACGTGGAATTATTAAATCAATACTTTCACGTTGCTGCATTAATTCCATTAATAGTGCACGGTCTGGATCTGGTATTACCGAAATAAGTGCTAAAGGTAAGTTGTGTTTCTCAAGCACGCTGTGCATTACACTTGCGATAGCTTGCGAACTTTTAAGTGCTTCTTTACCACCACGTAAAATAACGCTATTACCCGATTTAAAACATAATGCGCCAGCATCAGCAGTAACATTTGGGCGTGCTTCGTAAATCATACATACAACACCAAGAGGTACGCGCATTTTACGAATTTTAATCCCATTTGGGCGCTCTGTGATATCACGTAGCTGACCAACAGGATCATCTAGGCTTACAATTACTTCAATGCCTTCTGCCATTGCTTCAATACGCTCATCGTTTAGCGTTAAGCGGTCGATCATTGAGGCAGCTAAATTATTATCGCGTGCTGCGCTTAAGTCACTTTCGTTTTCTTTGATTATAAACGCTTTTTGCTCTCTTAATGCTGCTGCCATTTCAACTAATACTTTGTTTTTAGTCTCGGTGTCGAGTAAAGCAAGTGTATGTGCAGCTTTGGCTGCCTGGCGTGAAATGTCCGTAATTAAACTCATGACTTCTCCAATAATGCGATATGTTTTTCAGATATAACTGGTCCAATTGAATCCTGCATTTTTTCGCTGAATTCACTCTGTTCGTTGTCTGCAATAAAGTTTAACAAACAGCTACTATAATTTGCGGTCGCTTTAGCTAAACGCGTACCGTCTTCACTTCGTACTAAAATAGTATCACCGACAGCAAATTCACCATGTACTTCCATGATTTCATCACCGCGAATACAGCCTGTTTCACCTTCTAATGATTTATCAAACGACCCATCAACAACAACTTCGCCTTGCTCGTTTGCTGTGTGTGTCATCCAATGTACAGAATCTTGCATTGGTTTTTCATACGGTAAAAATATACTACCCGGGTTTTCACCAGCTAATAGTCTTGTAAATGTTTCTTCTTTAAAACCGTTTATAATATATGTTGCAATACCATGTGACGTTGCTTTTTCTGCTGCTTCTATTTTGGTTTTCATACCGCCGGTGCCTACTGAGCTTGTAGCACATCCTGCCATAGCATAAATAGATTCATCAATTGATTTTATTTCAGGCAGTAGCACTGCATCGTCATGTAAATTTGGGTTTTTATCGTATAGCCCATCAACATCTGAAAATATTAATAATGCATCTGCATCTGACGCAGCCGCTACCATCGCTGATAAATTATCATTATCTCCGACTTTTAAATCATCGGTAGTGACAGCATCATTTTCATTAATGATGGGTAATATACCGTGTTCTAACAAAGTAAATATGGTTTCTCGAATACTCTGATAGCGCTCATGGTCCCGTAAATCGCCATGAGTTAGTAATAGCTGAGCAGATGGAAAGTCAAAAAAGCGGTCCCACATAGCGATCATTTCTGTTTGACCTGCTGCTGCCATTGCTTTTTTCATGACCACAGAGCGAGGTTTGTCTGATGGGAATAAATGCGCACCAGCCGCTACAGAACCCGATGATACTAAAATCACCTCAATTCCACGGGCACGACAACGAACAATAAACTGTGCGATGGTTAATATATAACGCGACCGGCAGCCATCTTGATCTGGTGCAATTAATGCACTACCTACTTTAAGTACGATACGTCGCCAATTTAACTTTTGCATAAATGCTCAACTTTCCATTTTATCTGCGCTCATCTTAATTAGACGAGCTAAAACTAAGTAGCTAGGTTTAAAACATAGCTTCGAATTTGTCTTGTTATTTAGAAACACTTTTTTACACACGCGGTAAGGCCGCATCTAAAATATTGGTAATAGATTTAAGCTCAAGTATAAAATAGCAGCAACTCAAAAATTTGAGTGGAACTAAATTATCAGAAAATTTAAAAAGTGTTGTTTATGTATCGCTGTAAAAAGCTGTGTGAAGCTTTTCTATTAACAACATACATAGAGCCTCTAAAGTCTGATACACCGACAGATAGGGTGAAGACCTAAGGACCGAGATTTAATCGCCACGATGGGGATCAAATATTGAAAGGTAATAGTTCAACTCAAACCTTTACTTATTTAAAAAAATAAATAAGCTTGTTTAGTAAAACCATACCAAATAGTTCGGTAAATAACATTTTGAGTGTTTAGGCTCAAACTTAACTGTTACTGTATGATTATAAAGTTTAAATATGAAGCTAAGATTAATAACCCGTCATTTAAAGCAATAAAGATACTTAGATAACTAATTGTTTGAACACGAAGTATAATACGTTATTTAGGGGGGTAAGATCAAGGCTAAAATTTAAACTGCATTACTGATACTGTGCAAACCTTCGGTTTTTATTATTTATAATCAATATATTAAGTTCCTTTTATATGCTTTAACAAGGTGCCTTATCACTCTAGTATTAATTAAAGCTCACTAATCTTTTATAAGTAGCTAAAATTCATTAGTAATATTTAGGTTTCACGTGTATACCCCTGTACTAATTATTAACAAAAGTTATACTTTAAAACATCGCCATAAATAAGGAATTCTTAATCTATGTCAGCAATTTATATAGCCGGTATCGCACTTTGCTCTGTGCTTGCTCAATGGGTAGCATGGGCGTTTAAAGTGCCCGCTATTCTTTTTTTATTGCTTACGGGACTGTTATTAGGGCCATTTAGTGGCGTATTAGACCCAGATGCACTTTTAGGAGACTTACTGTTTCCGATTGTATCTTTAAGTGTTGCAGTGATCCTATTCGAAGGTTCGCTCACATTGCATTTCCGAGAGTTAAAAGGCATTAGTAAAGTGGTTAGAAATCTATGCTCTATCGGTATGCTTACCACCTGTATTGTTATTAGTTTAAGCGCCTACTGGCTGCTTGAGCTTAATTGGCGTGTAGCTGCTGTACTGGGCGCAGTGCTTGTTGTTACAGGCCCTACCGTCATAGCCCCACTGTTAAACTCAATGCGCCCAACTCAAGACATAGATCGCATACTTCGCTGGGAAGGTATTGTAATTGACCCTATTGGTGCTCTTTTTGCTGTACTCGTATTTGAAGCAGTGATGCTTGTAGGTCAAGGTGAAGTACTTAGTCACACTATAATTGCTTTGGTTAAGACTCTTGGTGTTGGTTTAAGTATTGGTGTTGCGGCTGGCTGGGTAACAACATTGTTGATGCGCCGCGAATGGCTGCCATTTGAGTTACATAAATTTGGTATTTTAGCGCTAGTACTCATTAGTTTTTCTGTATCAAACTATTTAAGCCATGAATCAGGCCTATTAGCCGTCACTGTATTTGGTATTTGGCTTGCAAATCAAGACGATCTAGAAATAGATTCTGTGCTTGAGTTTAAAGAAGACTTATCAATGATATTAATATCAACGCTATTTATTTTACTTGCAGCACGCTTACAGCTTTCTGATTTAATGATGCTCGATAGTGATGTATTTATATTTTTAGCTGTGGTGTTATTTATTGCACGTCCGCTGTGTATTGCGATATCAACTTTCAGAACTGACTTGCCAATGAAGTCGCGCTTAGTACTTGCTTGGATTGCTCCTCGAGGTATTGTTGCCGCAGCTGTTGGGTCGGTATTTGCCCTCAGTATGATGGAAGCTGGCGTTGCCGACGCCGAAAAAATGGTGCCACTCATATTTACAGTAATCATCATTACAGTAGTGCTTCAAAGCTTAACGGCCATTCCTGTTGCCAAGCTATTAGGCGTACGTCAACCATCACCAAACACAATATTAATTATTGGGGCAAACCATGTATCACGTGCAATTGGACGTGGCTTAAAAGAGCAAAATATTCCAGTGCATCTTTCAGATCCTGCATGGGAAAACTGCAGAATGGCGCGTATGGATGGCTTAGCATGCTATTACGGTAATCCGCAATCAGAGCATGCCGAACGTTATTTACCGCTAACAACTATTCGCAGTGTATTAGCGCTATCGCCAAACCGTCATCATAACGCGCTGGGCGTTCAATACTTCTCTCATTTACTTAATGAGAAAAATGTATTTTCGCTTCGTTCTTCAACCTCACACGCAAAAGCAAACAAAGATAGCGCTACGTTTTTATCACGACAAATACTGTTCGGTGATGAAGGCTCA
The DNA here is from genome assembly GCF_000239855.1 of Pseudoalteromonas sp. BSi20652. Taxonomy (GTDB): domain Bacteria; phylum Pseudomonadota; class Gammaproteobacteria; order Enterobacterales; family Alteromonadaceae; genus Pseudoalteromonas. The sequence continues at coordinate 1,064 of NZ_BADT01000028.1, read as the reverse complement.
TACGCACGCTTAAGTAGTATGATAGCAAAAGGCGGAAAGGTGAGTGCGACTCGTATTTCTGATGAATTTAGTTGGGAGCAATATCAGGAAATGAACCCTGAAGCTATCCCATTATTTATTCTAAAAGGTGATAAAGACAGTGATGACGATACACCAATCAAACTAAGACCTTTTACAATTAGCATGGAAAAACCACCACAAGAAGGTGAACGTATCGTGGCATTACAACCGCCTAAAATGTCGGTTTTAAAAGACCCGCAAACAAAGGCTAAAGAAGAAAGTTAAATACTTTTACAGCCTGTAAAAACTAAAAAACCCTAACTTAAAAAGTTAGGGTTTTATTTTTTAAAGGCCATTAAATAGGAAGACGAGCACGAACAACCACACTATCTGGCATTTTTTGCGCTAACTTAGTTAGCGCTCGCTCAATTTTTTTATGAGTCGCTTTATCTGCCACCATAGAATTAAATAGCCAACGGTATGCATCTTCAAAATCACGCGGACTGCCATAGCCATCATTAAATAATTTAACTAAACGTAGTTGCGCTTTTAAATTACCTTGCGATGATGCTTCACGCAAATACGTGATTGCCATTGCTTTATCTTGCTGAACTAAGCGCCCGGTGTCGTAGTAACGCCCTAACTGCTCTAATGCAGCCGCTAAGCCTTGCTCAGCCGCTTTTCGCATGTAATACACACCTAACTCTACATTTCGATCTACGCACACGTTATAAGCCAGCATATCGCCATATAAGAATTGATAAGACGGCAATGCCATTTTATTGGCTCGTGCTTCTATATCTTGCACTAACTGGCAATCATCTGCCTTTACACGCGCTAAATGCGTATTTTTATTTATTAACGCAATTAGCTCGGATTCTGTATACAGCGGTACTGCCGCTGGGCTTTCTGTAGCTAAGCTCTTGGTTGTTATAAACAAAGATAACGAAATTAACGAAAGCTTTAATACACAATTATGAGAAAATAAACGCATGTTCACCACTTATAAAAATAAACCTATTTAATGATATACAAAGATCGTTCCAAGGTGAATTTTTAGACAC
>NZ_BADT01000029.1 GCF_000239855.1 Pseudoalteromonas sp. BSi20652 | reverse complement strand
CAAATCAAACATTTCAAGGCACGGTTCCCTCTTTGAATACCCTTTTTCAGTAGTCATAAAATACTCTTCTCACTTTCAATGAGTTATCAGATTAATAAAAAATAAGGGTAAATAATTTAAATTCGTTTAACAGTTTGGTATTTATAGAAGTTTAAACTATTTTTAATAGTGAACTGCCGAGTAGGCAGCTGGAAATAACGGGGATATCCTCAAGGATATCAGATAAGAGTGAACTGCCGAGTAGGCAGCTGAAGTTAGGCCAGGAATTGAACAACCACAAATTGTGACTTTTAACTGCCGAAAAGGCAGAGGCTAAATAAAAAGAGCCCAGCAAACGCTGAGCTCTTTTTATTTAACTTTAATTAAGGTATGTGCTACTTGTGTTTATCCATCCTTGAGCTATTTTTTGTCATCACAGATAATTTTATCCTTATCATCCAACCCATAAAGTTTTTCGCTACTGCTCAGTTTTTCAAAATGCTTAGAAAAACCCTGTTCTAAATTAGAGCTTATAGCTTCATCAAAATTATCCATAAATACAGCTTGTTCAGCTGCGCTGAGATCATCTACGGACAGCCGACCATTTAATGCAGCTTTTACATTTTCGCAATCGAAATTCGCCGATTTATCTATGGTGTTGCTGGCTTTTATTGTTTTAGCCATATTAAACTCTAAAGTATAAGTAGGTGTCATCTTCTAATAATATTATTAAGTTGCTTATAAATACAACTATTCTTCTTCAAATCCATCGAAGTATGGAGCCATGTTTAGTCCTCCGACTCCATATAAAGAGAGCCTGTTTTTTAACCTTAATCGAAAATATTTGTCTGCTGTTGGAATTCTCGCACAATCGACGTAGAGGTTTTTTAAAAAATACCCGGCTGATGAAGCTCTAATCCTCTTCTTTAATACACCGTTGATCATATTGAATTCATTTGTTACACCTCGAGTGTCTTCCAAGCTAGGGTGAGGAATTATTTCAAGATCAATTTGTCTGTTCCATTGAATATCTTCCGTTTTAAGTTCAAGCTTATTAGGTGTCTCTTTTTCAATTATCTTTGCGCCGAGAAACCGAGATATAACAAAGTCCCCAAACCTATTTTTACATCTATCAAATGCTCGCACATGCCATCTTGAACCATTATACATATATGAATGTGGAACTAAGTTTTTGGTACTAGAGCCGCTAGAATTGGAAAAGTATTCGGCTTCTAAAGCTCTTTGCGAAAGAATTGCTTTTGTTATTTCAGTAACAATCCTAAGATCCGGCTCGTCAATGATATCAAGGGTTTCATTTGAAACATATGAATGGGTGAAGCTTTGGATTTCTTTACCAGTTAGTTGAGCTAAGACTTCAGAGGATTTAAATTTAAACAGTGGCTGCCAACTATCGCTAAGTACATAACTTTTAGGGCTTGATGTATCCGAGATATTATTAGGCATTAGCTTCTTATACTCCGCTATATCTCTACTTGCAGCAGCTGTTCCTACTCCAAATTTCTTAACAAGATCCGCTCGAGAAAAACTACCTAAAAATCTTAAACAAAATTCTATATAAGTTAATCTTGAAACTTGTGCGGCTGGTAAGTGCTTGAGGCTAATCATACTAAAATGACTCCAATATTTGTGTTCCCCTACAAATATCACAGAGTAATCAATGGTACAACATTGAGATTCAATATGAACCTTTAAAGAACAAAAAACAAACCACAAAAATACATTGACCGAATCATAATGATACTGTAGTTTATAAATTACACTGTTTGTGGTTGTGTTTTGACCACGCCTTAATTACAGAATTCTAACGATTTGTTTAAGTCATAGCTGGATTGACTCATCAGGTCAGTAGTGAGTACTGAGGTTAATAGTATTGATGATACGAGAGAGCACTATCGCTTTAGAGCTATTTATTTAAATCAGGAATATATGAAAAGATGTGGAAAAATATATTAGTCGCAGCATTGAGTGCATTATTTACGTTTGCAGGTAGTTACTACTTTTATTCTGAGAGCCTAGCAATATCAAAGTTAGATTTACACAAAGACTATGACGATAATTACTTCTCAAAACCTAAATTCCCTTCCGATGATATAATTCTCACTGTGAATAGAATAGAAAAAGAAAAGATTGGTTTATTGAAAATCTCACTACTTAACTATACGGCTAAAGATTACTTGGATATTCCCATAAATTTTAAATTAACACCTAAAAAACTATCTAATTTTAAGGTGTTAGCTTATTCAGTTGTGGGGCATGGTGATGTAAATGACCTCGTTAAAGAGCCAAAAAAATGGAATTTGATGGTAACTCGTTTAATTTCTCCTTCAAAGTTTCAGCCATCAATCGGACTGAAAAATCAGACTACGGTATTCAACTTAGAATTTTATTTGAAGGTACAGAGGAACCAAGCATTAGAGCTTTTGCTAAAGGAGTTGGAATAAGGGATTTCGATATAAATAATAGCCCATATCAAGAGACTATAAGTAAGAAATCATTATTGATATTCATAGGAGCTTTAGTTTGTTTCTGTTTAGTAATGTTTATTCTGATGATTTTTATTTTAAATCCCGTGATGTCTATTCTAACTCGCAAATCGGACATAAAAAGTCGTCAAAAATATGCAGAATCTCTCTTTGTAGCGATCAAAAACGAAAATTTACTACCTGGTAAAACTGATCCTCAAATTGCAGAGTTTATTGCTGATATGCTCTACAGAAGACAATGTGAATGGTGGGATAAAAGATCCCCTATTGCTAAGTGGAGTTTAGGATTAATGGCTCCTGAGCGAAAAGAACATTTATTTTAATTTATTACCTGTTGTTATTTATGTTTTTGGTTGGTGGTCGAGATGTAATTCTATAATTGGAAGTAAATTAAATCAGTTTAAATTTACCTTAAATACGATTGAGAATAAAAAAGAAGAGAGTTGCAAGATGCTTAAAATAATTAAAGTAACAACATTATCTGTACTTATTGCAGTCATGGGGTGTGTATCAATTCCTTCAGAAGCTCCAGAATTATCAGTTGAGTTAGGTAAGCGAATTGCTGCAATTGAAGAATCAAATATCACACTTTTAAATCGATTCTTTGATCAGAAGCGAAAAGAAGTGGATAAGTTTATAGAGGAAGAGTGGGTTCCTGAATTTGCAAATCATTTCTTTTCCAATAAAACAATTTCTGATGCTTGGGAAACGATTGTTAGTGAAGATGATAAAAAGCAAAGATTACTGTTTTTAGTAAAAACTGGCCCAAGACTTATAAAGAAAATCAATGAAAAAAGACTAGAGCTAATTCAGCCCCTTGATGCCCTTGAAAGACGTATCGAGTTAAAAATTAGAGAGGAATATACGCAGGCTAGAGCGATCAATAATAGTATTACTAGTTTTTTATTATCCGCATCTAAGGTCGCAGATAATAGGAATCGATACTTAGAAATTGTTAATACAACCGATGCGAGCATAGGAAGGTTGATTGACGAAACAGATGATGCGGTTTCTGTTCTTATTGAAAAGAAAGATATTTTGGAAGATAAATCAGAACGTTCACAAAAATTTTTAGGTAAAGTCCGAGAAATACGAGATTCTATTTAATTAAGGGGAGAGATTAAAATGACGATAAATTGGGATGAATTTGATAGTGAGATCGATTTAATAATCGAAAATTCTGCTGAGGCTACAGATGAAAAATTAGCATCAAGTATTTCTTCAATTACTCGAATGACTGATGAAGAAGTTAAGGAGTTATTTCCTAGCTCAGCAGATGTAAAAAAACTTACCGAATTAATGAAAATAGTTAAATCTTCGCAAAATAGAAACGAGAAGATTAATAATATCGTTGCTAAATCTGAAGAGTTGGGCGGTGTGATTTTATCCCTTTTACAAAAATTTGCTTAAGTGAATCAAAAATAGAAGGTTAAGTTTAGCCTATAAACACTCTTAGACAGCAGCAGTCTTGTTCTAATTACAGTTTAAAACAAGTTGTACCAAGTTTTATTTAGAAATTAATAGGAATTGAGATAATGTCAAAACTAATGATAAGTACTACTGACGAATTAGAACAAGCTAAAAGCTTATTAAGTAAAACAGTGCCTATGTACCGTAGGGCCTATAGTGATAGAACAGCATGGTTAATGGCATGTTTTGCTGAGCTGGCCTATGTTAGATTTAACCCTCCAGTTATTAATGATGTTCTCAGACTTAAACTAGAAAAGATTTTTTCTTCAAGTAAAAATAGCGACACTCTTCTAAAAGGTGCAATCCAATTAGCTGTTGATAAGTTTACTTATGATCACAATGAAGAAAAAATCTTACTCGAAAATCAGCTAAAACTTATAGATGCTGAGCTTGTATCAACTTTTAATGCTCAAGGAAGCCAAGCAGTTTTAATTAAAACTAATGAATTTGTTGTGCTATCTTTTCGTGGTACTGAGCCAACTGAATTAAAAGATATAAAATCGGATGCAAATGCTGTTTTGACGAGGTGTGTGACTGAAGGAAGGGTGCATTCTGGCTTCCATGATGCTTACAACCTCATTGAGATGGATATTAATAAATCACTTGAGCAATTCAAAGAGTTACCTCTTTTTATTACAGGTCATTCACTTGGTGGGGCGCTTGCAACAATAGCTGCAAAGAGGATTAACCACAAAGGAGGTAATGCAGCGTGTTATACATTTGGCTCTCCTAGAGTATCAGATGATCATTGGCTTATGACAATGAAAACACCTATCTATAGAATTGTAAATTCGTCAGATGGTGTAACTATGGTCCCGCCCGCAGATGTTTTTATCACAACTACCTCTTGGTTTTTAGGGTTTATTCCCGCCATAGGAGATAAGCTAAAGTCTGGTCTTCGCGAAAAGTTTGGTCAATATATTCATGGTGGCGATATGCGCTTTCTAACCAATGTTAAGCCTGGAGAGTATTATAAAGCTCGCTTGTTAACTCACGTAGATATTTGGTATCGGCTGAAAGGTTGGATGAGAAAACAGTTTACTTGGAAGAAATTTGGTACTGATCACAGCATGAGAGTATACCGCTCAAAGCTTGCATTTGTTGCTCTAAATAGAAATTAATTTCGAAGCGTAATTATATTTTGGCTTCAATTAAAGGGTCTAAAACGACCCTTTAATTAATAACGTACGCTCTCATTAAACATGAATTTACTCCTACTTTTGTTTAAAAATATCTACGCTTGATGTCTGACTCTCTAGTGAAATTTATTACAGCTCAAAATGACACATCGCAAGCCAGTATGCTTTACTTTATTAATCTCGATGCTTGAGCTTAATTCGGTAACTTTATGTCATATATTACTTCAATTTTATGCCAAGTTATACTTCACTTACGGTGCTGTAGCTCAGTAAAAGCGTATGCTCTTATGCCAACTTATACTTCAAACAACATTTGGGTGACTAAATCTTGCAAAATATTTAATAATATCT
>NZ_BADT01000030.1 GCF_000239855.1 Pseudoalteromonas sp. BSi20652 | reverse complement strand
TGATTTAAACGAATCTGAGAATATAGCTTTATTAACTGAAGGTACGCTTACGTAATATTGCTCGCCAGTAATCGACTTTCTAAGTGCGTCAAAACCAAGGCGCCATTCTAGTTCTGTTTTACGTACTTTTTCCAGACGAGAAGGCGCTGTAACGGTTTCTTGCAAGGCGAGCTTTAAATCGCGGTGCGTTAAATTAAGGTCACTTTTTTTTGCTTCATCACTCATTGCACGGTAATCATTAGCCGTAAATAAATGATAGCAACAAGGTGAAAAGCTAATTTTTTTCACTTTAGCCGCGCAGGCTTGATGCATAAATGCTTGATGTAACCCACCACATGCATGTAATGCAACAGCGTGAATATTCGCGTTAAAAAAATCACTCGTATCATCAGTAAGCACGTCTACTTGACTAAAGCGCATTGCCAAACCTTGCTGCAGAGCACTTTGCTCGCCTTGTTTACATAAGCTTGATTGCAACTCAATACTATGCACTTCACTTGCGCCATTAAAAGCAAGCATTCGTCCTAAATGGCCTTTACCTGCGCACCACTCTAAAACGGGTAGCGTGCTATTTGGTAAAGCAGACACAAAGTCTTTTAACTGTTCAAACTTACGACCTTTAATGCCATTACTTATCCAAAATGGATAATCAGCTCGAGAGAGTTCAGCGCTTGGTAACTCGCATAGCTTAGCAAGTTCATTAAGTTGGTTTATGTGTTGGCTAAAAAATTGATATAGTTGATTTTGATCGTTATCAAGAGCGGTTACCTGATCATCAGTTAGCACGCTAAGTATACCTTGCAGCTCTGGCCAAGGAATAGTGTCAAAATCAAATGCGGTGCACTGCCAATACTGACGATGGCGCATTAAAAGTGAATCAAGTGCAAAAAATTGCTCGGCTAAAGTCATAACAGCTTAAAAAATAAAAAGACGATTAATTATATCAGCTCCGCGAGCTCTCACTAAGTAGTTATTTTTTGCTGAAAATCAATCGTAAATACAAGGGGATTGAAAAAATACTTACTAAAATAGCTGCTATGATCATCCACGATAATTGCATTTTTTCGGGCTCTTGGTATTTATAAATAAAATGAGATTTCACTTCGTCAAATTCATTTTGCTGTATACCATATAAGTCAGCAATTAAGCGCCACTTTGCCACCGACATATGCCCTAAACCTGTAGTAGGTTGCGTTATATAATCTTTTAATACTTCGGCCTCAAAGGCGAGTTGGTGAAAACTTTTACTCGGCGCATATTTTTGTTGCGTAACTGCAATGGCTTCATCCATATTCATCATTGCATAGCGCCACCCTTTTAAGCTCGCTTGATAAAACTTTTCGACTGTTTGCGGATTTTTTTTAAGCATGCTTTCGTTGGTAAATAAAATATCCGCGTATACATCCATACCGTATCGCTGCGGACAAATAAGCCTATGGGCTATTCCTTGTTGGGTCATATAATAAGGCTCAGTGGTAACATATACTTGCATAGCATCAAACTTATTTTCAATCCATGCTTGGCTAACGTCCTCACCTTTATAAATCTTGAGCTTATCAACATTAACAGCACTGCGTTTGAGCATAACAAGTAATTCGGTATTTTCTTTTTTGCTTACGCTTGTGATACGTTTATTAACAAAATCTCTTGGATGAAAAATATCTGAAGTGTCTTTTACCATCCAGCAGTAAGGTGAAAATTGCAAGATAGCTGCCATAGCAACAAACGGTTGACCATTGACTCGTTGCTGTAAAATCCCCGAATGACCTACACCAAATTGCGCTTCGCCGCTGACAACAGAACCAAAGGTATCAGGTTTCATTGGATTAGCTTGTTTTATGGTTACATCGAGGCCTACTTCATCATAAAAGCCTTTTTGCTTTGCCATATAATAACCAGCAAACTGAAATTGATGTGTCCATTTTAACTGTAATGTGACTGATTCCTGCGCCTTAATAAGGCTACAAAAAAACACAAGGCAATAACTAATCCTTTAAGTACCAATGAGGTTTCCTCAAAAAATATTATAATTACCTGTAACTATATGTAAAAAGAGAGATAAAGCAAGCACCTAGTTAGGTGCCTGTCTTTTGAAAAGGGATTATACTGAGGCGAGTGTTTCTATGTCTTTGGTTTGCGCTTTTGATGTCAAAAATTGGGCGAAACACGGGTTTTGAGTTTCATCTTGAACACTGTACCCCAAGCGATTTAAGTGCTCGTTAAACATCTCATATTGGCTTGGTTCAATTGCAAAACCAGCCAGCACATTGCCCATCGAGCCACCGAGATTACGATAATGAAACAAAGTAATGTTCCAATTGTTACCTAAAGTATCTAAAAAGCGTGCAAGTGCACCTGGATATTCAGGAAATTCAAAACGCAGTAAACGTTCGTGTAATTGCTCTGGCGCTTTTCCGCCGACCATATAACGCACATGCAATTTAGCGAGTTCGTTATCTGATAAGTCACAAAACTGATAATCGTTATTGGTTAAATCTTGCTTTAATTCATTAAGCTCTTGCTCGCCTTGGCGCAATGCAATACCTACAAATATTTGCGCTTCACCTGGTCCTGCATATCGGTAGTTAAACTCTGTAATAGAACGACCACCTAAAGAAGCACAAAACTGTTTAAAACTGCCTTTTTCTTCTTTAATCGTAACCGCTAATAACGCTTCGTTTTTTTCACCAAGCGCTGTACGCTCTGCTACATAACGCAGACGATCAAAGTTTAAATTAGCTCCCGATAAAATAGACGCTAAGTGCAACCCTTTTAACCCAGACTGCTTACTCCACTTTTTAAGACCAGCTGTTGCAAGTGCTCCTGAAGGTTCTGCAATTGCTCGCGTAGACACAAAAATATCCTGCATTGCCGCACATATTTCATCGCTAGTTACTGTTACAACTTCATCGCAGAATTTTTGTGCTAAGCGGAATGTTTCTGTACCAATGATTTTAACAGCGACCCCATCTGCAAAACTGCCAACGCGATCAAGCTCTACCGGCTTACCGGCTTCAAGTGCTGCTTGCAGGCACGCACTTTCGTCTGCCTCGACACCTATTACCTTGATATCAGGACGAAGAGATTTAATATAAACTGCCATACCAGCAAGTAAGCCACCGCCGCCAACAGGAATAAACACAGCATCGAGTTGATTTAATTGCTGCATTAACTCACGTGCTACAGTGCCTTGACCAACAATGACGTCAGGGTCATCAAACGGTGGAACAAATATACCGTTACGCTGTTGTGTTAGCTCAAGCGCATAGGCTTTCGCGGCATCAAACTGCTCACCATGCAAGACCACTTCCCCGCCTAGTGCACGCACCGCGCTGACCTTTATCTCAGGTGTTGTCACTGGCATTACAATCGTCGCTTTGTGGCCTAGGTGAGATGCACTTAAAGCAACACCTTGAGCATGATTACCCGCAGAAGCCGTAATAACCACTGAACCTTTAGGTAATTTATTTAATTTATTATACGCACCGCGTAATTTAAATGAATACACAGGCTGTTGGTCTTCACGCTTTAACCAAACATGATTACCTAGCTTTTTACTGAGTTCAGCCATTTCGCTAACCTCAGTCACTTTAGCCAAAGGCTCCATGTTTGCTTGAATAATAGCGCGAAAATAATCGAGCTCTTGAGAGACCATAATTAACTAAGCGCCTCCAATTTAGCTAAATCGCGCACAGCGCCTTTATCGGCACTCGTTGCAAGTAATGCATATGCTTTTAGCGCAGACGATACGTAACGTTCACGATCGACTGGTTTATAAGCAAGCTTTCCGCGCGCTAATTGCTTTTGTTTACGCGCTTCAAGCTCTTCATCGCTCAGTGCTAATGTGATTTCACGTGTTGCGATATCAATAATGATTTTGTCGCCATTTTCAACATAGGCAATTGCACCACCACTTGCCGCTTCTGGCGATACATGGCCAATTGATAAACCCGAAGTACCACCTGAAAAGCGACCATCTGTAATAAGGGCACACTTTTCAGCTAAGCCTTTTGATTTTAAGTAACTCGTTGGATAAAGCATTTCTTGCATACCTGGACCGCCTTTTGGTCCTTCATAACGAATAACAACGACGTCGCCGGCTTTTACTTCGTCGTTTAAAATACCTTCAACTGAATCGTCTTGTGATTCGTACACGACTGCAGTGCCTTCAAAATGCAGCATTTCGTCAACAACGCCTGCACTTTTTACAACACAACCATCAACGGCTAGATTACCCGATAGTACCGCTAAGCCACCATCTTGGCGAAAAGCGTGTTCAACACTGCGAATACAACCATTAACGCGGTCATTATCGCCTTCATCCCAACGACACTCTTGACTCATTGCTTTAGTGGTGCGAATACCCGCAGGACCCGCACGATAAAATTTACGCGCTACTTCGTTCGCTGGGTCGGTCGCATCCCATTTTTTAACAAGTTCAGCCATTGTTGTACCCGCAACATGATTAACTGACATATCAACTAAACCTGCTTTACCAAGCTCACGCACAATTGCCATCATGCCACCAGCGCGGTGTACATCTTCAATATGGTACTCTGGTGTGGCTGGTGCTACTTTACATAAAAAAGGTGTTTTACGAGAAAGCGCATCAATGTGCGACATATCAAAATCAACACCGGCTTCTTGCGCCGCTGCGAGTAAATGTAATACGGTATTTGACGAGCCACCCATTGCAATATCAACAACCATCGCATTCATAAAGGCTGTTTTGTTAGCAATAGCGCGTGGCAATACATCTTGATTATCTTTTTGATAATACTCACGACATAAATCAACGATACGGGCACCCGCTTCAACATACAGTCGTTTACGGTCTTTGTGAGTAGCAAGCGTTGTGCCGTTACCAGGCAGCGCTAAACCTATTGCCTCTAACAAACAGTTCATTGAGTTTGCCGTAAACATGCCTGAACACGAACCACAAGTAGGACAAGCAGAACGTTCAACTTGTTCTGAATCTGCATCACTTACCGACTCATCTGCGCCTTTAACCATGGCATCGACTAAATCAAGTTTAATATCGATGTTAGCAAGCTTGGTTTTACCCGCTTCCATTGGGCCGCCCGATACAAATATTACCGGAATGTTTAAACGTAGTGCTGCAAGCATCATTCCTGGGGTGATTTTGTCGCAGTTTGAAATACAAATCATCGCATCGGCGCAGTGACCATTTACCATGTATTCAACCGAGTCAGCAATTAAATCACGCGAAGGGAGCGAATAAAGCATACCGCCGTGCCCCATTGCAATACCATCATCAATCGCAATGGTATTAAATTCTTTTGGAACGCCACCCGCTTGGGTTATTGTCTCACCCATAAGCTCACTAAGCTGATTAAGGTGTACATGACCTGGTACAAATTGAGTAAACGAGTTAACTACGGCAATAATCGGTTTACCAAAATCAGAGTCTGTCATACCTGTTGCGCGCCATAATGCACGAGCGCCTGCGCGTTTACGCCCTTCAGTTGTTGTTGCACTTCTTAATTTAGCCATAGTTACCTCTGTTTTTGCCGCAATGTAAGCGGGCATTCCTCATTCTAAAATTGGTGAGCAACCGAGTGACTCAGTTACTCGTAAATTATTTATTAATTCGTAATTACACAGCTTGTTGTTGATGTAAACTTTGTAAAGTAACTTCTTTAACATCCACCAGCTTGTTCAACTGACTTGTTAGTAGGTGAATAGGTTTATCACTATCTACCGTCATAGCCACGTTGTATTGACCATCATCCATATTGAGCTGAAAATGCGTTAAGTCAAAACCACGGTGACGCACTACACGTAAAAAACGCTCTACCGCTATACTTTGGCTCTTTAATGCAATAGTTAGGCTGTGTTTCATTGTGCTTTCTCCGTAATCATTTCGTCATTTGCAGCCCCAGGTGGTACTAGTGGCCATACGTTTGCTTTATCATCAATGCAGGCGTGAACAATATACGGCCCTTTACTATTAACTAATGCAGTTATTGCATCATCAACCTGATTGGCATGTGTAACTGTTTGCCCTGGAATACCAAATACGGCGGCTAATTGTACAAAGTCAGGGTTATCCGAAAGATCTGTTTCAGAGTAACGACCTTCAAAAAATAGCTCTTGCCATTGGCGAACCATACCTAAGCGTTGATTATCTAAAATTAATATCTTTACGGGTAAATTATTACGACGAATAGTGGCCAATTCTTGAATGTTCATCATGATTGAGCCATCGCCCGATACAGTTATGACAAAATCATCAGGTCGCGCTACTTGTGCGCCAATGGCTGCTGGTAAGCCAAAACCCATTGTGCCTGCGCCACCACTGCTTAAATGATTGGTAGGATGGCTAAATTTCATATGCTGCGCTACCCACATTTGGTGCTGACCAACATCACAACACACTACACCTGTTTTTGGCATGCGCTCGCTTAGCTGATTCAGTAAATAAGGTGCATACACTTTTTCACCGGGATAATCATAGCGCCATGCGTGTTTAGCTATCATTTTTTTGTTAACGTCGCACCATACTTTGGGCGTTACAAAACACTCTAATGCTGGTAACGATGTTTTCAAATCAGCAATTAATGAAGCTTTAGCAGGCTTTCGCTTGCCTACTTCCGCAGCATCAATATCTAAATGGATTACTTTAGCTTTTGCTGCAAATTTTGCTAAGTTACCCGTTACACGGTCATCAAAGCGTGCGCCAATACACACTAATACATCGCACTCTTGCACTGCGATATTAGCGGCTTGGCCACCATGCATACCTAACATACCTAAGTAATGTTCGTACTCTGGTAACACACTGCCTAATGCTTTAAGTGTTGCTACTGCTGGCATTTGTGTTTTATTTAAAAACTGCATTAACTCGTCTTGTGCATCAGCGGCTTGAACACCACCACCAACATAAGCGACTGGCTGTTTAGCTTCACTTAATAATTTATTAGCAATAGCGACTTGGTTTAGATCAAGTTCAGGTAAATACTCATCAGCTGCAAGCCAAGGTTTAAAAGGTACTTGGGCCATTTGAATGTCTTTTGGGATATCGACAAGTACAGGACCAGGACGGCCGCTTTGCGCTAAATGCATGGCTTCTTGCAATATCTCAGCTAAGTCTTCAGCTCGCTCCACCATGTAGCTATGTTTAGTACATGAAAGCGACATACCTAATATATCAATTTCTTGAAACGCATCAGAGCCAATAGCAGCGGTAGGTACTTGTCCTGTAATCGCAAGTAACGGTACTGAGTCCATCATTGCATCAGCAAGTGAGGTGATTAAATTAGTAGCTCCCGGTCCTGATGTTGCAAAACACACGCCTAACTTTCCAGTACTACGTGCAAAACCTACGGCAGCAAACCCCGCACCTTGTTCGTGACGAGCGAGGTAATGCTTGATCGACGAATCATAAAGCGCATCGTAAATTGGCATAATGGCTCCACCTGGGTAACCAAATACATCTTTTACGCCATGTTTACTTAATAAGTCGATTGTTAATTCTGCACCTGTCATTAATAAAACCCTCATTCCTCAGTGACAACCCAATTACATATTTACGCTTGAAACTTTTAGACTTAAAACTAAAAAGCCCTCCGAACGGTTAAGTGCGGAGGGCTCTTTAATGCTTAAGTTTTTAAAGCACTACAAAGCCCTCGCGGGAATAATCACCACGATAATAATCAGGACTAGGTTTAGTGCGTTTGTAAGCATGTAATTAATACCAAATTTTATTCAATTGCTGCGAAAGTTATTCCTTCGCTCTCTTTCTATATTAGTACCGCGCTAGAGCCTTTAAGTCAACATCAAAGTTAATCTAACAAAAAGACTAAAAGGCAATTTATCAGGTTTTAAAATTCACTAAATAAACTAAAAGTAGTTTTTTTATGCTCTAATTTTATTCTCAGAAATTCACTATCCTCATATCCCTTATTTAAGGTTTGATTAATTTTTAAGAATATTTTTATAAATAAAATTATTTATCATCTTCAGGTAATACGTAGCTTCTCTTAAGCTGCTCTTAAGTATTATGGCATAGCATGGTGTTGTTATTTAAAACGAGCCTAAATATGAACGTACTTAGCCAAATATCAGCAAAAAAAAGCCAAATCGTAGTAAACGGTTTTACATTCACTGTAGTGCAAATGCCTTTGTAGTGATGATTGCCTGTTATTACTGCTTAGTTATAAACATTCCTTTTATTCAAGGCTCGTTTAGCGCCATCACCTCTCTTGCGTCTTTTTCGTGGCTGTTTTTACTTTCAGTCCCGCTACTTCTTTTATGTTTACTTATTATCTTTTTTTCGATTGTGTCAGTTAGATGGTTACTAAAGCCTATTAACTACCTTTTACTAATAATTTCTAGCGCCGTGCTTTACGGCACTTTAAATTACGGCGTGGTGTTTGACTACTCTATGATTCAAAACACGTTCGAAACGGATTCAAGCGAAGCGCTGAGTTATTTAAACCCGCAGCTCATAGGCTTTTTACTGCTGTTTTGTGCACTACCTGTTTTTATATTAAGTAAAGTAAAAATACACTTTACTCGCCCTCATCAAGAAGCGATTAGCCGTATAAAACTTATTGTAGCGTGCTGTGCGTTAATCGCTTTAGTGGTCGTAAACTTTTACGCCGACTACGCAGCTACTGGCCGTAATAACCGTATTTTGAAAAAAGAACTCATCCCATTTCAGTATCTCTCTAGCGGTTATAAATACATGCGCGATCAACTGCTGTATACCAATATGGAATTTAAAAATATAGATGCAACACCCACTCTCATTGCGCCCAATACCACCAGCGTAACAGTTATGGTTGTTGGCGAAACCGCACGAGCAGAAAACTTTGCCTATCAAGGTTATAAGCGCAACACCAACCCTTATACACAAAAGCATAATGTTACGTATTTTAATAATGTGGCGTCTTGTGGCACCGCTACGGCTGTGTCTGTGCCGTGTATGTTTTCACTGCAAACACAAGATAACTTTGATCGATTAGCAGCCGACAACCAACAAAACCTGATTGATTTAGCACAACAAGCTGGCAGCGACGTACTGTGGGTTGATAACAACAGCGGCTGTAAAAACGTATGCACCCGTGTTGTTAATATTGATATCCCAACCACTGCATCAGCGCTTTGCGATGGAAAATATTGTTTTGATGAAACACTTCTTGCTCCACTTAAACGCAAACTCGCTAATTTAAGCCAAGCTAATACCGTTATCGTCCTACATATGATGGGTTCACACGGACCCACCTACTTTAAACGCTACCCAGATAAGTTTAAGCAATTTACGCCTACGTGCGACAGAAGCGACATTCAAAACTGCTCACTCGATGAATTAGTTAATACTTACGACAACACAATTGCGTACAGCGACTTTGTTAATGCCCAAGTAATTGAGCAATTAAAAGCACTGCCAAACAACATAGATAAGCAGTTTTTATATGTCTCTGATCATGGTGAATCACTTGGCGAAGCCGGTGCTTACTTACATGGTTTTCCGTATAGCTTTGCACCTAGCACACAAACGCATGTCCCCCTTTATATGTGGGCTAATGAGCATAATCAGCGCATTACCAATACCTGCTTAGCTAATTTAGATACCAGTGCAGCACGTTCACACAACACTATTTTTCACACCCTTTTAAATTTAATTGGCATTAAAAGCAAAACGTATCAGGCATCCCTTGACTTACTTGCTAGCTGCCAAACAACACCAAGCGAAATAAAACTATGAGTAATAAAACCGTTATAAAACGCCAAGGCTTAATGCGCCTTATTTTCACCTTAAGTCATTCTTTTAACGGCTTAAAATGGATGAGTCGATTTGAAGCGGCGTTTCAACAAGAGTTAGCTCTGTTTTCAGTGCTTGGTGTGTTTGTGTGGCTACAAGAAATTGCACTAAGCAATAAATTATTACTTATAGCGAGTCTACTTTTTGTATTGTTTGCTGAACTAGTAAATACGGCAGTTGAGGTTGTAGTTGATAGAATTGGCAGTGAATACCATGAGCTTTCAGGGCTCGCTAAAGATATTGCCTCTGCAAGCGTGTTTATAGCTATGCTAATTGCCGCACTTATTTGGTGGGCTGTGTTATGGGCATAAAGCTAACTTTTATACCTAAAATACAAAATGCACTTGGCCCTGTATGGATTTTTGTTGTATTTGCTGTTTTGGCACTTAGCTTTTTAACACTTGCTCGCTTTGGTTTAAGTGTATGGCAAGGCGAACGTGTCTTTGGATCGCATGCGTGGTTATCTATATTTATAGGTGGGTTAAGAGTAGATATAGCCACTCTAAGCTACATTATTATGCCCGCATTACTACTTACTTTACTGATGCAAAGCATAGGCTGGCAAAATAAAATACGTGGCCTCATTAAATTTTATTTAGTGGGGATATCTGCTTTACTTGTTTTTTTTGAAGTGATTACGCCTACGTTTATAAACGAGTACGATTTACGCCCTAACCGCTTATTCATAGAATATTTAATTTACCCTGAAGAAGTCTCAAAAATGATTTTTTCAGGCTATAAGTTAGAGCTACTTATTGCTTTTATAGCACTTGCTTTAAGCTGTAAATTTGCAAGTAAAGTATTTAGCAATCAATGGCAAAGCAAGTCATCACTAACAGGCTTAAATCAATCAATTTTAGCGCTCGTTTTAGTATGCTTAACTATTTTGGGCGCGCGTAACTCATTAGGGCACAGACCACTTAATCCCGCCATGGTCTCGTTCTCTACTGATCATTTACTTAACGACTTAACCCTTAACTCACTTTATAGCGTCGCGTTTGCAGTAAAGCAACTCTCTAATGAGCAATCGAGCCAAGACTATTACGGTAAAATGCCCACCGATGAATTGCTTAGTATTGTGCGCAGTAATATGCAAAATACGCAAGGCACATTTAGTGATGTAACCGCCCCTACAAAAACGTTTCATGAAGCAAGTAATACAGGTAAACCAAAAAACCTAGTCATTATTTTACAAGAAAGTTTAGGCGCTCGTTACGTAGGAACGCTTGGCGGTTTACCGCTTACACCTAATATAGACGCCCTTTATAAACAAGGCTGGGGGTTTGATAATTTATACGCCACGGGTACACGCTCGGTGCGTGGAATTGAGGCGGTAATTACAGGATTTACACCAACGCCTTCGCGTGCAGTTGTTAAGCTTGATAAATCACAACGTGACTTTTTTACCATTGCTGATTTTTTAGCGAAGCAAAATTACAACACGCAGTTTATTTATGGTGGCGAAAGCCATTTTGATAACATGCGAAGCTTCTTTTTAGGCAACGGTTTTAAAAGTATCGTAGATACAAATAATTTTAAAAAAATAGACTTTAATGGCTCATGGGGCGCATCAGACGAAGACTTGTACGACCAAGCCGACATTGAACTTACTAAGCTTAAAAAACAAAACAAACCCTTTTTTAGCCTTATATTTTCAAGCTCTAATCATAGCCCGTATGACTTTCCTGACGATAAAATAACACTGTACGATAAACAAAAACAAACCCGTAATAATGCTGCAAAGTATGCCGATTACGCACTAGGCACGTTTATCGAAAAAGCTAAAAAATCGAGCTACTGGGACGATACCGTGTTTATAGTTATTGCCGATCACGACTCGCGCGTATCGGGTTCGAATTTAGTACCGGTTGATCACTTTAAAATTCCGGCCGTTATTTTTGGTAAAGGCATTACCCATAAACGAGATAGCCAACTAGCCAGCCAGCTCGATATTCCTGTTACTCTACTGTCTTTAATTGGCGCAAGTGGTAAGCACCCTATGATAGGTCATGATTTATCAAAGCCAATTAGCGCCAACAAACAACGCGCAATGATGCAATACGACAAAAACTTTGCCTACATGCACGATAATAAAGTGGTGGTGTTACAACCACAAAAAGCAGCAACCACCTATACGTATAGCAATAACCAGCTTGTACCATGCGAAAACGATGAGCAACTAGTTAAAAAAGCCCTAGCCCACGCGAACTTAGGTAATCTAGCTTATACAAATGGTTGGTACCATTAACAAAGTGACTTGATAATAAAGCCTTGTTAAAGTATCAAGGCTATTTTTATAAACCGAGTAAACATGAAAATCCTCGTTATTGAAGACTCTGAAGCACTAAGACGCAGCTTGCAAGTTGGCCTTAGCAACCTTGGTTTTACCGTAGATGAAACAGGTGATGGCTCAGAAGGGTTGAGCATGGCACTGAGTGGAAACTACGACCTCCTTGTACTTGATTTAATGCTACCGAGTGTTGATGGCATGAGTATTTTACAAGCACTGCGCAGCAGTAATAGCCAAAGTCGTGTGCTAATTTTATCTGCACGAAGTGAGCCTCAAGATAAAATTAGCGGCCTTATGAAAGGCGCTGACGATTATTTAACTAAGCCATTTTCGTTTGAAGAAATCCATGCTCGCGTCCTTGCATTACTTCGTCGTGGTTCACTGCAAAACCAACAAAACACCCTTACCGTAGGTGATTGCGTATTAGATCTCTCGCTTAAAACTCTTCATTACAAGCAACACGCCATTGAGCTCACGCGTAATGAATACAAAATAATAGAATGCTTATTTAACGCCCCAGAGCGAGTATTGGGGCTTGAGCTTATAAGTGAAGCGGTGGTAGGTCAGTTTGATATGCTCTCTAAAAATGCGCTTGAAGCACACATATCAACCATACGTAAAAAAGTAAGACAGTTTGATGGCGAGCTCCCGATAAAAAATAAACGTGGATTTGGTTATGTCGCAACAACAAAATAAAAATCACTCAATAAAACGTAAACTCGTTAATAATATTAGCGCTGTGATCTCAGTTATTTTATTCACCATATTTTTAACCGTTGATTTAAGTGTTGATACTTGGGTGGAAGATCAGTTCAATCAGTCTTTAACTAATAAAGCTAACTACTTAAAAACCTTAGTTGAAGATGACAACAACGTGGTTGAATTTGATTTTGCTGGCGAGTTTATGTCGGAGTATGAAGCAGCCGATGCCACGGAGTTTTACCAGTTATGGCATGGCCGTGATGTGTTTGAGCGCTCGGACTCATTAGCGCTTTATGAAAATGCTAACCTGCCTTTTTTAGAAATGCCGATAAACGAATCTAAAATTATAGATTACGAGCTTCCTAACGGGCGTGATGGCCGCGCACTTATAAGTCACTTTGTAGTCCAAAAAGATGATAGAAACCCTACTCACTCAGCTGTTTTTAATACCATGACTCTTGCAATTGCAGCGCCCACCTCCGAACTTAATAAAGTACTGATTATTATTGATGTGGTCTTTATTTTAACCTGTGTGCTTGGTGTGTTTGGTGTGCGCTATTTAGTGACACGTATTGTAAATAAAGGCCTGCACCCGCTACACAATTTAAACGACCAAATTAAGTTACTCGATATTACCGGTGTTGCGCAAACAATAGAAAGCGACTTTAAAGTAGAAGAAATAGAACCTATACGTAACGAGCTAAATAAGTTTATTACCGTTAATCAGCAACTCTATAGTAATGAAAAACGCCTAACAAGCGACATTGCACACGAGTTAAAAACCCCAATAGCTGAACTCATAAGCCTTTCAGAGGTGGCTATTCGCTACCCAGACGATAAACGTATTAGCGACACCTATACCAGTGATGTGCTTAGTATTTCACAGCGTATGAAAACGATTGTTAACAACCTCTTATTATTGCAGCGCTCAAGTAGTAGTACTATGCAATTGAATGCAAAAAATATCATTTTAAATAACTTAGTAAATCAAATTATTGATGAGCTGACCTTTAAACACCCAAGTATTAAAGCGCGTTTAAATAACGAGATAACTGACGAGTTTACACTTAATGCTGACGAATTTAGTTTAAATACCATTTTGTGTAACTTAATCGATAACGCACTATTTTATGGACTTCCTGAGGCGCCAATTAAATTAACTGCCGTAAATAACAGCACAAACATGACCATCTCTGTTAGTAACAAAATAAATAAACCACTAAGTAGTGAACAGCTAACTACTATTTTTGACCCACTCTATCAGCTAGATTCATCTAGAACTAATAATCAGCGCCATGGTTTAGGATTATCAATTGTACAGAGTTTATGTAACTTAAATGGCTTTACCATTACGGCCAGTAATACCGAAAGCAATACGTTAACGTTTATATTAACGTTACCTCTGAAGTAAATTTAGGTTAGTATTTACATTACTGATTTTTGAGATTTTAAGGACAAACAATGAATGCTCTTACTCGTGTTAGCCACTTTTTTATTGTGGCATTACTTATAACGTTTAGCCTTAACAGCTATGCTGCTCCTGCCTTATATAAAATAGAAAAAAATGGCGTTAGCTCTTACTTATTTGGCACCGTACACGTTGGTGATGCCAGCATGAAAGGCTTACCTAAAAATGTAACCGATGCAATTAGTGCAAGCAAAGAAGTGATTGTTGAAGTGGATATAAGCAAACTTACTCCACTTGAAATGCAACAGCGTTCTATGCCATTAATGATGCTAAAAAATGGCAAAACATTACAAACAGAATTATCAAAACAAAACTACAAAAAGCTAAAAGATTACTTTGCTAAAAAGTCGATTGATATTGCTATGTTTAATGGCTTAAAGCCTTGGGCTGTTATGGTGACTATGATGCAAATTGAATTTCAAAATGCAGGATATTCAGATAAAACCGGCATAGACAAGCAAGTACTTGCTTACGCTAAAGAACATAAAATAAAAATTGGTGAGCTTGAAACTCTAGAGCAACAACTGCAAATGTTTGATGGCATGGCGCTATTAAGCAATGAAATGATTGAAGAAACCTTTGAGCAACTCAGCGATATTAATACTTACTTTATCAAATTAGTTAATGCCTGGAAAAACGGGGATATGGACACACTAACCGATTACTACAACATGAGTTTTGATGACAGTAATTACGGTGAAATTAGCGAGCAAGTAATGCTAACTAACCGCAATAATAATTGGGTTAAACAACTCACACCGCGTTTAGCAAACGAGCAGCTATTTATTGCTGTAGGCGCTCTGCATTTACCTGAAAAACACGGGTTACTTAAACAACTTCGAGATAAAGGCTTTAGCGTTACTCGTCTTTAAAATAAAAATGGCCCCAATAGAGCTTACGTAAACAAACTCGCTAAGTAAGCTCATAATGTTTAGGTAAATTATGAAACGTTTTCAATTTGAGATTTTATTTTTTCTCACGATGCTTTTTATCAATGGAGTATATTACTACCAAGAGGGGTACTTTAAACCAAGTGGTGGGTTAATCCTTGCCTCTATTTTTATTGCGATTGAAATTGTTATTTACTTAATAGAAAGTATTAATAAAAAATATAAAAAACGAACTAACAACTAAAGTCTTCCATTTTTAAGTAGTTCTCTATTCCTTTAATTTTGTCTGCCGCATGATGATTTACATAAATCACAGTACTTGTATTGGCAGCACAAATTTTCTCTATTAGTAGCAGTACACGCTGCCTGTTTGCTTCATCTAAGCCTAAGCAAGGTTCATCTAAAATAAGTAACGTTGGATGTTTAACCATAGCCCGCACAATTAATAACATACGCTGATCGCCGTACGATAGCTGGGTGAATGAGGTGTTTTTTTTATCACTTAAACCAATAAATGCCAGCCACTGTTGAGCAATATTAATTTGTGCGTCGCTCGGTTTTTGATATAAACCTATACTGTCGTAAAATCCTGAAATAACAGTATTTAAAGCCGATATACTTACCCGGTAATCCATATGTAGCGCGTTAGATATAAAACCAATATGCTGTTTTATATCCCAAATACTCTCCCCTGTTCCACGTTTGAAACCGAACGCTTTAATGTCATTGTTATAACACTGTGGGTTATCACCTGTTATTAAATTTAATAGGCATGTTTTACCTGAACCGTTCGCTCCACTAAGTTGCCAGTGCTGATGCTTTTTTATAGTCCAATTGAGATTTTTGAATATGCTTACATCACTGTAACTAACTTTAGCATTACTCAATTTAACTAAGGTATTACCGGTGAATGCCTTTTGCTCTTGTTCGGTATCAGGAGATGGCACATCCAATGAGGTATGCTCTAAATGAAGTAGTTTTAGTAAGTCACTTAATTGCTCACTGTCTGGCTTTGCTAAAGTATGTAACAAGCAGCCTTGGTTTACATAACCATAGTGAGTAATGAATGAAGGGATTTCGTCTAGGCGGTTTAGTACAAAAACAAAAGTAATAGTTTGGCTAAGTTCTATGAGTATTTTATTAAGCTGCTGGCAAGATTGTACGTCGAGTCCATGAAATGGCTCATCAAGCACGACTAACTCACTATGGGAGCTGAGTGCTTTTATAAGTAGGAGTTTACGAGTTTCACCGGTTGAAAGGTCTCTAAAATGCCTATTTAGTAATGAGCTAAATTTAAATAATTCTATTAGCTGCGCTAATAACTCATCATTATTACTATGCCCTGTAAAAATAAGGTCTTTAACGAGGGAGTGCTTTTCATGCTCTAATTCTTGAGCTAGTAACTGTTTATGCGAATCTGAAGACACGAGCATAAGCTTATTAATACTACTTATACGCTGACCACTTTCGCACTTAGCCTCACCGATTAACGCAGCTGTCAGAGCAGATTTACCAGCTCCATTAGCACCTAAAAGTAACCAATGTTCTCCTAGGTTTACTTGCCAATCTAGGTTGCATATATCGTAACGGCTTTTACCTTGCCCTTGTAAGTAACCATTAAATTGCTCAAGCGTAATTGACTGCACTAATTTTTCCTAATAAACCTTAAAACAGCAAGTTAACGTATATTAAAAGTGCTTAGCAAGCTTGTTATCTGCAAAATTAATTTATTTCACTAGGGCGTATTGATCTTTGTGGATTGAAATTTGTTCAATCCAAGGAAGATTAAATCGCGGCGCGAGGTTTGTAACCTAGTGGGCTCGATAACTGCTCCTGCGTTATTCTAATGGCTTACATCCATGTAAGAATAAGTCAAAACCGAGTAAAGCTTCCGCGTCCTGCTCACGCCCCTTACCTACATCCATGTAGGCAACAAAGAGTTAATCGTCCCTAGAAAGAACCCAATGGGCAGCGCATGTTTGGTATTTATGCTGCGTTATCGCCTATTTATGGGGAATAACCACACTACATAGGCTCTGCCTTGCCTAAAAATCAAATAGTCTGCTGCAAATTCAACTACCAAAGATCAACACGCCCTAACAACGCCAATACTATTTAATGCGTCTTTAATTGCTTGCTGACTTATTGGCTTATGAATATGGAGGTTAGCTCCGTATTCATAAACTCGCTCTATATCATTTTGTGAGGTATTGGCTGTTATAACAATAATTGGCATTACTTTATTAAGATCGGAACGTATTCTTTTAATAGCCTCAAACCCATCCATTACTGGCATGTTTAGATCCATAAAAACAATATCGTACTGACTTTCACTCACCATATCACACGCGACTTTACCATTTTCAGCACAATCATAGCTTAAACCTAATAAACTAAGTATGCGGGTTAATAACATGGTGTTTAATGGGTTATCTTCAACGACTAAACACGTTAGCTTGTCGTTTACTTTAAGAGGTGTTGGGAGGGGTTTACTTATTGTCACTGGTAAATACAAAGACACCAAAGCACCATGAGTTTTATTATTTGTAAAAGTAATTTCACCATGCAGTGCTTTTACAACGTATTGAACCCGGGTTAAGCCTGTTCTTAATCCTTGAAAATGGTTTGTTTGTTTCAATAAGTCAAATTCAAGCTCAGTAATCTCTTTCGAAAAACCACAGCCAGTATCACTCACCGTTAAATAAAATTCATCATTTAAAAGTTTTGCAGAGACAGTAATTTCACCTTTTTGTGTAAACTTAATTGCATTACTAATTAACTCCGTAAGTGTGCGCTGCAAACGTTGATGATCTAATTTACATACACAATTTAATGATTCATCTAAATAACTAACTAGTTTCAGACCTTTTTGCTGACAAGCATGCTCGTAAGCCATTAGTACTTTATTACACGACTCTAAAAGGTTTTCATCATTAAAATACGGTACCCACTTACCTGTACTTAAAGCCTGTAGGTCTTGTAATTCATCTAATATGGCTATTAACCTAAGCGCGCAATAATTAGCTTGAGTTTTAACACTTTGCTGCGCATCAGAAACCTCTAGCTCCTCAATAGACGTAATAAGACCCTGTAAAGGTGTTCTAAATTCGTGACTTGCTCTGGCAATAAAATGCTCTTTATTTTGACTCACCTGTTGAGCAAACTCTTTTTGTTTTTGGTATTTAGACAATGCGTTACCTATTTCTTTTTCCATTGGCATAAATACAAACCTTAACTCTACAAATAGTAAAAGCATCGCCATAAGCCAAAATAATAATTCAAGGTTAGATACCCAGTTCAACTTTTGGACAGCTTGATCTTCAAATAAATTCACTGCATGATTTAGTTGCTTTAATAGCTCTTCAACCTCCGTTAAAGAGAATATACGCTTATCTACTTTGCCTTGTTGATAAAGCAAATTTTCCGCTTGCTGGATGTATGTTGCAACTTGGGAATTTAGTTTATGAGGAGCTAACGTATATAGCTTAATAAGCTTAGGTGTAAGGTATTGATACTCTCCATTACCATTTTTTGAAAGTAAGTAATTATGAGTTTTTTTGAATGATACCACTGACGCTTTTAACGCTTGAGTATGCTCAGAAATATTTGTTGCTGATAATAACTCATTACTATGCCAAGCTATTTTTTGAGAAAGCATTCTCTGCTTACCAGCCATATTTATTATTTTTGCGTCGTATTTTTGCACCGAAAAAAAATACTGCATAAGTGATGCTGATGTGCTTATTAATAGTGCTATTGCTATTAATGCCCACCGGTAACGAGTACGTATATTCGCGACAACTTTAAACATACTAAGCCCTGTTTTTGTTTTAAGTGTAGCTCAATTTTTTAGAACTAATAAGCAGCTTAAATAATGATTATTAAATAAAAAAGCCCAACTAAAAAGCTGGGCTAATAAAATAAAACTATTTAACTACCTATTTTCTAAACGGTTATAATCGAACATCCCGTATTCAATACCACGGTATTCTTTAGCTGTAGCGTGTAAAATATCGCTGTATTGCCAAAATTGTGGATGAGTACGTCGAATACCAAACTTAGATTTCAAAGCGCGATAATCAGCTTCTATTTGCATCATTGGTAATTGATCAGCAAAAGCATTTACTTGTTGCTCGTTATTTAAATACCAAATTGCTGCTGGATAATCTCCGATAAACCCGGGAACAATAGTCGCGGTATCCTCGTCATAAGCACGTTGACCATCTTCATTTAATAAACTAGAAATATTGTAGTGTGCATTATGGTGAATAATAGTGTAGCCCTTATGGCTATTATCTTCTTGCTTTACAAGTACAAAAGAAAGCTGAGGTAACAAGTTAACTGCTTTTGCTGGCATATTACTAACTGCATTTAACGGCTTTGGTACTTCAGTATAATTGTATCTTTCACTTAAAACTGGCGCTAAGGCTTCTTTTATCAAGGTATATAACTCATGCTGTGGGTCATCAGTTTTATAGTTAATACCACTGGGCTGGCTAAATTCTCTGTTACTTTTAAAGAACTGAGATAGGTCAGGTGGTGAATTACGATACCACTGCTTTTTAATTTGATTACGCTTATGCTCAGGTAATAAAGCTAAAAAGTTTTGCTCTCCCTCTAAACGTAAGAAATCCATGTATAAACGTGTAACCAATTGATGACCTATATTTCCGTATACATCAAAGCCTGCAACAAGCAAATAGTGAATACGTTCAAATAACGCATAATCAAGTATCCACATGGTTTTAGGCTCTTGACCGATAAAGCCTTTAACAACAGTTGCACTGTCAAAGTGGCGGAAAATAGTCAGGGCCGCACTTTTATTATTCCCATCACCTTTCCAGAGCAAGTCAGTTGTAAGATGCTCGCCACCTTTAAACATTTCGTTAGCAAGCGCAACTTTCGCCTGTAAATATTTTTTCTCACGAACTGAATATTTAACCCAGCTAGAAATGGGTAAGGCATTACTTTCCTCAGCAGCAGGAAGCTCTAATGCGTCTTCATGTTGCATTAGCATTTCCTCCACAGCAGGAGTCGCTACCTTATTAGGATCAGCAAATGCCACCCAAAAATGATCGTTTATAACATTTAAAGCAATTTGCCCGCGGCAAACAGGTCCTTTTATATAGCCCATAATAATTAACTCTGCTTCATCAAGCATGAATTGATATTTAGAATTAATAGGAATGACTTCAAACGTTTTAAATGGGTTCGATGCCGACTCAGGTTCATAACTCGGCATTTGCGTAACAGTATAATCTGGCGCAATAAACTGCTCATACAAACGCAGTAATTTAGCTTCATTAAGCTCAAGTGGTAAATGTGTTTTAGAAAGTATAGTTGTACGTTCTTGCATAAAGCGGTAATAAACACGACTAACTTTAGGATCATCATAAGGACGACGTGTATTAATTAACTTTATTTTTTCACCCGGAGGCGTACTTGAGCGAACTAGTTTAAAAAAGCTTTGTGGGTTCTCTGAAGTAAAATAAATATGTGCTAAAAACCAATGTTCATAAATATAACGTGCTGATAACTGATACTTTAAATTGTCTTGATTTAAAAAGGCCTCCCAGCCCTTTATTTTATTCTGATCATATTTACTTGGTGGCTCAATATGTGACATTTTACCGCCACCTTTAAGCCAGTTTTGTAAGTGATTAAACTCTTCACGCGAAACCCCTGGTAACCCGTAAGGCATACCGCCATGAGGTTGCTCGTCAGCTAACTGGTCAAACTCCCCCATTGTTGCACAGGTTTGCGAGCGCCCTAATGAAAAATCAAATTCATCATCTAGCACTTCATTAGTTGGTAATTCATAGCTTTGCTTTAACACCAAACTATTAAATAAAACACTGCCCGCTAAATTCGCTTCTTCACTTTGCACGCGTTCATTTAGCACTGGCGTAAAGTTTTTTTCTCGCCATTGCTGTGTATTGGTTGCATCAAATAATAAACGGCTTGGGGTCGTTGCCAATAAACGAGTTCCATCGTAGACAAGCTCTTTACTCTGACCTCGATCAATACCTTCAGGAGATGAGAGCTTAAGCTGGCAAGGAGCGTCATAACAACCATGGCAAACGACGCAGCGGGTATCGAGTACAGGTTTTACGTTTTGTAAAAAAATCAGCGCCAGCAAGAGTCGAATGTGAAACGATACGCTCTTGCGCTTGCTCAGGGCCAAATAAATCATCGTAATGAGCATTACCTAAGTATGCACAACCACTAAGGATAATTAATACAAACGTACTTATTATTATTTTTTTCATTCGTCCTCATCACCTAAATCAAATGTGGGCATCATATCCATTTGTGGTGAAACGAATGTTTTTTGAGCTTCAGTATTTAAAACAATACTTAAAAGAGGACCATGCGTTAACGTTATCTGCGCATCATGCTCCTGATCTAATATATTTAAATACAAAGGGTCAGTTATAAGCAACTCATAACCGCTAACAGTAATAGCTACACTGCTATCTTCACTCGGATTTTGGCAAATTTGAGCAAGTAACTCATCATCAAGTCCAATTGATATTTCAAAATCGGGCTGCTCTAAATCTCTATCACTTAATGACTCATCTAATAGAAATAAAGGGAGGGTTAAATTGCTATCTTGTTCAAATTCCATTGCGTTCTCTGCACTTTCTGATGATTTAATTGGCGATTATTATAACAAACTAGCGAGTAAATTAACGCTAAAGCTAATGTAAATAAAGTAAGTAAAGAGTCATACAATTTTTACTCCAAACGTTCAAACGTTATCTATAGCAGATTAAATCACCTAAGACCCAACTTTAATGGTCAAAAACCATACTACCATTGATTAGAGACGCTCCTTCGAGCTGTTTTATTTGATGTATTGGAATACAAATGCCGTAGAGCACAGAGAGTGAAATAGCGCCCACAGCGGTGGAGAGCCACAGTGAAATGCTACACTATTATCGGTTCGGGCTTTGTTTCACTACCTAGCTCTGCATGGGCTCTTGGCTATTTATTAAATCCTAGACAGCAAAAAACTCGTCACATTGCTGTAACGGGTTTCTTTAATTTGAAGCCTGGTAATGTCGTAGTGCCCACAGCGGTAGAAAGTCACGTAGCAAATGCTACTTTATTGGCCGACTGGGGTATTGAGGGTTTTTGTTGTGATCTTAGCGTCGGGAGTCGCTAAGCTCGCCCGCCCTAGGTGGTGGGTGTTGCTGTGAGTGGATGTTAATTGCGCGCATTTC
>NZ_BADT01000031.1 GCF_000239855.1 Pseudoalteromonas sp. BSi20652 | reverse complement strand
AGCACGCTATCTGATACAACAACATAGCGTGACTTATCTCCTTTACCATGTTCAATTAAAATGGTTTTACGCTGTCCATCGATGTCTTGCACTTTGATGCGCAGCAGTTCGCCAATACGCAAACCACATCCATAACACACCACTATCAATGTTTTTAAGCGCATATCCGTGCAACTTTCTATAAGTCGTCGAATATCATCACGCGATAAATAAGTAGGTGCCCGAGGTTTTGCTTTAGGCAAGGCTATGTCTAAGTTCAGTGGGCGGTGTAAAATATTCTTAAACAAAAACCAAATGCTGTTTATTTGTATTTTTTGACTTGCTCTGGAGAGCTTGCGAATGGCGGGATCTTTAAAAAAGATATTCAGCTCATCATCAGTAATTAAATCGAGTGGTTTATTAAAATAATGGCTGAGTTTAAGTAAATGCTCGCAGTAACTTTTACAGGTACTTTGTGAATAACCACGGTAGGCTATTTCAGCTTTGACTTGTTCAATGAGTGTATTCATGACTTACCTCCAAATATGGGATAACCCCAAGGTAAGTGTGGCTCAAATGGTCAGAATAGGATCTCCGCGTAGCGGCTTAGTTCAACAA
>NZ_BADT01000032.1 GCF_000239855.1 Pseudoalteromonas sp. BSi20652 | reverse complement strand
GATTAGCAACCCTTCGTCTTTTTTAATCTTTTCGATCACCATATAAGTATGATGAGTACCCACGCCGGGAATATCGACTAAGTCGCCAAGAACTTGTCTGTATTCTTCCATATTAGAAACGCGGATTTTTAATAAATAATCATAACCGCCTGCCACCATGTCGCATTCTACGACTTGTTCTATCCTTAATATGTGCTCTCTGAACACTTTAAATACAGCAGTGTTTGAAGTAACAAGCGATACTTGCACATGCGCCACTAAGCTCTGATTAAGCTTTGCTTCGCTAAGCTTAGCGTAGTAGCCTTCGATATAGCCTTCTTGCTCTAATCGTTTTACACGATCAAGACACGGGCTTGCACTCAAGTTAACCTGTTTTGCGAGGTTAACATTTGAAATTCTGCCGTTCTTTTGAAGAACGTCTAATATGGCTAAATCAATACGATCTAGCATGCGTAATCTATTTGGAATTGTCATAACAGAATTTTATGCGGATAAGTTAAATTTATGCCCTGTAAATTATCGTAAA
Source organism: Pseudoalteromonas sp. BSi20652 (assembly GCF_000239855.1). Taxonomy (GTDB): domain Bacteria; phylum Pseudomonadota; class Gammaproteobacteria; order Enterobacterales; family Alteromonadaceae; genus Pseudoalteromonas. Next base: position 42,423 of record NZ_BADT01000032.1, on the reverse strand, counting down.
ACGCGAAATTTAACCAGCATATTCTGCTGAAATTTAATTAGAATGCACTCATTATATCACTGGTAATTTACTGGTAATTTATTTTACTTTAAATCTAAACACTCCTGGGAGTTGCTCATGTTATTCAAAGGCGATTTAACTACAAACTGTCCTATCAGACAGAAAATTCGTGACTTTTACCGCATAGATGAAAATGCGGTTATTGATCATATTTTACCGCTTGCAGAAGTAGGCGTAAAAGCACGAAGTCGTGCCTGGGAAAGAGCCCGTCAAATTGTTTTAAACATTCGTAAAGAGCAAGATGGACAAGGCGGTGTTGATGCGCTTTTAAACGAATTCTCACTCTCTAGTGAAGAAGGCGTTGTATTAATGTGTTTGGCCGAAGCACTACTTCGCGTCCCAGACAAAGCAACACAGGATGTTTTGATACGCGACAAACTTGCCAAAGGTGATTGGAGCTCTCATTTAGGAAGTAGCGATTCTTTATTTGTAAATGCATCGTCTTGGGGATTATTAGTTACCGGTAAGATGGTTAACTACACAGACAAAACGAAAGAACAACAGTTCGGCATGCTTAAAAAGACCATTGGTCGTTTAGGTGAGCCAGTTATTCGTAAGTCTGTAAACTTTGCTATGAAAATTATGGGTAAGCAATTCGTAATGGGCCGTACCATTGACGAAGCAATTGAACGTGCTGCCGATACAGAGCAAAAAGGCTATGTATATTCTTATGATATGCTAGGCGAAGGCGCACGCACAATGAAAGATGCGAAGCGTTACTTCGACAGCTACATGAACGCTATACACTCTATTGGTAAAGCGGCAAACAGTCGTGGTCCAATAAAAAGCCCAGGCATTTCAGTTAAGCTTTCTGCAATCCACCCTCGTTATGAGTTCACTCATAAAGACCGTGTGATGGAAGAAATAGTCCCTAGGTTAAAAGAACTTGCACTTGCAGCTAAAAAATACGATATCGGCTTTACCGTTGATGCCGAAGAAGCTGACCGTTTAGATATCTCTCTTGATGTAATTGAAGCCGTATTTAGCGATAAAGACTTAGGCGATTGGCAAGGGTTTGGGTTAGCGGTTCAAGCGTATCAAAAACGCGCTATTTTCGTTATTGAATGGCTAACAGACCTTGCAACCCGTGTTGGTCGTAAAATGATGGTACGTTTAGTTAAAGGCGCGTACTGGGATACAGAAATCAAAACCACACAACAAGATGGTTTAGAGCATTTCCCTGTATTTACTCGTAAAGCAACAACCGATGTTTCTTACAAAGCATGTGCAATTAAAATGCTCGAAGCGCGCGACGTACTTTATCCGCAATTTGCAACGCACAACGCTTACACTGCCGCGACTATTTTAGAAGTAGCCAAAGGCGACAACACTGGTTTTGAATTTCAACGTTTACACGGTATGGGTGAATCATTATTCGACCAAATCGTTAACGAAGAAAAAATTCAATGTCGCGTGTACGCACCTGTTGGTCAGCACGAAGACCTACTTGCGTACCTTGTTCGTCGTTTGTTAGAGAATGGTGCTAACTCATCATTTGTAAACGCGATTGTAGATACAACAAAACCTGTTGAATCATTACTACCAGATCCTGTAGAAACACTGCAAGGTTTACGTAACAAGTACAATACGCAAATAAAAATGCCCATTGATTTATACGGTGAAGAACGTGCTAACTCTAAAGGCATGGATTTAACCGACATTAACGTTATTACCCCTTTCAAAGAGAACCTTGAAAGCTGGTTTAACGCGCATTTAATTGAGCAAAGCCAAGTACCTGAAGGCTCATTGGCTGTTAAAAACCCAGCAAATCATAAAGAAATCATTGGCCACGTTAAACTGCAAACTGGCGAAGAAATGAAGGTGCTGCTTGCTAACGCTGAAGCTGCTTTTGAATCATGGTCACAAACTTCAGTAAAAGAGCGTGCTAATTTACTGCGTCGCGTTGCTGATATTTTAGAGCGTCATAACGACGAGCTAGTCGCTATTTGTATTAAAGAAGCCGGTAAAGTAGCGCAAGATGGTATTGATGAAGTACGTGAAGCAGTCGACTTTTGTCGTTACTATGCAGCCCGCGCTGAAGACTTATCACAAGATGAACGCTTTGAAGCCCGTGGCGTTATTTTATGTATTAGCCCGTGGAACTTCCCGCTTGCAATCTTTTTAGGTCAAGTTGCTGCCGCCATTGTTACAGGTAACACTGTAATTGCTAAACCTGCTGAGCAAACAAGCTTAATTGCCCTTCGTGCAATTGAACTTATGTTATCAGTTGGCTTACCTGAACATGTTGTGCAACCTGTTATCGCTCATGGTAGCGAAGTAGGCAAAACAATTGTTCCTGATGAACGCATTCAAGCAATTATGTTTACAGGCTCTACTGAAACAGGCACATTAATTTCCCAAACACTGGCTGCTCGTAATGACATTCAAGTACCGTTAATTGCAGAAACAGGTGGCCAAAACTGTATGATTGTTGACTCGACTGCGCTTCCTGAGCAAGTAGTTGATGATGTGATCAGTTCTGGTTTTCAAAGTGCTGGGCAACGTTGTTCTGCTCTTCGTGTTTTATTCATTCAAGATGATGTAGCAGATGGCATTATCGACATGCTTAAAGGTGCCCTGGCTGAGTTACACATTGGCGACCCATCGTTACTATCAACTGATGTTGGTCCTGTAATTGATGAAAAAGCACTTAAAAACTTAAATGAACACGTTGAGTACTTAAAAGGTAATGCAACACTGCATTACGAATGTAAAATTCCTGATAATACGCAAAATGGTGCATACTTTTTTGCTCCTCGTTTATACGAAATCAAAGACTTATCAGTGCTTAAACGTGAAGTATTTGGCCCATGTGTTCATATTATTCGCTTTAAATCGAATGAGCTTGATGATGTGATGGATCAAATAAATAACACGGGCTATGGTCTGACAATGGGTGTTCATTCACGTATCGAAGAGCGCTGTGAGTACCTTGCTAAAATGTCACGTGCGGGTAATGTTTACATTAACCGAAACATGATTGGTGCTATTGTTGGTGTGCAACCGTTTGGTGGCCGTGGTTTATCAGGTACTGGCCCTAAAGCCGGTGGCCCTAACTACCTACAACGTTTAGTAAAAGAAAAAGCATCACCAGATAACGTGCAAATGACTAACCTAACGCCAGATGAGCTTGATTTACACCACTACAGCGGTGCGAATGAGCAAGTTAAAAAGCTAATGGCTAACTCAATGCGCGATGAAAAAATTTGGCGTGCAACACCACTAAATGACCGTGTTTCGGCTGTACGTCAGTTGCTTGCTAAAATCGCGACGGTAGAAATTATCGACGATTTAGCTGACGATTTAGCATTAACACTATCAGAAGCACGTGCACAGCTTAACCGCCTTGAAAAGCACATGCGTAAGTTTACTACCCTGCCAGGGCCAACGGGTGAGTCTAATACACTTCATCTAGAAGCACGTGGTTGCGTAGTGTGCTATGCAGATAAGAGCACATCATTTAACTTCTGGGCATTGTCTATCATTACCGCTATTGCCGCAGGTAATACGGTAATTACTGTAGCGTCTGAGCTGTTTTATGATGAAGCTGTTGCCTTTAAAGATAAATTTATCTCTACAGGTGTTGCAGAAGGTGTTTTCCAAGTAGCTAAACCGAATCAGTTACAAGCTATTTTAGCTCACCCTCACCTAGCGGGTGCGGTAGTTGCTGCTCGTTCGTCTCGCTTAGGCTACTTTAGCCAGCAGCTTGCACAGCGTAAAGGCGCAATTTTACCGGTTATTAGCTCTGAGTATTACGATACATTAATCAAACGCCTTATTACTGAAAAAACAATCAGTATTGATACAACGGCGTCTGGTGGTAATACATCACTAATGACACTTGTTGAAGATGATGAATAATTAATCTAACATTTTTCATTAAAAAATAATAAAGGCACTCAAAAGTGCCTTTTTTATTAGGTAACATCGTATAAATTTGTTAGTTTTATACTAGATTAGTAACTGAAGTTGTAAATTTGAAAACTATTCCTATCAATAATTTAATCCCAGGCATGTTTGTACAACGCGTTACAAAGCAAACAGGCAGTATTAAAATTAAAAATCAAGGCTGGGTTAAAACTCAATCTGGTATTAATAATCTAATAAAAGCAGGTATTTTAGAAGTAGAAATAGACCCTGATAAAACCCTCATTGACTCAGTCCCTGAAAAAGATCCTATCGCTATACCTACAACAAAATTAAAGCGTGACCCTTGGCAAAAATCACATAGCGCTGAGCAAGAAATTGGAAAAGCTAAAAAGCTTTACGATGAAGCCAAAACATTACAAATAAAAGCATTTAAAGATATTAAAGCAGGCCGCGATATAGATATTGCGCCATTTAGGGAGCTTGCTAGTGGCTTTATGGACTCGGTTTTTAGAAACCAAGATGCCCTTGCGTGTTTGACGCAAATGCGCCAAAAAGACGCCTACCTACTTGAGCACTCCATTAATGTTTCTATATTAATAAGTATTTTTGCAAAGCATTTAGGTATAGACAAAGATATTATCGAGCAGATGACAACCGGTGCTCTTTTACATGATATTGGCAAAATAAAAATTCCCGATGCAATACTCAATAAGCCGGGTCGCTTTACCGATGATGAATTTAAAATAATGAAAATGCACTCGCTTTTCAGTAAAGAAATATTAGAAGAGTCTGGCTTAACGGGTATTGCAGTTGATATTGCAGGTATGCATCATGAAAGGCTTGATGGTAAAGGCTATCCGTTTGGTAAAAAGGGCGACGAAATAAGTCAGTATGTACGTATGGCATCAATTGTTGATGTATATGACGCACTTACCGCAGAGCGAGTTTATAAAGCAGGTATGGAGCCAATAAAGGCATTTAAAATATTAAAAGACGGATGTCCAGATAGCTTTGACCCTGTGCTGCTTAATAAGTTTATTCAATGTATTGGTATTCATCCGGTAGGAACGCTTGTAAGGTTATCGAGCCAAAAAGTGGGTTTGGTTACCGAGAGTAATCCGGGGGCACCACTAAAACCTGTCGTTAAAACATTTTACAGCGCTAAGCACAGTCGCTATACCGAAGTAAAAGATATTGATTTATCTAATAAAAAAATTGTAGACACTCTTGAGTCAGCGGTTAAACCTAAAGAATATAATATTGATTTAGAACGCTTTTACAAAAATTCTATACTTTCCTAAAAATAATTAAGAGCTCAATACTTTACCGAGCTCTCAATTAAATAACTAAGGGTTTATTCAGGCCAGTCTTGCAAGGCTTTTAAACTAAACTCATAACCATCAAAATCAAGCACACTTTGCTCCGGTGTAATCTCTCTTACAGTTAGAGCGCCAATGCTCTCACCTTCATGAAGCTCCCGGCCATTTAGCTTTATCCAACGCTTATCAGCACTCGATGAATAAATATGCGCTTGATATTTAATACTAGGCAACATTGATTGCAAACCATCCGGTAGCAATTCTACAGGCTCAACGCGTGATGACGTTTTTGATGCGTGGGTCACTTCATAATCTTGATTTTTTTCGGCGTCTTGTACTGCCTGCGCAAACGCATTTTTAAGCGTTGTAGGCACCTCATCAAGCTCAGGATCGCTCATCTGTTGAGATTGGTTACTGCCATTAATAGGCTTACCCAGTACTTTATATTTACTCATATCTAGTTGAGCCGATGCTGTATTTTGACTTTGCCCAAATACCGAAGCGTTTTGTGTATTATTTGGATTGTAATTATTTTGTGGATTAAATACTGGCTGATTATAATTTTGAACTGGTATTACTTGTTGCACGTTCTGCTGATTATAACCCGTTGCGTTCGTGACCTGACTCGATGGCATAGGAATATATTGCCCATTAGGCGTTAATAACATTTGCTGTACACCGTTAGGTGTTTGCACATGGACAAGTTGCCCTTCAATCGTTGCAGTATTTGTTGGAGCTACTTTAGCGGGTTCTAACTTAGCTATTTGCTGTTTTTCAACTTCAGCATCTACCTCTTTAACTTCTTCTTTAGGTGACGATTTTTCGCTTTCAACCACCTTAATTACAGCGGGTTTCGATGTGTTTAATAAAGTAGTACCTTGAAACCACTTACCAGCACTAAACCCACCAGCTACAGCAATAAATGCAGCTAAGCTTGTACCAAATACTAACGCTAATCGTCTATAACGCTTAAGTGCTTGCTGTTGCTTTAACTGCTCTGATTGTAAGTCGTATTGCTCAGCACTCATATCTGATTGCTGCGACTGCTTTAGCGCATCTAATAAATAAGACATAACTTACCTAACTATAAAATAAATGAAAGCCCAATGCCTACGGCAAATAAAGCAGCGAATGCAAGGCTATATGGTACAAATGACGTTGTTTTGTTAGCCCCATTAACTGGCGCTACAAAATCCATGGGTAATGACTCATGTGCTGATTTTTTTATTATATCGCTATCAACTATCAACTGCTGCTTTGCAAAAGTGCCTACCAAAGCTCGCTCACAAACCAAGTTCATTAATCGTGGCACACCACCTGTTAGCTGATGAACAGCTTGCATGGCATCCATCGAAAAAATGCCTTTATCACACCCTGCAACATGTAACCGATGCTTTATGTAAGCAACTGTTTGGCCTTGCGTAAGTGGCAATAAATGGTAACGAGCTGTTATTCTCTGGGCGAGTTGCCTTAATTCGTTGCGCTTTAAAAGCTCTTGTAGCTCAGGTTGACCAACCAATACTATTTGTAATAATTTTTTATGATCGGTTTCTATATTTGTCAGCAAGCGTAATTGCTCAAGCACATTAGGGGCAAGTAACTGTGCTTCATCAATTATAAGTATGGTGTGCCCACCCGATTTATTATTGGTCTCTAAGTGCTTTTTTATAATATCGGTAAGACTTTTAAGCGTCGCATTATGAACATCGTAACTAATGTTGAGCTCATCACAAATACTAGCTAATAACTCCAGCTCTGAAAGTGCGGGGTTATAGATCATCGCTACTTGCGTGTTTTCAGGTAACTGCTCTAACATACTGCGGGTAATTGTAGTTTTACCAGTACCCACTTCGCCTGTTAATAATACAAAACCACCGTCTTCACCTAATCCATAGGTAAGGTGTGCTAAGGCTTCTTTATGTCGTTCACTTAAAAATAAGTAATGAGGGTTGGGCGAAATTGAAAAAGGTTTTTCATTCAGGCCAAAATAGCTTAAATACACCGTGATGTTCCTTCGTAATTAAATCACGGCCTATAATGGCAAAAAAACGCGCTAAGTGACAACGTTGTGAGTGCTTTATTATTGAAATAACGTAAATTTATGTAAAACAAAAAAATGCAGCTGTTTTAAGGCTGCACTTTCATCTATCTAATCTTAGTATGTGCTTTATTCTTCGTAGCGAACTAATCGTAAATACACATTACTCGTTTTAGCATGTAAGCTATTCAACCCACTATCAAATTGATAAACCCACGCTGAGCTCATTGTGCTTACACCTGAGGTATTTGACCAATAGTTTTGAAGCTTAGTGCCCAAAAATATATCTTCATTAATACTCGGCTCTGTGCAACTGTGCTCTAAAATACTCGCCAATTCTTTAATGTTAGGCATTTGCCAATCATCGTAATCTGCGGTTGTATCATTTTTAGCACCACGAAGTGCCTCTTGCCAAGTAAGAGAAGGTGTTGATCCTTCGCAAAGCTGCGTCTCTGTATTATAAATTTGCCCATAACTACAACGTTGCCACATAAGACCCGTTTCGGTATCAGATACTGTACCATCTGTATTTATAGTAAACCTATCTGTTGGTGTTGTGGTATCTGCACCGTCGTAGCACGTTTGCGCCGCTGTAATATTAAAGCTCAAGCTTATAGTTGCTAGTGCACAGAGTAATTTTAATCTCATTATTTTCTCCTAACGGCTTCTAACTAAACGAACATAAGCGGTGTTTTCTTTTGGATAAGCAAGATCGTTACCATCACTCATATCTATAATGTACGCTTGCGATAAACTGGTACCATCGACTGCGGTTTGTGAAGTCCAATAACGTAAATGGCTTAATGCACTTTCACTTGGCATATTGGGGAAAAATGACTCATCAATTAATATACTCTGGCCTTGTTTCCCGTAATCAATTAAACCTAAAAGCTCTGTATAAGTAGGTAATCGCCAGTTTGTACCACCACAAAAATCTATGCTGTTCACTTCGTTTATATAGCTTTGTACTCCACAACTCGTATCATTCGGACAAGTTGAATTGGCTGTACTGGTGTCTGTAAAGGTTGTATCACCTAAATCCCAAAAATAATGATTTTGACCATCACGCACTAACGTATTGGGCACGGTACCAGAGGCAACACTTTTAACCTCCCATACTAAACCAGTCACATTATCACGCACACAACTAAAAGAATTGCTGTCATCAGCAACCTCATCGGCAAACTCATTGAGCTTTGTATAGTCAAACGCTAAATTACCCTTCCCAACTTTATCTAAACGATTAGCAAAACTATCACGACCAAGCTCTGCATCTTGCGCTGGGAAATCATCACTGTCACAGTTAATACGCAGTGTGTTGTTATAGCACTCACCAACACCACTATCATTTATAAGCCCAAGCGCTTTTGGTGACACATCAATAAATAAAGAATCTGTATCAGTACGCCCTTTCGAATCTGTTACTGTTACTTCAAAGCTCAATATAGTGTCAATATCAATATCTGAGGCAATAAATGTCGTTGTACATTGGCTGCTATTACTTAATGTTTCGGCATTACCAGTCAATTGTTGCCAACGGCATTGATAAGTATCAGTGACCGATTCACTCTGGGTTGCATCGAGAGTGACCTGTTCAAATTCTTCGACATTTTGATCAGCGCCTGCATTTGCATCTACTAATTCATTTGTTTTATTAAGCGTCATTGAATATTCTGTGCTCGCCTCACCCCCTTCATCATCAGTGACGGTTAACTGCCAAGATAAATTTACGTTAGTTTCTAATAATGGGTGAGAAAAGCTCAGTGTTGACTCATTAAAGCTCGTAATATCTAAATCAGGACCCGACAATAATTGCCAAAAATAACTATCAATTTGGCCATTTTCATCTGGATCACTCGACTCAAGAGCACTTAAAGTAATTGTGTCTTTGTATACAGAAGGAAGTGTTTCAGGCAAGGTTTGTGTCACAACAACAAGGGGAAGTTGGTTATTAGAGCTCACTGAAATAGCAATATCATCACTAACAGCGCTACTACCCGTACTTTGATAGCTTACTCTTAGGATTATTTCACTGTCTGCTTTTACATCAGGTGCTGTAAGTGTTTGTTCAGCGCCATCAAGCGGAAAACCTTCTAAGCTTGGGCCACTGACTTGTTGCCACGTAAACGTACCATCAACGGGAGATCCCTGTGCTGTAATGGTAAATTCACTTTTTTCAATAACCTGTAAATCTGTCCCAGCATTAACGGATGTTTCTAAAGCTGTATTATCACCACCACCACCGCCTCCACACGCACTAAGCAAACCACAAGAAATGAGGGGGATTAAAGCAAACGCTTTCATACGCAGCACCTTTTATGTCAATAAATCACTATGTGTAATTACAAGCAATAAAGATGCCATTAAAATGCTACATATAAGCATCTTGGTGAATACGTACAAATAACTTGGTGCCTATTTTACTATAATCAACTTTATACTCACGACCATCTAAAGCTTGAATAAAAAGTAACTGTTTCTCTTCGCCAAACACGTCTGCACTACTAACATGAACAAGTTCTAGGTAACGCTCTTTTGCATCTCGACGATTTTTTGGCAGCTCTTCTTTAAACGGCTCTAAGCCATGCTGAGTTACTTTAATTCGAGGATGGACCTCAGAATTGACAATCACTAAATCAAGTTTTTTGTCTTTATGTATTATGGTATTTCGACCACTTTTTAAAAAGGCTCTTTCTTGGCTCATTTTATTTCCTAAGCCGCTGTTTAATTATTAACTTGCGACGATATAAACTGACGGGGATTGCACTTCCACTTATTTAAATTAGCGCTAAATACCCAAATATCTCTATCTAATACACTGGCAGGTAACAATAAATCATAACCAGTTAACAGCTTAAGGTGCTTAGCTCTGTTAGCAAACATAGCTATAAGCCCGGTATAGCTGATTCCCTTTTGAGATGTGTATTGTGTGTCTTCTATTAACCATTCTGATGGGCAATTGCCATTTTTGCAATGTTTTTGAACGGCTTGAATAAATAAATATCGCTGCTCTATTAAGAGTTTTCCTGCGATCCTTGGTGCAATATTAACTAAAAATCATCTATATCATTTACTTTTACACCAACCGCATTTAACTCCACGTAATCACTACCGTTCTCGACTTTAGGTATTCCACTGTACTGATAGTTATTGTGGGGAATACTTACAACCCCATATTTGTGACAGTAAACTAACTCTGACTCACTCAATATTAAGCTGTAAAATGGCTCTTGAGTTTTTAAAAAACCAATAAAAACAGCTGCTATGCATAGGCTTACTATAAATATCTCAGGTATGGTTATCTTATCTGGTCTTAATAAATTAAAAATCATAATAAAAACTAACCCCATAGCGCCTACTACAAGAGTTTCCATACCATGACTTGCACCTTGTGCTCGATATTTAATTATATTGTTGTCTTTATCCATATTGATAAAACACCATATAAAATATAAACATAATAACAGCCCATAAAACAACTTTTCTCGTTGTTATACATACGCTGCAGGAAGTCTTAAATTTCATGCATAACCACCTTTTCCTCAACAAAATAGGGATAATAAATAAATCTTATTTACTTTTACGCTTAACGCACAAATTAACGAGACACATAACAGTCTTTTCTCGGTCTTATTTCGTACAATACGTATAATTAATTTTCAGGTGTGAAAACGATGTACTCAAAACAATCAGGAAAAGCGCTTTTTCCATTTATTATTGCGTTACTTTTAATATTTAGCGTTTATTTATATTTACCATCAAGTCATGGAAAACAAACAGACTCTTCTCAAAAAATTACGCAGGTATCTGCGCACACAGTGACCTCACAAGAAAATGCAGTAATGATTGAAGCCATCGGTAGTGCCCGCGCTAACCAAGCTATTTATATTAACAGTGCGCAAAACGATTATGTCACAGGTATTTACTTTAAAGATGGTGATTTAGTCAGCAAAGGGCAAAAGTTAGTTCAATTACAAAATAAGCAAGAGCAACTTATAGTTAAAGAACTTAATATTAATTTGCAAGAAGAAAAACGCCAACTTAATCGTCTAACTGAGCTTTCTCGATCACAATCAACGGCTAAATCATTACTAGAGGAACAACTCTCTCGTGTTGATGCTACAAAAGCTCAGCTAGAAAATGCTAAAACAAAACTTGATGAAATGCTAATCACGGCTCCTTTTTCAGGCCTTTTAGGTAAACGCGAAATATCAATTGGTGCGTATGTTGATAGCACAACAATTATCACAACCCTTGATGATGTTAGTATTATTAAGGTCGATTTTAAAGTACCAGAAAAATACTTAGCGCAACTTATTGTTGGTTTGAAAGTACTCACTCAAAACGATGCTTACCCTGATCAAACTTTTACAGGCAAGGTTACGCATATTAGTTCTCGTATTGATTCTGTAACACGTAGCGTCGAAGTAACTGCAAGCTTTGCTAATAAATCAGGTCTATTACGCCCTGGTATGCTTTTAAATACCGCACTAGAACTAAGCAGTAATCAAGCACTGATGGTGCCAGAAAAAGCCGTTATACCGTTACAAGACAAACACTTTGTTTTTCAAATTCAAGATGGAATAGCCAATAAAATTGAAGTACATGTAGCTAGCAGAAACAATGGCTGGGTTGCTATTGACGAAGGCTTAACTGATGGCGAACAAATTGTTACTGAAGGGCTAATAAAAATTCGCTCTGGAAGTAAAGTAAGCGTAAAGGGGTAATACGTGAAAATTACTGATACTAGCGTCAAACGCCCTGTTTTTGCCATTGTAATTAATTTACTCCTTCTTACTTTTGGATTGGTTGCATTTACTATGTTGCCACTTCGAGAGTACCCAGATATTGAAACGCCGATTGTAAATATCAGCACTGAATACACAGGTGCTTCAGCCGAAATCATAGAAACTAAAATAACCCAAATAATTGAAAACCGTATTTCAGGTATTGAAGGTATAAAAAGTATTAACTCTTCGAGCCGTAATGGGCGTTCAAACATTACCATAGAGTTTGATATAAGCCGCGATATAGATGCTGCTTCTAACGATGTACGTGAGCGTGTTGCACGAGCACTCGATAGCCTCCCTGAACAAGTACGCCCGCCAGAGGTGTCTAAATCAAACAGTGATGAAAGCCCTATCGCATGGTTTGTATTAAACAGCGAAACAATGGATTCGCTAGAGTTATCTGATTACGCGCAGCGTTTTATTGTTGACCGCTTAGCCGTAGTCGATGGCGTATCTAACGTACGTATTGGTGGAGAACGTCAATACGCGATGAAAATTTGGCTAAATCGTCAAGCAATGGCTGCACGTGGTATTACATCAAGCGATATAGAAAACACACTACGCACTGAAAACGTTGAGTTACCAGCCGGTGAAATAGAATCGATTGACCGTGATTTTACCGTGCGTACAGCACGTAGCTACAAAGATCAGCGCGATTTTAATAACCTTGTAGTTAAACGTGGCGAAGAAGGTTATCTAGTACGTTTAGGCGAAGTTGCTGATGTACGTTTAGAGGCTGCCGATGACGAAAGCTTATTTCGTGGTAACGGGCGAAATATGATTGGCTTAGGTATTGTAAAACAAGCCAAGGCAAACACACTTACCGTAGTAGATAACGCACGCAGTGAGCTTGAAAAAATAAAACGAAACCTTCCGGAAGGTACCACGATTCAGGATAGTTATGACTCATCTGTATTCATCAAAGAATCAATAAGTGAAGTATACAGCACCCTAGCCGTTTCGATGGGTTTGGTAGTACTCGTTATATTTTTGTTTTTAGGCAATATTCGAGCAACCCTTATTCCCGCGGTAACAGTACCTGTCGCCTTAGTAAGTAGCTTCATGTTTTTACTCGCTATGGGTTACTCAATCAATTTACTAACTTTACTTGCATTAGTGCTCGCAATTGGCTTGGTTGTTGATGACGCCATTGTAATGCTTGAAAATATTCACCGTCGTATTGAATTAGGCGAGCCTCCACTATTGGCAGCATTTAGAGGCGCGCGCGAAGTTGGCTTTGCCATTGTCGCAACTACACTTGTGCTCATATCGGTATTTGTTCCTTTGGTATTTATGGATGGCCGTATTGGTGCATTATTTACTGAGTTTGCTATGGCGGTAAGCGCCGCTGTATTTTTCTCAAGCGTTACCGCACTAACACTTGCACCGGCTCTGTGCTCTAAAGTACTAAAAGCATCTGACAAGCCAAATAAATTTAGCCAGTGGATGGACCGCCAATTTATAAAAATAGAATCGAGCTACCGTAAATCACTGACCACGAATATGACCCGCAAATGGGGTTTAATGGTGAGCTTATTACTTGCAGGGTTTGTAAGTTACTCACTCTTTTTACAAGTTCCATCGGAACTGACACCTAAAGAAGACCGTGGTACATTCTTTATTATGATGAGCGGCCCAGAAGGCGCGAGTTACGAAAATAATGCCGCTAATATGGCTAAAATTGAAGAGCGCTTAATGCCTTACTCTGAATCGGGTGAGCTAAGTCGTGTACTTGTTCGAGTGCCTGGTTGGGGCGGAAGCGGCGGTGTTGCGATTGTTGGAATGGCCGATTGGGATAAACGCAAACGTTCAACGTGGGAAGTAATGGACGAAATAAGCGGTAAAATGCAAGAAGTTACCGATGTTCGTGCATTTGCAATTATGCGCCGTGGTATTGGCGGTGGTGGCTCATCTCGCCCAATTGAGTTTGTATTGCAAGGCAACGATTATGCACAACTAGCTGACTGGCGTGACCGTATAATAAAGCGTGCAGAGTTAAATCCTGGTTTAGTAAGAATCGATCATGACTACAAAGAAACCTTCCCACAGTTTTTAGTCAGCATAGATAAAAACAAAGCAGCAGATTTAGGTGTTTCGGTATCAGATGTAGGCCGTACACTAGAAACAATGCTTGGTCAGCGCCGTGTTACGACCTTTATTGACCGTGGTGAAGAGTATGATGTAATTTTAAAAGGCACAAAAGAAGACTTTGCTAACCCTACTGACATTTCAAATATATACCTTAAATCACGAAGTGGTGAACTAGTCCCACTTGACAGTCTTATCAGTTTAAAAGAAGAAGCAACCGCATCGCGCTTAAACCGATATAACCGCATGCGCGCAATTACACTAAGCGCCAATCTTGCTGACGGTTATACGCTTGAGCAAGCGCTTAACTTTTTAAACGAAGTAGCCGCGCAAGAAAACGATATAGATGGCGCAATAGACTACAAAGGAGAGTCGCAGCTTTATTACGAAGGCGCATCAGCAATGACCTACGTATTTATACTTGCACTCACCGTTACCTTTTTAGTACTGGCAGCGCAATTTGAAAGCTTTATGCATCCGTTTGTAATTATGCTTACCGTACCACTTGGTTTAATGGGCGCTATGTTCGGACTTTGGGCTACAGGACTTACCTTAAATATTTACAGCCAAATAGGTATTGTCATGCTCATAGGTTTAAGTGCTAAAAACGGTATTTTGATTGTAGAATTTACTAACCAGCTGCGCGATAAAGGCGTTGAATTTAGTGAAGCTATTTTGCAAGCAGCAACTCAGCGTTTGCGCCCTATTATTATGACCTCGCTGACCACGGTTATGAGTTCGGTACCTTTAGTACTTGCTTCAGGCCCGGGCGCTGAAAGCCGTATGGTTATTGGTGTAGTCGTGTTTACAGGGGTAGTCGTATCGACCTTACTAACTCTTTTTGTTGTACCTGCAGCTTATTATGCATTAGCGCGCAACACACAATCACCAGAGTTTTTGCAACAAAAACTCAATAAGCAAGCCGCAGAAAAACCTTTAGAAGAGATCTAACCTGCGTATAGCGCCGTAACGTTATTGTTACGGCGCATACAATTTATGCTTGGCATAACCTTATACACATTTTAGGAATACTTATGAGCTCAACAACGCAAGTAGCAACATTTGGTGGCGGCTGTTTTTGGTGTATAGATGCCGCATTTAGACGCGTAAATGGCGTATTAAATGTAAGCTCTGGCTACACAGGTGGAAGCACAGAAACGCCTACCTATAAATCAGTATGTTCAGGCACAACCGGTCACGCTGAGGTAGTTAAAGTGGAGTTTGACAGCTCAGTGGTTACTTATGAGACTCTTCTTGCTATGTTTTTCACACTGCATGATGCAACGCAGCTAAATAGACAAGGTAACGATGTAGGCACGCAATATAGAAGTGTTGTTTATTATCATGATGCAACACAGTTAAAACAAACCAATGACATTATAGCTCAACTACAAAGCCATGTAAGTGATCCAATTGTGACAGAAGTAAGTCCTGCTACCACTTATTATCCAGCTGAGCACTACCATCAAGATTACTATAATGAAAACCCAGAGCAAGGTTACTGCAGCATTTTAATAGCACCTAAATTACATAAATTTGAAACCGTGTTTGAAGAGTTCTTAGCTGACTAGCTAATGTGAGTAGTTAAATTGATAAGTTAAACTTAGCTACACATTAAAAAGCCCGACATAAGCCGGGCTTTTTAATATTAATAAATACCGTTAAAACTGATAGCTTGCGCCTGCAAAAAAGCGACGCTCTGGCGTGTTGTAGTAATACACTTCACCCGTTGTAAAATCAGTATTTGAATCAACAGCGTTATATTCTTTATCAAATAAGTTTTCTACACGAAGCGAAACTTCAATATGTTCATTTACTTGATAATTACCCGCTAAGTTCCAAAGCGTGTATGATCCTAAACGAGTCACAGCACCTTGTCGGTCGCTACGGTATTGCATGTCTAAGCTTGCATCAAAAGCACCAAACTGTTTTGCAAGTTCCCAGTTAAAAGTACGTTTAGCAACATTACGCAACTCTGCGCCCGTTTCTTCGTCTTCAGCGCTTAAGTAAGCAAAGTTAAGGTTGCTATCAAAACCAAAAAGCTGCTGTGAAAGAGTAAACTCAACGCCTTCATAGCGCGCTTCATTTAAGTTGATAGGAAAAAAGTTAGAATCTAAAGATATCTTATCTTCAATATCATTTCTAAAAATAGCAACGTCAATACTTGCTATATCAAAATCTACATTTAACCCAATCTCTTGATTTAATGATTTCTCAGGCTCTAAATCAGGATTAGATGAAGGTGGAAAACCAGGAAATGCCGGAAAGTATAAATCGTTAAATGTAGGTGCTTTAAAACCAGTGCTTTGGCTTATGCGGAACGTGGCGTCTTCAGATAAATGATAACCCGCAGCGGCTGTATATGTTGTTTCATCACCAAACTGTTCATCATCGTCTTGGCGAATTGTTAAATTAGCTAACACTTTTTCAGCATTGTAATAAGCCCCAACAAATACTGCTAATACATCACGATCTTGCATATCATACTGCGTTGAACTGTGCGATACATCATCGTTGTACCAGTTAACACCACCGCTAATATTAAGCTCTTCAGATAATGTATATTGACCGTTATAATCAAATTGCACACGTTTCGTTATAAAATCATTTACACCAAATGCTGAAGTATCGTGAGAATCATCTGTTGAAATAGCAATATCAATACTATGCGATTGGTTAGTGTAGTTTTTACTCCAACCTGCAGAAAGCTGATAGTTTTTAAAGTCACCTGTTTCGATAGTACTTGTGGCTGGACTAAAACGACTGTCGTAATCTGCATAGCCTTCACTGTATTGGCCTAATAACTTAAAGTCGCCGTAATGTGCATCGGTGTAGTTTATTTTAAAACCAAGGTTTTTATTTTCATAGCCATCTTCATCTGGTGCAACGCCTTGCAGCGCATCAAAGTTATCTGTTTTTTCAAAGCCTGCGTTAAATGCTGTTGTTATATCATCTGATTTTACAGAGCCTGCAACTTGATAATTTTGATAAGAGTCTGAACCAAGTGTAGCGCTTAGAGATAAGTTATCTGACTCACGCGTAATAATATTAATAACACCAGCGAGTGCATCAGAGCCATAAACAGCCGCGCGAGAGCCTTTAATTATTTCTATGCGTTCAATACTATTTAGAGGGACATTATTTAGTGCTTTTTGACCTAGTGTTGCTGAGCCTGTACGAACACCGTCAATCAAAATCAACGTATCGCCTGAGCCCGTACCACGAAGTGACACACCTGTATTTTGACCAAAACCACCGTTTGGATTAACCTGAAAACCCACTCGCGTGCTTAAAAGTGTAGGTAAATCGCGTACGTTACTTGCTTCTATTTCAGCACGTTCAATAACGTCTACACTCGCTAAAACGTCATTAATTGATTGTTCGAACTTGTTAGCAGTAACCGTTATTTTTTCAATTGAGTGATCAACAGCAGATGCAGAAAATGAAAGCGCAGCACAAATTGCAACGCCAAGAGTTGTTTTATTTAACATGATGTCCCCTATCCTTGCCCACCGCAAAGACTTAAGTAAGATTACATCAAGGCCGGTCTCCGGACTCAGTGACACATTTTTTTGCATTACTTTACCGTTGCGGGGGCAGTGTTGGAATTAAAATCATCATGACTATGCACCAACTTCCCGATTATCTTACTAAAAAAATCATTACATTGAAGTGTTTAGCAAGCACCTTGAAAATAGGCGGTTATTGTGAGTACTTTATTAAAAAATGTCAATGGACGTCTATACAGCTAAAATTAAAATAATGATATTTAAGCTAATACGATCGGCTTATAAAAAAAGCCAAATTACCCTAGGCGCAATTTGGCTTTTGTATTTATAAAACAGCCTAAATAGGCACTTTATAATTAATCTCGGAAATTTTTAAACTGAAATGGCTGACCTAAATCGGCACTGCGTACAACTTGCATGGCTTCTTGTAAGTCGTCTCGCTTTTTACCCGTTACACGCACTTCTTCACCTTGAATAGCGGCTTGCACTTTAACTTTAGAATCTTTAATAGCTTTAACTACCTTTTTAGCCATGTCTTTTTCGATGCCCTGCTTTAAGCCCACATTACGAAAAACATTTTTACCTGCACGGCTAATATCTTGAAGTTCTAGGCTTGATACATCCATACCACGCTTTGATATTTTGCTCGCTAAAATGTCGAATAATTGCATAACCTGAGAATCAGCTTCAGCTTTAAGCTTTATTGTTTTATCGTTTAACTCAATAGATGCATCAACGCCTCTAAAGTCAAAGCGAGTCTCTAGCTCACGATTTGCGTTATCTACTGCGTTTTTAGCTTCGTTCATTTCTACTTCAGATACAATATCAAATGAAGGCATTGGTTTGCTCCTAACTATTTAATCTTAATTTTATGGCGCAATTATAACGCTAAAATTATAAATATTTACAATTTTCTGCATCTTGTTCAGGTGCGATACTAATTTAGTTTGATATACTCCAGTTTCTTTTTTAAGCGATTTTAGGATTTGTCGTGACAAGGCGTGTTTATCAAGCAATTTTTTTAATCAGTATCGTAGCATTTACCTTTTTATTTGCTAAAGAAGTAAAAGGCAGTGTTACAAATTTATTCCCTCATGTTGATAAAGTAGCCCACTTTGGGGTTTTTTTCATACTTGCAATTATTATGGATAGAGCGTTTAAGCTTCCTTTGTACGCACAAATTTTTATACTTGCAGGTTATGGTGCCTCAATTGAAATAATGCAAGATGCACTTCCTTACAGGCAAGCGTCACTGGGTGACTTTGCTGCTGATTTTATCGGCGCTGCGAGCTATTTCTTACTAAAAGTGATTTTCACCACTGGCAAAAAGAACCCATATGACTAATATTCTTGTTGTAGGTGATGGCGCAATTGGTTTATTACTTAGCCATTTTTTAAGCGCCCAACATAATGTAAACGTGTTGACACGTAAAAACACAAACAACACACGCTTTTATAGTCGAGATAGCTATGCCTCAAAAAAATAAATGCCCGTTTTGTCTCGTTAAATCAACTACGTAACTTAACCGAATTTGATATCGCTTTA
Source organism: Pseudoalteromonas sp. BSi20652 (assembly GCF_000239855.1). Taxonomy (GTDB): domain Bacteria; phylum Pseudomonadota; class Gammaproteobacteria; order Enterobacterales; family Alteromonadaceae; genus Pseudoalteromonas. The sequence continues at coordinate 23,203 of NZ_BADT01000032.1, read as the reverse complement.
TTCACCGTTAAGGCATTTCAAGTGCAAAATGCATTTGAACAAGTAAAGCCTTTTTTATCAAAGCATACTAGCGTAATACTCTCGCACAACGGCATGGGGAATGTTGGAACGCTAAAACAGGAATTAAGTAAGCATCAAGCGTTATATTTTTTAACCACGACGATGGCTGGATTTAAATCAAATCAATACATCGTACAGCACACGGGTGATGGGCAAAATGTAATTGGTGGATGTAATGAATTAGCACTTAAAAATACTGCAAACATAACTGAGCAATTAAAAGAAATCCCCCACTTAACAGCCACAAATAACATTCAACAATTACGCTTTGAAAAGCTAATGATTAATATTGCAATTAACCCGCTAAGTGCTTTACATAATGTTAAAAACGGTCAGTTACGTGCGCCTCAATACAACTCAACTATTATTAATTTATTAACTGAGGCATGCAATATAGCGAAAGCGCAAAACCTTAACATTACTTTAATTAACGCACTTACAACAGCGTATAAAGTAATGACCCTCACCGCAGAAAACTTCTCGTCAATGAACCAAGATGTAGCTCATAATAGATCAACTGAAATAATGGCTATTTGCGGTTATATTAGTGAGCAAGGTAAGCTCTATAATATTAAAACACCCTATAACAACGATTTGCTTGCTAAAATTATGGCAAAAAAAAGCGTGGTATAAACCACGCTTATATTAACGCATTAACGTTACGGGCGGTAAACTTTAACAGTTTCATAGCCTTGCTCATGCAGCATAAGTGTTTGAAGTTGGCTCATTACCCCTCTGTCGCAATACAAATAGTAGTCTGTGTTTTTTGGTAAATCACCAAACTTAGTTGCTAGACGAAAAAACGGCAAATGCACTACTTCAATACCGTCGATTGCAAGCGGTGCGGCTTCCTCTTCCTCTGGTGAGCGAATGTCCACAACAACGGAGCCTACGGGTAAATCTGCAACAGATTCAGCTTCTTTTAATTCTTGTTTAGCTTCTACGTCAATATCACGCACATCCATTACACGTGCTTTATCTACAACGGTATCAAGTACATCAAAATCGAATTTTTCCTCTTCACCAAGAATTACATCAATTTTAGCTTTAACTGTTGGCTTTTTAGAAATTACACCACAGTACTCAGGCATCGTTTCAGCCATCTCAGCGGTGCCGATTTGACGAGCAATATTAATAATTTCTTGTTTATCATGTTGAATTAGCGGGCGTAAAATAAGCGTATCAGTAACGCGGTCAATCACGCTTAAGTTAGCAAGTGTTTGACTTGATACCTGACCAATACTTTCACCTGTGACAAGTGCTTGAATATTTAATTTTTCAGCAATCACACTGCCCGCGCGCATCATCATACGCTTAAGTACAACACCCATTTGGCTGTTTTCAACATTTTCTAAAATTTCAGCAACAACAGGTTCAAAATCAACAGTTACAAACTTAACTTTATGAGTTGAACTGTATTTTTTCCATAAGTAGTAACTTGCTTGTTTAACACCAATTTCGTGCGCAGCCCCGCCTAAATTAAAGAATAAAAAGTGTGTGCGGGCACCTTTGCGGATCATTTGATAACTTGCTACACCAGAGTCAAAACCACCCGACATTAGCGAAAGCACATCTTCTTGAGTTGGCAACGGAAAGCCCGCCATACCAAAATGCGTTTGCGAAACAATGTAAGCTTTGTCGTCTTTTATTTCTAGGCGTATTGTTATTTCTGGCCGGCTAAGCTTTACGCTTGCGCCTTCAATATGCTGGTTTAAACCACCACCAACATAACGTTCTAAATCAGTTGAAGTAAAATCGTGTTGCCCTATACGTTTTGCACGAACACAAAAAGTTTTACCTACGATTGTATGCCCAACTAACGCTAATGTTTTTTGATAAATATCATCAAGCGTTTCAAATTGGGTCTCGGTGACTTCAATAAACTGAACAATACCTGGTATGCGCTTGAGGCTGTCAATAAAATCAAGACGAACTTGCGGGCCCTCAACTTTAGTTACAACTGAGATATTGTCCCAGTTATTCATTACTTGTACTTTCTCGTCAACACGACGCAATACAATCTTAATGTTATTTTCTAACACTTTAGTAAAGCGTTTACGAACCGAACGGCTTTTAATGGCTATTTCGGGGTGTAGTTTGACGATAAATTTAAGCATAGTTCACTCTTAGACTGCGGGAATTCGCGCTCCCTGATATTTGGCGCGCGATTATAGCAAAAAATCTAGCGTCTAGGAAATAGCCAACGGCAGTAACTACACAACAGCGGGAGCTTGTTGCGCTAATTCAGTGTACTTGTCTCGTAGTAAGTTCATCTTATCGATGCTTTTATCCGTACTGTACGCCCTAAATAACGTAAGTACTTTTAAAATACCGTGATATATATCTTGTTCAGCCAATTCGCCACTTGGTCTACGAGCTTTAATGTAAGGCGTCCAAAAACTAACTGTTAACTTTAATGTATGCGCCAGTTCAATGACATCGTGTTCATCAATCGCGATCATTTCGCTATCGCGAAGGCCAAGTATAACTTTACGAACCTGTTCAAGTAGCTCGAGTTGAAAATCAATGTAGGCTTGTTTTAAATCTGTATCTCTGGAGAGTATATCGCCAAGATTGTCGTAAAAAAAATGATAGCGCCACATCAATTCAAATAACGAATCGAGATAAGCGGTTAAATGGCTAAAAGCATCATCATCTTTATTAATTGGTTTGAAGTGAGTATTTAAATGATCACGATACAACGCAAAAATATGACGAATAATGTCTTCTTTATTTTTAAAATGATAATAAAGATTACCCGGGCTCATCCCTAATTTTGATGCAATATGGTTTGTTGTTATTGCACGTTCACCTTGCTCATTAAATAGCGAAATACTGGTGTGTATTATTTTATCCTTGGTATTCATATGCTAACACTCTAATTATATTATGGATTACATTACATTAATAATAGGCTACGCAGTATAAACAAATATTTATGAATAAAACACTCTTACACTATTTCACACCTTTTGGTGTATTAGTAAATGAGCCTTTTTTAGCAAAGCTGATTTGTGTAAAAAACACTGTTAGACTAGCGAAAAAATAATAGATAGTGAACTTTATGAACATTACTGCAATTTATCCTGGCACTTTTGATCCACTTACAAATGGTCATACCGATCTTATTCAGCGCGCTGCAAAAATGTTTGATACCGTGCTAGTCGCTATTGCACATAATCCAAGTAAAAAACCCTGCTTTACCCTTGAAGAACGTGTTGAACTTGCTAACACTATTTTAAGCCACATAGACAATGTTAAGGTGATTGGTTTTTCTGGTCTGCTCGCTGATTTAGCAAAAGAGCATAGCGCCAATGTTTTGATTCGTGGAATTAGAGCAGTGTCTGATTTTGATTACGAATTTCAATTAGCTAACATGAACCGCCGCCTGAACCCAGACTTAGAGAGTGTATTTTTAACACCTGCAGAGCGAAATTCATTTATTTCATCAACACTCGTTAAAGAAGTAGCTCGTCACAATGGGGATGTTAGTGAGTTTGTAGACCCTATGATAGTAAAAGCACTTAAAACTAAACTTGGTGATGGCGCAAGTAATTAGCTTACACTCTCACCTTACATTAGCGTATAGACATATACGCTAACTCGATTGTTCAACAAAACGAGGTTTTAGCTTTTTGATTAGCCATACCAATTTTAACAAGTCTTTGTTTATAATAAGCACAAGTGCCATGGTGAAATCAATAAAATACATACCAAAGACATAGACCGTCCAAAGCCACCAATAGCAGCATGTTTCAGCAATTACAGTGTCGTAATGCATACCTAAAAACAAAAATGCGTTAATAGAAAGACCTACAATTAAGTAGTAAAAAGCAGTTGGTACTGTTTTTTATATGCAAATAACCAAAGCAGTAAAATAGCAATGGTAACAAAGTCATAATAAAAGTAATTTAAATAAGGGGGTGCAGTACTTGTACCCATAAACAGGCTAGAAATATACGATACCAACATTATAAGTGACAAATGAACTCTGCTTTTATCAACTTTATTTATACTAGCAGACAGGTTATATAAAAATGCAATTAAGATAAACCAAGTAAATAGTATGCCCACATTGGCTCCTAAATCAACAATTCCCCAAAGTATGTCAGCCATTAACTTTTCCCTTAACAGTACTATTTATTAGCCATTTTTTAGCCTTATCTAAACCCAAGAAATCTTTTTTTATAAAAAATATAGCTATCATCAAAAAATCCACAGTGTTTACACCTAATATGTATACCCACCATAACCACCAAAACTCATCGTTATACAAAACGTCATAATCAATATACATCGCAAAAAAAAGAGACATGTTTATAGATAAACCAAGTATCAAGTAAGTCGAAATTATATTTTTTTTGATATAAAAAGTAGAAAAAACAATAACTAAAAGAGTAAGAAAATCAAATAAGAAAAAATCGAAGTAGGTAATAGTACCCATGTTAATAAATATACTTGATGAATAGGAAAGTGACATAATTAACGATAATCAAACGTTACCTTTATTAGGATTATTAATTGAGTAGACTAATGAATACAAAAATGCCATTAAAAAACCCCACTGCACAAGTCCCCCTGTGTAGAACAAAAAATCGGTATTTACAAGGAACTCAATCATATACAGCCTTTAGTAAGTTCGGTAAAAATATTCAACTCATTTAACAGTGATGATGTTTAATCAAAACACTATAATTTGCACGTATTCACGTATTTATTTTAAGTAATCGTAAATTAAATTTATGTAGGCTAAGAGAATTTTTATTTATGAAAAATATAGCTATCATTGATAAATCGACCACATTAATACTTATTGAATAGAATGACCAAAACCACCAAGGTTCGTAATTATTAAAAACTGATACATCTATATACATACCAAGAAATAATAATGAGTTTATAGTCAACCCTAACAACAAGTAGATCGATATAAGATTTTCAATAATGAAAAACCTTAAAATAAAGATGGCGAAAATAGTTGTTATATCAAAAAAAAGAGTTGAATGTACGATATGTCTTGTATATCGATAAACAGGCTTGAGGAGTAAGAAATTGTCATAGCCAATGATAACCATACAGCTTCTTTCTTGGGTGTGTTAATACTTACAACTAATGAGTACAAAAAAGCAATTAAAAAGCCCCATTGTACAAATGCACCTATGTAAAAAGAAATTGCTGGATTAACTAGAATATTATCCATTATTTTTGAAACTTTTATTGAACACTAGTGACAGAATCATAAAAACATCAAACATACTTACACCAATAGAATAAACACTCCAATACCACCATGGCTCATAGTTATATAAGACATCTATGTCATAATGAATTATTAGAGTAAGAACAGCATTTATTGTTAACGAAAAGATAATGAAGTAAAAAACTGCAGAGCGTTGGAGCACTTTGAAGTACTGTAAAGTTAACAGAGCTAAAATTGTAATGAAATCATAAAGCGCCCAGCTTAAATATAAACTTTTTAATAAGTTTATATAACCACTAGAAATATATGAGCAGAGCATAAGCGCAGATAAATAAACAGAGGATTTGTTTTCTGTATTTATACTGGAGGCTAAACAATACAGGAAGGCCATTAAAAAGCCCCATTGTGTGAAAGCGTTTACATAATATAAAAAAGCGCTAGTTAAGTACATTGTAAACTAGGTTACTTTGTGGGTATCATTTGACTTGAAGTAACTGATGGTTTTGTTCTTTAATTTATGAAGAGCAAGGAGGTCTCTGTCAAAAATGAGGGACACTACCATGAGTAAATCTATAACCGTAACACCTACAGTGTAAACATCCCAAAGTAACCATGGCTTTTGATTATGGAGAATAAAGGCGTCTAGGTGCATTGATAAAGTTAGTAATAAATTTACTGATAAGCCGATTAATAGGTAAATGAATGATGGAGTCGTTTTTTTTATTATTTTATATGCAATACAAAGCATTGCTATAGTAAAAAAATCATATAAAGCCCAGTCGAAATAAGTTAACTCATTAATTGATAACCATGTTAAAAAATAATCCGACGAAGAATATGAAACCATCATTACAAAAGAACTTAACAGTAAAGTAGTATCCCTTTTAACCCCTAATGAATAAACGAATATATTAAACAAAAAAGCCATTAAAAATGCCCACATATTTAGGGCTGAAAGGGAAAAGTAACCAAAGAATTCAGTTAAAAACATCTAGAACCTTATAAACTATTTAGGACGAAGGTGACCTGGTAAAATAGTTCCCGAACGTTGCAATTCATCGCTCGCTGCACTCATCGCCTCTTGCGAAAAACTTACTGTATCAGATTGTAGGGTTTTAGGGCTAGCAGTTTGTTCCATTGCAGGCTTTAATTGTTGTGTTTTGTTGTATGCTTGCATTTGTACTTGGCTATTAGCTGAAACTTGCATGTAATTGATCCTTTTAATATTTAAATGTAATTGACGAAGTATCTACTTGCGTCATTATGTTGATATATGCATTACCGGTTTAAAATAGCTCTTATGCTATATCCATTAATATAAAGCAACCAATGTGCCAACTTTTTTTGGCGCACTAAATTCATCTAAAAAACATTTATTCAATCAAACTAAACAGCTCCGACCAGCTTGCCGCAGACATAAAAAAACGCACAGGGGTAACCGTACGTTTTTTGTATCCAGGGAGTTTAAGCTACGTATTTACACGGGATCTCCGTACTTTTACTTAGCTTTAAAATATATTCCATTGCTACCTCGTCACAATTTTCTTTACGAAGACAAAGTTCACAATCTTTCATTACTTTTTCAGGCAGGCTTTCTTTAGAGCAAAACGTGAAACGCTGCTTTTCGAAAAAGTCAGGGACACGCGTTAACACTATCACGCGATTAAGCGCCAATTTTTTGGCTTTAACCAGTAAATGGTCAACTAATTGCCGCCCTTGACCGCTAACTGCACTTTGTGGGTCTATGCCTAACGAGCGTATCTCAGCTAAACCTGTGTCGTATATATACAGCGATGCACAGCCTGAAACCTTACCGTCTATTTCAGTAACGGCAAATTCATTAATAGAATGAACCATATCACTTTTCGCACGTGGCAAGTTTTCGCCTACCGTTGCCCAATGTTGAATTAGCTTAGCTATTGATTCAACATCATCTAGGTTGGCGTCACGAACAGTTATCTGTTGTTTTTTTTGGCTGCCTTAATAGCACCGGTTACTTGTTCAATTGATGTACCGCCAAGTGCTTGACGCGCTTTTATACACGCGTCAATTTCAAGTACCGGATAAACATCATTCTCAAACACGTCGCTTACCGATTTATATTGGTCAAGCGATAGCTCTTCAAGTGTTTTTCCTTCACTAATAGCAAGCTGAACAAGCACACCTACAATATGATGCCCTTCTCTAAAAGGTACGCCTTTAACGACTAAGTAGTCAGCAAGTTCTGTCGCATTTGCGTGGCCACCTTTTGCCGCAGCAAGCGTACGCTCGCCTTTTACTTTTACGCCTTTAATACAGGCTTGTGCCATATGAATACACGCAAGCCATGTTGGCATAGCATCAAAAATACCTTCTTTATCTTCTTGCATGTCTTTGTTGTAGGCAAGCGGCAATGCTTTTAGGGTCATCATCATGGCGCTAAAGGCACCAAATACGCGACCCGTTTTACCACGAATAAGCTCAAGTGCATCTGGGTTCTTTTTTTGTGGCATTAAAGACGAGCCAGACGTTACGTTATCCGCAAGCTCTATAAACCCAGCTTCGCCTGAGTTGTAAAAAATCAAATCTTCAGACATACGCGATAAATGGATCATTGAAATTGACGCACAGCTTAATAGCTCAACAACAAAATCGCGATCTGAAACCCCATCAAGGCTGTTTTTAGTGGCGCCAGTAAAACCTAAACCTTGTGCAAGCGCTTGACGGTCAATTGGATAAGCAGTGCCAGCCAACGCGCCACTGCCTAGCGGACAATAGTTCATACGAGCTTTAGCGTCTTGCAAACGGCTTTCATCACGCTCTAGCATCTCTACATAAGCCATACACCAGTGGCTAAATAGTACTGGTTGTGCACGTTGTAAGTGCGTGTAGCCAGGTAAAATAGTACCAAGCTCTCGCTCAGCTAATGCAACAAACTCTGCTTTTAGCTGCGCAATCGCTTTTAAAATATGATCGGCGGTATCGCGGCACCATAACCTAAAATCGGTAGCAACTTGGTCATTACGGCTTCTGCCTGTATGTAACTTTTTAGCTAAGTCACCTACTTTTTCGATTAATGCAGCTTCGACATGTGAATGAATATCTTCAGCACCTGAGGTTGCTACAGCGGTTGGATCTGCTTTTACTTCTTCAAGTAGCTCATATAATGCCGATACTAATTCTTTGTGCTCATCACTTGATAATACGTTCACTTGTTCAAGTGCGCCAGCCCATGCAACAGAGCCAATAATATCTTGCTCTGCTAACTGGTAGTCAAAGGGAAGAGAGTCGTTAAATTGCTTAAACGCCTCATCTGGACCCGTAGAAAAACGTCCGCCCCATAATGCCATGAAATCTCTCCAAACCCTGTAGTGCCCCTTTTATAAGAGGCGTAATAAATTACTTTTTAGCGAGTGCTGAAATTCTGCTTGAAAGCGAGAACAAGCGAATAAAGCCTTCAGCGTGTGACTGGTCGTACACATCATCTTCGCCAAATGTCGCAAATGCTTCGCTGTATAAGCTATTTGGTGACTGCTTTTGAACTGCAGTTACCTGACCTTTGTATAATTTGAGTACCACTTCACCTGTTGCTACTTTAGAAAGTGCTTCTGCACCAGCTAAAATAGAATCTTTAAGTGGCGTAAACCAACGGCCGTCGTATACTAAATGCGAGAACTCGCCGCCTAACACTTCTTTCCACTTACGGCTTGCTTTATCAAGTACTAGCTCGTCTATTGCTTGAAGCGCCGCCATGATAACGGTACCACCTGGGGTTTCGTAACAACCGCGTGATTTCATACCGACTAAACGGTTTTCTACAATATCAACACGTCCAACACCATGAGGCGATGCAATATCGTTTAATTTAACTAAACAATCGTAAGGTTTAAGCTCTTCGCCATTTACAGCGACTACTTCACCTTCAACAACTTTTAATGTTACTAGTTCTGATTTATCTGGGGCTTGCTCTGGAGAGTTAGTCCAAGTCCAGACTTGTTCAGTTGGTTGACACCATGGGTCTTCAAGCTCACCACCTTCGTGCGAAATATGCCATGCGTTAGCGTCACGGCTATAAATTTTTGTAGCAGATGCTGAACACGGAATGTCACGCTCTGCTAAATAATCAAGTAATGATTCACGGCTCGATAAGTCCCACTCACGCCATGGCGCAATTACTTTTAAATCAGGTGCAAGGGCTGCAAAACATGATTCAAAACGAACTTGGTCATTACCTTTACCAGTACAACCATGCGAAAGTGCATCAGCACCTACTTTACGCGCAATTTCGACCTGTGCTTTAGCAATAATTGGGCGCGCCATAGACGTACCTAATAAATAAGTACCTTCGTAAATTGAGCCTGTTTTAAGTGTTGGGTAAATGTAATCACTTACCATTTCATCTTTTAAGTCAACGACATAACATTCAGATGCACCAGAGGCAATTGCTTTAGCTTCTACGCCTTCAAGTTCTTCAGCGCCTTGACCTACATCGGCAACAAACGCGATTACTTCACAGCCGTAGTTTTCTTTTAACCATGGCACGATAGCCGACGTATCAAGACCACCTGAATAGGCTAAAACGACTTTTTTAATTGAACTCATAGGTGTTCCTTAACAAAATTTGGATTTAATAATGTAACTAGCAGAGCATTTTGCGCATGCATACGATTTTCTGCTTGTTGAATAATTTTTGATGCTGGGCCGTCCATTACCTCAGAGGTAATTTCAAACTCACGGTGTGCCGGTTGGCAATGTAATACCGTAGTCGCACCTGTTTGATCTAGCAATGCCTGGTTTAATTGATAAGGCATGTATTTTTCTTTTACTTGCTCAAGCGGTGTTGTATCACCCATTGATACCCATGTATCTGCGTATACAACGTTTGCACCAACGGCCGCTTCAACTCTATCGCTCACCATAACTGATGCGCCATTCATTGCTGCAATTTGCTCTGCTTTTTTTAGTATTTGTGAATCTGGCGAACACCCTTTTGGTGTTACCGCTACAAAATCAGTACCTAGCGTTGCAGCGAGCAACATCAATGAATGAGTCACGTTATTGCCTTCACCTAAGTAAGCAACTTTAAGCTCACTAACATCGCCATGTACTTCTTGAAGCGTTAAAAAATCAGCAAGTGCTTGGCAAGGGTGGTACAGGTCACACAGACTATTTACTACAGGTACTGATGCATATTCACCTAATGTGGTTAATGTGCTGTGCTGGTTTACACGCGCCACAATACCGTCAGCCCAAGTAGAAATATTAAGTGCAAAATCTTTAATTGATTCACGTGCACCCATAGCGCCATTTTGCTGATCTAAATAAACAGCATGACCACCTAAACGATTAATACCAATATCGAATGACAAACGCGTACGTAAACTTTGTTTTTCAAATAACGTTACGATTGATTTGCCCGCTAATACTTGGCTGTATTTTTCTGGTTTTGCTTTTATATCTTGCGCTAACTTTAATAAATTAAGTGCGCCTTCTTGGTCTAATTCTAAACCCGTTAAAAAATTTTCAAACATAATAAACCTATGGTGTAATTTTAGTTCCGACATGCTTGCCTTGGAGCAAGTCAGTTAAATTTTCTGGCTTTTGCCAGCTGGAAATATACACACCGCGTCGTAAATGTTGGGCAGCGTGAAGACTGGTCTTAACTTTGACCTCCATCCCGCCCACAATTACTCCTTCATTTATTAAAGTATCAATGTGTTTTGTGTCAAGTTGATGTAACGGTTGTTTATTTGCATCAAGTACTGCTTCCACATCCGTCATAAAAATAAGCTCTGCATTTAAATTACTGGCAATAGCTGCCGCTGCTTCATCTGCATTTACGTTGTACCATAAACCTTGTTCATCAAAGCCGATAGAGCTAACAATAGGTAAACGATTAATTTTAAGTAAATCGTTAATAATAGAATCATCGTTGCTAGTGCATTTACCCACCAAGCAAAGTGCTTTTAATTTTTGGGTTGCTGTAACACCCGCCTCAAAAAGACTTAAGCCGACAGGCTTATGCCCTGCGCTTATAGCTTGAGTCATTAATTGTTTATTAGCGCAACCTGCAAGTGCACCCACTATATAAGGCATTTGCTCTGCTGGACTAATACGTAAACCTTGGTGTTTAGCACTAGCAAAACCCGCTTGCTTTAGCCATGTATCTACTAAAGAACCACCGCCATGAACAATGACAAACTCATCATTTTTTTGCTCGCTTAGCACGTCAAATAACGCTTTTGCTGCATTTTCTGTATTAAGTACTGCACCACCGAGTTTAATAACCCACGTTTTTTTACTCATTTAAAACGCTCCTTTTAAGCCCGTCGTGTGTTCTAAATTCATAGAAATATTAATACACTGCAAAGCTTGTCCAGCAGCGCCTTTTAATAAGTTATCGATGGCAGATATTACAATTAACTGCGTGCCTTGTTGCTGCCAACCAATATCAACAAATGGTTGCTTAGCAACACCTTTAATTGAAGGTATTTTATCGCCTAACAAACGAATTAATGGTTCGTTAGCAAGCACTTGATAAGCCGATGCAACGTCTTCCTTGGTAACACCTGGCTTAAGTTGTACATAAATAGTTTCTAAAATACCACGCGGAAAGTTACCCAAATGCGGAGTAAATAATACTTTGTGGCCAAGGTGTTGTTCTATTTCAGGACCGTGGCGATGGTTAAACAAACCATAAGGTGCAAGCGATACCTCACAAAAATGTGTTCCTACACTCGCTTTACGCCCTGCACCTGTAACTCCCGAAACGGCATTAATAATAATACTTTGCTCGCTCAATAAGCCTGCTTGTTTAAGCGGTTTAAGTGCATTAAGTGCGGCAGTTGGGTAACAGCCTGCAACAGCAATTAGCTTTGCATTGGCTATAGCATCATGGTTCCACTCTGCTAAACCGTAAGCCGCTTCGTTTAAAAGCGCTGGATGTTGATGCTCAAAACCATAGTAAGTAACGTAGTCGTCATTGCTTGCTAAGCGATAGCCACCTGACAAATCAAATACTTTTTTACCCATAGCTAAAAATTGAGGCGCTAAATCAACACTTACTTTGTGATCAGTACATAGACATACGTAGTCAGCATCACTTTGAATGTCATCAAAAGCTGATGCGCTAAGAGGAAGTAAAGGATTATCTAATAGACCAAGATGCTCTGGGTATAAATCACTTAGTAATTTATTTTTATCTAAGCTACCTTCTGATACATAACAGCCTGTTAAGGTAAGGTTTGGATGATTAGCAACTAAGCTTGCTAACTCTGCGCCGCTGTAACCGCTTGCGCCAATAATCACTACATTCATTTGTTACTCGTTATCTTAAATTAATTACTACTTGTCTATAATGTTCGATTAAACTAGCTTAGACGCTAATTAAGTCTTTTTTATTAATGAAGTTTGATTATCGTCGCATTATTTTCATAGCGTTACTTTAATATATTTATGCTTAAAAAGTGAATTGATATTCATCATAAATACTTTTATATTGTTATGCAATTAAATTGAATACTTATTTTGGATTTTTTTATGCCTTTGCCTTCGTTTATTTCTATGTACCAACAATTAATTGCAGCCCCTTCTATTAGTGCAATTGAAGACAGCCAATGTATGAGTAATAAAAGTGTTATTGAGCTACTTGCGCAGTGGTGTGAAACTCTTGGTTTTACGTGTGAAATTATTGAATTAGAAGGGGGTAAGGGCCGCTATAATTTATTAGCTAAACGTGGAAAAGGCGATGGTGGTTTAATGCTTGCAGGGCATACCGATACAGTGCCGTTTGATGACAGCCGCTGGAATCATAATCCGTTTAAACTTACCGAACTCGACAACAAACTGTATGGGCTTGGAAGTATTGATATGAAAGGTTTTTTTGCTTTTGTGTTGCAGGCTATTAGCGAACTTGATGAAAAACAGCAAACTCAGCCTATTTTAATACTCGCTACCGCCGACGAAGAAACGACAATGGCAGGCGCACAGCAAATTTGTAAACACCCAAATTTAAAACCTGCACACTGTATAATTGGTGAACCCACTGATATGACTCCAGTATTTACTCATAAAGGACACATGAGTACAGCAATCAGAGTGGTTGGTCGCTCTGGGCATAGCTCCGATCCCGAACGTGGCCTTAACGCCATCGAAGTTATGCATAAAGTGATTGCAAAACTACTGATATTAAAAGAGCAATTAAAGCATAAGTATTCAATAGAACACTTCGAAATACCTTATCCGACATTAAATTTTGGTAATATTCACGGTGGCGATAACGCGAATCGAATTTGTGGCTGCTGCGAAATGCACATAGATATGCGCCCACTACCCGGACTAAGTGTACAAGAGTTACAAGCCTTATTACTTGATGCAACAAAAGAAATAAATCAGCAATATCCAAATGCCGTGAGCGTTATTGATTTGCATGAACCAATTCCTGCCTTTACTGGCAATACCGACAGCGCGTTGGTGATATTAGCTGAAAAAATAGCAGGGCAAAAAGCCATTGCTGTTAATTACTGTACTGAAGCACCTTTTATTCAGCAATTAGGATGTGAAACCATTGTAATGGGGCCTGGCTCTATTAACCAAGCACATCAACCCGATGAATTTTTAGCAATGGAAAAAATAAAACCATCACAACAAATTATCAGTAATATAATTAAAACGAGCTGTTTTAGCCCTTCTTAAACTCTTGTTAAAAATCAACAAAAAAGGCGCTAACTTGAATAAGAGCGCCTTTCTTAATTATAAATAACGATGTTTATAATTACATATACTTACTTAAGTACTTTTTAAATACAGGATCGGTTTTAGCTAACTCTTTTTGCTCTGCTAAAATCTCTTTTAAAATAGCACCTGATGTAAGCGGGTTTGCAAGTACGACTCTAAATACAACAGTAGGTTGATTGTCGTATTTAGAAGGTGTTAAACGCGTACGCGATACAAATGAGCGACCAGATTCTCGTTGACGTTTTTGCATACTCGCAGTGAAGCGATTTAACGAGGCAAAAATATCTAACCGAGTTGCGGCATCGGCATCAGCTATAGCCTGTTTAATTTGCTTAGGTACATAACGGTACGTCAGTAAACATAACTCGGGCTCTGAAATAAGCTCAAAGTCTTCATCTTCTTTAATTAAATTGGCAAAATAATGTGCTTTTTTAATACTGCGATCGATTAGCATTTCGTAGCCTTTACGACCTATAACGCGTAAGCAAGCATGTACTAACATTGCCATACCAGGTCTGCTGCCCTCGAGTGTATGACTGCCTAAGTCTTTAGAACCTTTACGTAAAATATATTCTGCATGATGCTCTATTGCATCAGTTGCAGCAGGATCTTTAAATAAAACTAAACCCGCACCCATTGGTACATACATTTGTTTATGTGCATCGATAGTAATTGAATCAGCACGTTCAATGCCTTTTAATAAAGGGCGATGTGTGTTTGATAATAGTGTTGCTCCACCCCAGGCTGCATCCACATGAAAATGACATCCAATCTCTTCGCTCAAATCAGCCATGTCATCTAATGGGTCAATATTACCGGTTTCGGTTGTACCCGCTACACCAATAATAGCCATTACTTTAATGCCTTGTGATTCAAGCTCAAAAGCTTTTTCGCGCATAGCATTTACATCTACTTTGTTGTCTTCACTGGTTTTAATACCAATTAAGTTATCGCGACCAATGCCTAATAAATCAACCGACTTACCGAGTGAATAGTGCCCACGTTCAGATATTAAAACAGCTAACCCTTTATAGCCGTAATGTAGCATTCCAGCAATAAGACCCTGTGCGCCTATGCCTCTAAAATCGCCATCGGGTTTTAATAAGCGGTTTCGCGCAATCCAAAGCGCTGTAATATTAGCAACCGTGCCACCGGAGCAAAATGCACCTAATGATGTTTTAGCACTGTGCATCCATTTAGAATAAAACGAGTCATCCTGTGCGTATGCTAAATGGTGCATCATGCCTAAAACCTGACGCTCAAGAGGCGTGAATGCTTTTGAGGTTTCTATTTTTACTAAATTTTGATTTAGCCCGACCATCAGTTTTGACAGTGGTAATAGAAAATGCGGCAAAGCAGAGGTCATATGACCAATAAAACTGGGAGCAGCAGTATGCACAGAATGCGCAACAAGTTGCTCCATTATGTCTTGTGCATACGCAGATACAAACGTTGGATCCTCAGGGATCACGGCAGATTGAAAATCTTTTTCTATTACATGTAATGGTTTTTCAATTGCCGCTATATTTTCATTTAAGAAACCCGCTAAATTACTCGAAATTTCAAGCTCGATTTTGCTTAAAGTTGAGTCTGGCGCTTCAGGTACAGTAAATATACGCTTAAGGCTTTCTTTAGAGGCGACGGCACAGCGCTTTTGATCCATCTTAATACCTAGTGTGTGTGTGTAGCTAGAACACTTAATCACCTATAAAAAAGCCCAAATTTCGACTTTATTTTAAGTAATTGTGTTTTTAAATAATTGCGCTAACTTTACTGCAATATAACTAAAATGTCTCGCTTAAAGCCATAAAAGCAGTCAAATGCATGACAAAAAAATGATAATTTAATTATTATTTCATTCAGCACAATAAGTTGGAATTAATTATTGGGCATTTATATATTTTGCGTATAATAAACATGACTACAAAAAAGGGACATACATGCTTAAAGGAAGAGTAAAAATAAGTTGGCTAATGGCTGGATTCACATTGTTTTTTGTCAGCCTACTTACCTACGTTTATTATACTTATCAAACTACCCGTGCTGATATTATGCAATCGATTGATAATCGCCTACTCAATGCCGCCACCAGCGTTAAACATATATTAGGTGAAGAGTATTTAAGTGACGTAAATAAAGGCGAATCCATTAACTTTGCAACTTATCATAATAAAAGTAAACAGCTCTCTGAATTTGCTCAAGCACTTGATATTGCTTATGTATACTCAATGATTTTAAAAGATGGTAAAGTTTTTTTTAGCTCATCAAGCTACACGCAAGATGATCAAAATAATGGCAAAGTAACTCAGTTTTTAGATCTCTACCCTGAAGCCACCGATGCTAACTTAAGTGCTTTTTATTCAACAGAGCCTGTATTTGAAATATCGAGCGATCAGTGGGGCCACTTTAAGACTATTTTTATTCCTTACGTTGACCCTATTAGCGGCAGTACCTATTTAACGGGTGCCGATATAACTATTTACAATTTAAACGAGCAACTTAAAGAAAGCGTATCAACAGCTGCGGCAATGGCTAGCTTCTTCTTTTTTATAGCAATACTTGTTGCTGCAATTTATGTTTATTTATTAAAACGCTCTTTAGCAACCGACTCGAGTACTGGTTTTGCCAATCATATCGCCCTTGAGTATTTTCTTAAAAAAAATAATGCCCACCATATGCAACTTGCTGTAATTTGGATTAATGAAATAGAAGACATAAATAGTTTTTACGGTACCGAAGTAGGCGATAAAGTAATGAAAAATTTACTTATGTATTTTAAAAACCGCAGTTCTATACGTTGTCATATATATCGCTTAGCGACCAACAAACTTGTGCTTCTTGCACCAAAAGAAATTCCATATGATGAGTTTAATGACTTAATTGAAACTTATAATTTTAATACTCCACTGTTAACTGACCCATTTATTTATATTACTTTATGTGCAGGTATCGCTAGTGGTAACAAATCGCTACTGCTAGAAAATGCCCATATTGCGGCGCTTCAAGCTAAACAAGGTCGACATACTGTCGTCAATTATTCCAAAGCATTACACGATGTAAAAGTGCAATATCAATACAACGTAGAAATGGCTAAAGAAGTACGTGAAGCGTTTGATAACAACCGTATTGTCCCCTATTTTCAACCTATTTTTGATATAGATACAAATCAAATAGTACAGTATGAATGTCTAGCGCGCATGCTAACCAGCACTGGTGAAATACTAAAGCCTGACGCATTTTTGAACGTTATTACCCGTTCAAGAATGGATGGTTTATTAACCCGCACTATTTTCTCGCAATGTATTAGCCGCTTTAGAAAAACTAATGTTTGTTGGAGCTTAAATATAACAGCCCAAGATATGCTCGACCCTAATTTAAGTGAATATATAGCTGATGAACTAAAACGCTACCCACAACCGAGTAACATCACGTTAGAACTTTTAGAAACTCAAGCTATTGCTAACTTCTCAGAAGTAAAAGCATTTATAGCAAAGGTTAAAACAAGGGGAGTTAAAGTTGTTATTGACGACTTTGGCAGTGGTTATTCAAACATATCAAACGTATTAAAACTTGAAGTTGATGGCATTAAGTTAGATGGTGCTTTAATCAAACAAATTGTAAACGATAAAGATATTTACTTATTTATTGAGCACATAGCCAGTTTTGCTAATCAACTTGGTTTGCAATTAATAGCAGAGTCGGTAGAAAACGCAACAATTGTAACGGCACTAAAAAAAGCAGATGTGACGCTGATGCAAGGCAATTACTTTGCTCACCCAGCGCCTTATGTTAACTCGGAAAATGAAGACGTATTAACAATCTGCTAGATTAACAATGAGTCGGTGGCTTTGCTGGCCACTGGCCCAATATTTACGCTCAAAAGGTGTAATTGCATCGTCCGACTCATAAAGTGTTACATCGCAAGGGTTACCTGTTAATTCAAGCGCCCGAGCAAACTCTTTAACGTAAATATCCCAATTGCTGCGCACTTCTAATGCACCGCCTAACTTAACGATGAATGGAAAAATAGCTGCGCCATGCCAGCGTCTTCTAATATGCTTAGATTTAGGCCATGGGTTTGGATACAACAAATAATGATGGCTAGGCTGCCAATTAGCAGCAACCGCTAAACGCCAAAAGTCATTTAAATCAGCTTGCACTAAAATGTACTGCCCACTGTCGGTTTGCTTATATTCAACATCGTGCTTATCAAGACGATGCGACGATTTATCAATACCAATTACAAGTGCATCAGGATGGCGCTTAGCTAAGTTAGCTGAGCTTTCACCCACGCCACAACACGAGTCTAAAATAAGCGGGCCACTAAAGGCTTGTACTTTAGCATTAACTTCATCAAACGCAGCTTGAGTATGCGCTGCAATTGGTTTTTTAAACTCAGCCTCTAAGTGCTTTTTTACTATTTCATCAAGCTTTTCGTGAATACCCGCTTGATTAGATACAATACTACGTGAATTTGCATCACTCATTAATGTCTTAGCCCCACACCTTTTTTGATCAATGTAAGCGCTAGTGTAAATAACGCTGTTATAAATACTAAAATAACCCCAAGAGCCAAGCTCAAATCAACATCCGACACACCTAAAAAGCCATAACGAAATGCGTTAACCATATAAATTATAGGGTTGATTTGTGATACATTTTGCCAAAACTCTGGCAATAGCGTGATTGAATAAAACACCCCGCCTAAGTAGGTTAAAGGTGTTAAAATAAAGGTGGGGATAATACTTATATCGTCAAAGCTATTTGCGTAAATTGCATTTATCAAACCGCCTAATGCAAATACAGCAGAAGTTAAAATAACCGTCGCCATAATCACAAAAATATTATGAATTTGAATATCAACAAAGAACAATGATACGCAGGTGACTATGAAGCCCACCATAATACCGCGCGTCATACCACCACCCATATAACCCAGTACAATGATGTAGTTAGGTACAGGTGCAACGAGTAGCTCTTCAATGCTTTTTTGAAACTTTGTTGAGTAAAAACTAGAGGCCACATTGGAATAAGAGTTAGTAATAACCGACATCATTATAAGGCCAGGTACAATAAATTCCATATAACTAAAGCCGCCCATGTCGCCAATGCGTGAACCAATTAAGTTACCAAAAATAACAAAATATAAACTCATCGTAATTGCAGGTGGTACTAAAGTTTGCACCCAAATACGTAAAAAACGAATACACTCTTTAATCCATAAACTTTTTAAGGCTACGCCATACTTAAACATTTATTCGCCCCGCCCTTGCTCTAATAATCCTACAAATAACTCTTCTAATCTGTTTGCTTTATTTCGCATACTCAACACGGTATTACCTTGAGTTGTAAGCGCACCGAATACCGCATTTAAACCCTGTGATTTAGCAACTTCTACTTCAATAGTGCGGTCATCTGTCATCGTAAATTTATATCCATCAAGCGTGACCGGGTTTACCGGCATTTTCAAATCGAGGATAAATGTTTCTTTATCAAGTTTTGCAAGAAGCGCTTTAATGGTCGTGTTTTCAACAATTCGACCACTGTCGATTATGGCAATGTTTTTACACAACAACTCTGCTTCTTCAAGATAATGCGTAGTTAAAATGATGGTTACACCTTGTTCGTTTATCTTGCGTAAAAATTCCCACATTGAACGACGAAGCTCTATATCAACACCTGCTGTTGGCTCATCAAGTATAAGTAACTTTGGTTCGTGCATCAGTGCGCGAGCAATCATTAAGCGGCGCTTCATACCACCTGAAAGCGTACGTGCTTGCTTGTCTTTTTTCTCAAGTAACCCAAGTTGCGCTAAGTATTTATCGGCGCGTTTATGAGCTTCACCACGTGGCACACCATAATAACCGGCTTGATTAACAAGTATTTGGCTCAGTGTTTCAAACTGGCTAAAGTTAAACTCTTGCGGCACTAAGCCTAAATGCGCTTTTGCAGCTTCTAAATCAGTATCAATATCGCAACCAAAGACTTCTACTTTGCCTTTTGTTTTATTAACAAGTGAGGAAATAACCCCAATAGTGGTTGATTTACCCGCTCCATTTGGGCCAAGCAAAGCGAAAAAATCACCTTCGTAAACTTGTAAATCAACGCCTTTAATAGCCTCAACACCATTTTTATAAACCTTAGTAAGGCCTTCTATATTTAAAGCAATACTTTGCTTAACCATTACTTACCCTCACCATAACCCCAACGTTTTGTTAGGTTATGTTCAATGTTTAAATGATCTAAAATTCTTGCCACCATAAAATCGACTAAGTCTTCAATACTTTGTGGCTTATGATAAAAACCAGGCGCGGCTGGCATAATAGTTACCCCTAAACGAGATAACTTCAGCATATTTTCTAAATGAATTTCGTTAAATGGTGTTTCTCGCGGTACTAAAATTAGTTGTCCGCGTTCTTTAATAACAACATCGGCGGCGCGCTCTAATAAATTATCTGACGCCCCTACCGCAATTGCAGAAACAGATCCTGCGCTACATGGGCATACTACCATTTTTTTAGGAGCAGCAGAGCCCGAAGCCACAGGGCTGAACCAGTTATCTTTACCATATACTTTTAACTGTTCGGGTTTAGCATTAAACAGCGTACTTAACTGCTCAGTTGCTTTATCTTCATTACCAGAGAGCTTAATATTTGATTCTGTATCAAGCACCACGCGTGCTGCACTTGAGATGAGTACGTAGACCTGAAATTGCTGCTCTAGTAATACTTCAAGTAACCTTAACCCGTAGGGCGCACCCGATGCACCACTAAAAGCGAGCGTAATTCTATCTTTAAATTGCACACTATTCTCCGCTGTATTTATCAGCTAAACCATCAACAAGATGTTGATGAAGGCCATTAAAACCGCCATTGCTCATAATTAAAATATGTTGATTAGGCTCAATATTTTCAAGCACTTTATCAATAATTGCTTGTGTGCTATTAAAGCACTGCATACCTGCTTTATCTGCTTGCTCTTTTAGGGACCAGTTTAAGTTCTCCGGCTCAAAAAGTAGCACGTCGTTAGCATCACGTAGTGAATCTAACAATGTATGTTTGTGCACGCCCATTTTCATGGTATTTGAGCGAGGCTCCAAAATAGCGATAATTTTTTCATCGCCTACTTTGGCACGTAAACCCGCAAGCGTTGTTTTGATCGCTGTTGGATGGTGCGCAAAATCGTCATACACTTTTATATTATTTATATCGGCTTTGAGCTCCATACGTCTTTTAGGGCTAATAAACTCCCCTAACGCATCAATACTATGATCAACGGCTATACCCACATGACGCGCAGCTGCAATAGTCATAATCGCATTTTTAACGTTATGCTCGCCTATTGCTTGCCAGCGAACAGTGCCCTGCCTTTCGTTGTTTAAAAGTACATTGAACTCACTGCCATCTGCTTTTAATAACTCATAATTCCAATCATCGCCAAGAGTTTCGCTTTCGCTCCAAAGCCCTTGTGCTATTACGTCATTAAGCGCTACGTCTTGCTTAGGCCAAATTACCTTGCCGCTTTGAGGTAATGTACGCATTAAGTGATGAAATTGTTTTTTTATTGCGTTTAAATCTTCAAAAATATCAGCATGATCGAATTCAAGGTTATTTAAAATAAGCGTACGCGGAAGGTAATGCACAAACTTACTGCGCTTATCAAAAAAGGCGGTATCGTATTCATCCGCTTCTATTACAAAAAACGGTGTTTTGCCCACTTTGGCCGATACGCCAAAATTTTGAACTACACCACCAATTAAAAAACCAGGCTTTAGACCCGCATATTCTAATACCCAAGCTAACATACTCGCTGTCGTTGTTTTTCCATGCGTGCCGGCTACAGCAAGCACCCAAGAGTTTTGTAATAAGTTATGCTTAAGCCACTCAGGGCCTGAGGTATAAGGTAAACCTTTATCAAGCACATATTCAACACACGGGTTGCCACGGCTCATTGCATTACCAATAACCACCATATCTGGTTTTGGCTCTAATTGAGATATGTCGTAACCTTGAGTCAACTCAATACCAAGCTCTTCAAGTTGCGTACTCATTGGCGGATAAACGTTTTGATCAGACCCTGTAACCTTATGACCCAACAATTTTGCAATGGCTGCAATACCGCCCATAAACGTGCCACAAATGCCCAAAATATGTATATGCATATACTTTCCTTAAATCGTCCGCCTACTTTACAGCTGTGCAAAGTTTAATGGCACTATAATGCCAAAATTCGTGCTTAGTTACTATGTACGTCTCAACAATTCCCGTGTGTAAAAAACACGTTTATTAATTTTTAAGCGTTAAAAACTCATATAGGCATTCTCACTTGCCTCGAATTGCTTTTAATCAATTATTATCAATGCTATAAACCAGCTTGCTGTATAACTTTAAAACTTAAAAAGGACTTAATATGAAAAAACTATTCTTTATAGCCTGTATCTTACTATGCCAAAAAAGCCTAGCTTTGGAATTTGCTAAGTACCCAATAGAACTTAGTTCAGGAGAAGGCGTTAATGTTGTTATTGCCCCAACAACAGATAAAAAACAAGCTTTAGTAAAAGTTACAGGCATAAACCATGATATTGATGGCGTTGTATTTTTAACCGATTTAAAACCCCATGGTAGTAATAAAGCTTACAAATATACTTACGATGGTACACAAAGAAGTTTAGTAAGTGTTGAGGAAGGCTACCGTTGTTGCTCTTACAATCTTTATATTCCAGACACTCGTGATGGAACTTATTTATCAAAAAAAGAAGAGTCAAACCCTGCAATTGTTGACGATTTAAAAGCACAATACGATCAACAATTAAGTAAAGGTACCCAAGCTAAACTAGCAAAATTTAACCGTAATAAACATTTAGAGTATCAACAAAAAAATATAGCTGCCGCTAACAGCAAAATAAATAAGCAATGTGGATTAAAAATAAATACCAATGTAAATTGGGAAAGCATTGATGATGAAAACCTCAAAGAATATGCAGTGGGTTCGTTTTGTGCACAAGTTGCAAACGAAATGGCATATATGTGCGAAAAAGACCAAAATTTTAAAAATGACATAGTGCAGTTCAATGCTATTGAATGCAAATTTACCAATGAGCTAAAACTACGTAAAAATGGCAATACACTTATATTTAGAACAGCGCCAAAAGCCGCTAACCAACGCCGCTTTATTGAAGCTTATTTATTAAATTTATAAGCTGAATTTAAAACAAAAAAAGCACCTAAA
>NZ_BADT01000033.1 GCF_000239855.1 Pseudoalteromonas sp. BSi20652 | reverse complement strand
CTCGACAGCCAAGGTAATGTTGATATTACCGCCACTAACGTACTTACACTCGATGGCACATTTATAACCTTTGATGGGCCGGTTGATTACGACATAACCAGCCCACAAACAGCGCGGGCACCGAGCAATGCAAGCCCTGCCAATATTAGCCGCATTAGTGATATAACCATTAATGACTCCGGTATTGCTGCAACAACGTCAAGCGTAGTGGATTTGCTTTATGTTTATCAAGATGGCAGCCCTGTAAAAAACGCACCTTATACAATTAAATTTGATGATGGAACACAAAGCACAGGCCAGCTAGATGAAGACGGTATAGCGCAATTAACCGATGTACCAAATGGTCAGTTTACTATTCAATACGGGGAAGATACGCGCGAGTATGAACCTCAAGATAACACAACGCCAAACCCACTTTATAAAAGAATAACCCCCGCCTCTGCCATACAAATGAGCAGAGCTGGGCAAACAGCAACACTTGATGAAGCAAGCAACATAGCCAGCCAAGCGGGTGACTGGTTATGGGGAGCGCTGCAAGGTGACTTTAATAAAGACCCCACCACTGCACAGATTGTAGTAGGTAGTATTATTTCAATGATACCTGTTATTGACCAAGTCATGGATATTCGGGATATTTGCGCTAATACCATGCTACTCACAGATGATGATAAAGCCAATGATAGTGATGGCTGGATTGCCTTTACCTTAACAGCCATTGGTTTAATTCCACTCTTTGGCTCTGCTGTAAAAGGCGTGGGTAAAGTTGTAATTAAAAACAGTGGTGAGTCGATGGAAGCCGCCATTGCAGTGCTACGCAAGCTCGGCAAAGGCGACCCTGTAAAATACTTACGTAAAATAAACTGGCAGGATTTAGGTAAGCAAGCCGCCAGTGAAGTAAAAGCCGTAATTAAGGGCTTCAGAGATACACTGCAAGACATTTCAACAAGCTGGAAATATGATTTATTACTACCGGATAGCGCTATTGACGGCATGCAAGCTATGGTCAAACAGCTTGATGAAGTCACCCCAAAAATTAACCAAGGCGTTAAAAATGCAGCGAATGATATCGGCAACCGCGTAAATAAAGCCCTCGATGAATTCGAACCGCCGAAAAGCATCGGTATTGTGGGCAAACCTAAAAAGAGCGTTGCGAATGAATTAGATGCACCTAAAGGAAATGATTT
>NZ_BADT01000034.1 GCF_000239855.1 Pseudoalteromonas sp. BSi20652 | reverse complement strand
GTTTGCAAAGCTTGCAAGCTTAACTTATTGAAAATGTTCAATAAATAAGCCTATTTAGATTAAGTCACTGATTTTTATAAGTTAACTGTTATTGGCATTGGTTTTGTATTACTTAAAGTGACATTTAATTAATTACGAAGGATACGTCTTATGAAAAAGTTAACATTAGCAGCCACTATTTTAACATCATTAAGTCTAGCGGCTTGTTCATCTAATCAAGGTCTTGAAAGAATAGACAGTGACTTTGCAAGTTTAGATAATGATAGCGATGGCTACATCTCAAAAGTTGAAGCTGATGACGATAGCATTTGGGGCCATTTTTCAAATATTGATACCAATATGGATAACGAAATTAGCCGCAAGGAATTCAACACTTATATGAAGTTAAACAATGGTAAAGTAGCCACTGATTCTGAAGTAAGTGAGTCGGCATTTAAAGCTGAAATTGCTAAATTCGATAAAATTGAAAGCAGCTTTTCAAGCTTAGATAACGACAGTAATAGCTATATTTCGGTAGTTGAAGGTAACGATGATGATATTTCAAATCACTTTGGTTACATTGATAAAAACCAAGATAAGCGCATCAGTAAAAGCGAGTTTATGGGTTATATTAAAAATACGGTAATGCAGTAGCTGAAGATGATGCATTAGAAACCATTAAACGCAGCTAATATTTGTTGTTTTAAAGAGTAAATTAGAAGCCAGTAATAATCACTGGCTTTTTTGTGTTTTAAATTAAGTAAATTGGTAGATATATTTTCCTAGTTTGGTGTTGTTCTGTCATAATAGATGGCTGTGTATTTTTATTTGTTAAGAGTGTGTATGGCGGGTCGGCGAATTAGTGATGAACAACTAGTTGAGATCATTGAAGCAGCTATTTTTGTTGCAGATAAGCCTGTTAGTAAACGCCACCTTAAAGACATCGTATTAATAGATTTAGCTATTTCTATGGCGCGAATAAACGACGCAATAGATACAATACAAGGACATTTTCAAACTCGTGGTATTCGCTTAGTTGAAGTGGGTAGTGGGTATCGGTTTCAGGCATGCAGTAGTTTAAGCCCTTGGTTAAATAACTTGTGGCAAGAACGCGCACCAAAATACTCGCGTGCTTTACTGGAAACATTATCACTTATTGCATACAGGCAGCCCATTACACGCGGCGAAATTGAGCAAGTAAGAGGTGTTACTACGGGTTCGAATATTATTAAAACCTTACTCGAAAGAGAGTGGGTTAAAGTGGTAGGGCATAAAGAGGTTCCGGGAAAGCCGGCTTTATATGCAACTACTAAGCAATTTTTAGATTATTTTTCGTTAACTGGACTTGAAAATTTACCTGCGTTGCCAACAGAGCAGCAAAGTAAAATTAACCAGTTATTGAGCGATCCTTCTGTGAGAGAACCATCCGAATGAGTATTATACAAGGTGAAAAGTTACAAAAAGTCTTAGCCCGTGCAGGCGTAGGCTCACGCCGTGAAATGGAAAAATACATTGACGCAAACCGCGTTAGTGTAAACGGTAAAGTGGCAAAGTTAGGTGACCGTGTTGAAGAAACCGATTTGATTCGTGTTGACGGACACAGTGTAAAAATCGAAGAAAAAGCAGACCGAATCTGTCGTGTGATTATGTATAACAAACCAGAAGGTGAGTTAAGCACTCGTAAAGATCCTGAAGGGCGTCGTACTGTATTTGACCGACTTCCTCGTATTGATGGCGATCGCTGGATTGCGGTTGGTCGATTAGACGTCAATACATCGGGTTTAATGCTTTTTACAAACGATGGTGAACTAGCAAACCGTTTAATGCACCCAAGCTATGAAGTAGAGCGTGAATACTCTGCACGTGTATTTGGTGAAGTAACCAATGAAACGGTTAAAAACTTACTACGTGGTGTTGAGCTTGAAGATGGTCCAGCCAAATTCACGACTGTAACCCCTATGGGTGGCGAAGGCGTTAACCGTTGGTTTAACGTAACGTTAAATGAAGGGCGTAACCGTGAAGTTCGTCGTTTGTGGCAGTCTCAAGATGCGGAAGTATCTCGTCTTATTCGTATTCGTTACGGTAAACTAGAGCTTGATAAGCGCGTGCCACAAGGTGGTTGGATGGAGTATGATTTAGAAACAGTAAACTACTTACGCAAAACCGTTAAATTAGGCCGCGAAACACAAACTAAGCTTTCTGTTATGCCTGAAAAACGCAAAGATAAACGCGCTAAAATCAACCAAATTCGTAAAGCAGTTAAAAAACACAATCAGCGTGTTAAGCCGACTAAACGAAAATAATCAATTAGTTATTTATTGAATACAAAAAAGCCGCTAATTGCGGCTTTTTTAATGTGTTGTTTAAATTATTTAAACTCTAAATTACTTTTTTACTTGAGCATCTAACGATTCGCCATTCACTTCACTGGAATCGTCACTCATCAAGTATAAGTAGGTTGGCATTAAATCCTCTGGTGTAGCAAGCGCGTCTCTATCTTCACCTGGATATGCAGCAGCTCGCATTGAAGTGCGAGTAGCGCCTGGGTTAATACAGTTTACGCGAATGCTCGTTTTACCTACTTCACATGCCCATGTTTGCATCATACCTTCTACTGCAAATTTTGAGATGGCATAAGGCCCCCAAAATTCACGGCCTTTGCGGCCTACACCTGATGACGTAAATACTATCGATGCATTATCAGACTTACGAAGAACAGGAAAAAGTGCTTTAGTGATCATTGCTTGTGCAGTCACGTTTACTTTCATGATGTTTTCGAACGTGGATGAGCAAAAATGTTCAAGCGGACCGAGCGACCCTAAAATACTTGCATTATTAAGCAACCCATCAAGGCGTCCAAACTGATATTCGATTGTTGCAGCAAGGTCGCGGTAGTTTTGTTTGGTAGCGCCTTTTAAATCCATAGGCACAATTGCAGGTTTAGGATAACCAGCATTAACAATTTCATCATAAACACATTCAAGTTTATTAGTTGTTTTACCTAACAAAATAACCGTAGCCCCGTACTTTTGTCATACGTAATAGCTGCAACTCGGCCAATTCCATCACCAGCGCCAGTAATCAAAATAATTTTGTCTTTGAGTGCGTGTTCAGTTGCATTATAGTTGTGCATAAAAGTACCAATTAGTATATTTTTTGAATTTTAACATAGCAAAACGTGAAGTAATCGAATTTAATGTAAAATTAGGTGGCGAAAATAGAAACTTTACGTTAAGTTTAACTGGTCTAATGTCTCATTAATATTCTGATTACATTGTTTTAACTTAATACACTGAATAAACACACTATAAAAATAAAATATGTGCGGAGCCAATAATATGAAAAAAATGCTACTCTCACTCTCAGTTACAGCTGCATTAGCAGGTTGTGGTGGTGGAGAAACGCTTGAAGATGTTAAAAATGATACAGCCCCAGTCATTCCAACAGCAACGGTCAGCTTTGACCCTGCAAATGGAATTATATCTGTTCCTAATGATTTGCTAATGAGCGGTACCCAAGATGGTACGCTAAACATCCCAGGGGAATTAGACGACGACAATATCTCCATTTCTCGTGCAGCATATGCAAACCCTCAACTTGCACTCGGTGCACTTGATGGTTGGTCTTCGCAGGTTCCTTATAAAATCGATTTAACATTTCCACCAAATGTGAGTTTAGATGAAGCGTCTGCGGGAACTCCTGGAACGGTAAGGATTTTTGAAGTAATAATGGGCGCAAGCTTAACTGATGCAGAATGTTCGGTAGTAGCGCCTGGAACTGCCTGTAAGTTAGTAGGTGAACTTACTTTTGGTGTCGATTTTGTTACTCAGGCCTCTGGTAACGCTGTAGCAATCATTCCTTTAAAACCTTTCACTCCTGGCAGCTCATATATTAATGTATTGACGACGGGTCTTAAGGATTCATTAGGGCGTTCTATTGAGCCTTCTTCTACTTACGGACTCGTTAAACAAGAAGCGCCATTAATAACAGCCGCTCAGCTTGGTTTGCAAGGTGCAGTAAATAGTTACGAAAATGTAGTTGTTAGTTCTGGCGATATTACGAAGGACGATATTATTTTTTCTGCTGCGATGACTATTCAATCAGCAGGTCCTGTGCTTAGTACTATTAAATCATTACTCGCAGCAAGCTTACAACAAGACGCGCTTCCGACCCCTATGTTACAAGTGCCAGAACAACCGATGGTAAATGTACAGCAAGTATTTGCTTCTGGGGGGGTAGAGGTGTCTGCTGCATTTTCTGGTGTGCAGTATCAAAAAGGTAGCATTATGCTACCAATGTACCTAGGTACGCCAACAGGCACTGATATTAGTGACCTGAACGATACATATTGGCAAGGTATGTGTGACAATGCTGTTGTTTTACTTGGTTATAAAGCCATTGCGGGAGATGCTTTCCCGACTAATCCTATTAGTGAAAATGATGGGCTTTGCGCAGCGTTAAGTGGTGGACAGTTACGTGACTTAGGTTTAGACAGTACTCGACATTTAACTAAATATAATACCATCCCTAAAGTGCAAAGCATGGCGAATGTGCCAGTACAAGTAACTAAACCTATTTTACCTATTATTAATGGTGTTCGTGCGCAATTACAATTATCAGCTATCGAAATGCCTGAAAATGGTTGGCCCGTTGTTATTATGCAGCATGGTATTACAACTAACAAAGAAAGCATGCTTGCCCTAACTGCGCAGCTTTCTATTCAAGGCTTTGCAACGGTTGCTATTGACCATCCAAGACATGGTGAGCGTGGAATAGATGTTGATGGTGATGGAACAGACGACTTCAATGCAACAACGGGTTCTGTGCTTAGTTACATGAACTTAAGTTCATTACTTGTTGCGCGTGACAGCTTACGTCAATCGGCTGCTGATTTATTAGGCCTTCGTTTAGGTTTAAATTTTATTAATGACACAACTATTAATAGTAAAGACGTTACTTATATTGGGCATTCGTTAGGTTCTATTGTTGCTCCTGCATTTATTGCTCAAGCTAATACGCCAATGGCAGAAACTATTGACCCATTTTTTAACGTTAACACTGTTGCTCTTGCAAGTGGTGGTGGCGGTATAGCGAGCTTCTTACTTGAATCAGCTGCGTTTGGTCCGTTTATTCAAGGTTCAGTACTTTCACAAGCGGGTACAACAGAAGCCGCTGAATTTACTGCATACTTACAAGGTGCTGCAATTTCTAACTGTGGCTCATTAATACCAGATATGGAAGCTTACTTGACATGTGGTTACAACGAATATATTGCATCACTTACCACTGCGGGCGAAACGACTAAACTTACTAACATTCAAGGTGTATTTACACAGTTTGCTTTTGCGGCGCAAACAGCACTAGATAGTGGCGATCCAACTAACTACGCTGCCTCTGTTAAAGCATTAGGTACTCCTGTTTATACTAATGTTGTTGTGGGTGATGGTGTTGATAACAAACCAGATCAAGTTATTCCTCCAACTACTACAAATAACCCAATTGCAGGTACGATTCCATTGTCTAACTTGATGGGTCTTGAAACAGTAAGTACTTCTCAAGCATTAAGTGCAACACCGGCAAGCTACTTAGTTAAATTTACTAAAGGGCATCATGGTTCTATATTAACGCCAGCTCAAGACGCTGCACAGGCTGCAACTGTTGAAGGCAGTGCTGCAGCTAATACAGAAATGCAGTTGCAAGTAGCTACTTATTTAGCTGCACGCGGACGGATGTTATTAGTTTCCAACCCAGAGGTTGTGACTAATTAATAACCAGTAAAACAATTAACCTTTAAAAGCCACTGAAAAGTGGCTTTTTTTTGCTTTAAAGCATGCTAAATTAGCTGAAATTTATAAATGGAGAAACCAGTTGGAATTTTTATACGAATACGGTTTGTTTTTTGCTAAAACAGTTACTTTTGTTATTGCTATAGCAGTTATTTTAATGCTGATAGTTGGCGCTGCTGTTAAGCCAAAGGCCAAAAAAGGTGAAATACAAATTGACGATATATCAGAGCAATTAGTCGATCTTAAAGAAAGTTTTTTACAAAATACGCTGGGTAAAAAAGAGCTCAAAGCGCATCAAAAACAACTTAAATCAAAAAGTAAGAAAGCAGATAAAGATGAGCCTAAACCTCGTTTATATGTAATTGACTTTGTGGGGAGTATGGATGCTCACGAAGTAGAAAGCTTACGAGAAGAAATAACGGCCATTATCTCTATTGCCGATCCAAGTAAAGATAAAGTACTTATTCGTTTAGAAAGTGGTGGTGGGGTTGTGCATGGCTACGGACTTGCTGCATCTCAGTTGCAGCGTATTAAAAATGCAGGCATACCATTGAGTGTTTCAATAGATAAAGTAGCAGCAAGTGGAGGTTACATGATGGCATGTGTTGCCGATGAAATACTGGCTGCGCCTTTTGCAATAGTTGGATCTATTGGTGTGATAGCTCAGATACCTAACTTTAATAAAATATTAAAGAAAAATGATGTTGAATTTGAGCAAATAACAGCAGGTGAATTTAAACGCACACTTACTTTATTTGGTGAAAACACAGATAAGGCCCGTGAAAAATTTCGTGAAGAAATTGAACAAACACATGATTTATTTAAAACGTTTGTAAGCACTCAACGCCCAAGCTTAGATATAAACTTAGTTGCGACAGGCGAGCATTGGTTTGCAACGCAAGCGATTGATAAAGGCTTGGTAGACGTAATAAAAACAAGTGATGATGCATTGCTAGAGCAGCAACATGAGCGCCAAATTTATAAGATTAAATACAAAGTTAAAAAAGGGTTGAGCGACAAGCTAGCTCTTGGCTTGAGTAGTGGTGTAAATAAAGTGGGAATAAACTTACTCTCTAAGTTTAAGTCCCTAAATCCTTAGATTAGAATCTTTTTCAGGGTTCAGTTTAATTATTTTTACTCGAAAAAAAACCTTGATGTATTGCATCAAGGTTTTTTTATAGTTGTATTAATGTAGCTTATGAGTCAATAGATTTATGATAATCTTCTAAGTCTTTAGCTGCATTAGGGTCGTTAAAGATGCTCTCATCTAGCTCACCCTCAGACTTGGCAACAACACAGGTAACCATACAATCACCGGTTACATTAACTGCTGTACGTGTCATATCAAGTAATCTATCTACACCGATAATAATTGCAATCCCTTCTACAGGTAAGCCAACTTGGTTAAGTACCATTGCCAACATTATTAAGCCAACACCAGGTACCCCTGCGGTACCTACAGAGGCAAGTGTTGCCGTTAATATAACCATTAGGTAATCAGATATTGTTAAATCGACACTAAATACTTGTGCAATGAATACGGTAGCCACACCTTGCATAATAGCGGTGCCATCCATGTTAATGGTAGCACCTAAAGGGATTGTGAACGAAGCCACTGAGTTACTTGCACCTAGTTTTTTAGTTGCTGTTTCGAGTGTAATAGGCATAGTTGCACTTGAACTAGATGTACTGAACGCAAATAGGCATGTGTGTTTCATTTTAGCTAAGAAAATACCTGGGTTTAAACCGGTTAGTAATTTTAATAGTAATGTGTAATTTACAAGCGCATGTAATATTAAAGCTAAAACAACAACACCAAAGTATTTAGCAAGGCTTACAATTAAATTAAGCTCTATCGTTGTAAACAACTTAGCCATTAAAAAGAATACGCCATAAGGCGCAATATTCATTAACAAAGTAACCAACTTTAAGATCACAGTGTTTAAGTCTTCAAAAACGGCAGTAACGCGTTTACCGGCTTTACCACTTAAAGCCATGGCAATACCGAATAGCAAGGCGAATACTATAACTTGTAACATGTTACCTTTAGCCATTGCCTCAAATGGATTGGTTGGAAACATGTCAATAATAACGTTAGCTAGTGTAGGTGCTTCTTTTGCATCAAAATTTGATTGCGAAGGTAAACCAATTCCTTCTCCTGGATTAAATAATAAGGCTAATGTTATAGCAACGGTTATTGCAATAGCTGTGGTTAATAAATATAACCCAATAGATTTTCCACCCAAACGCCCTAATTTTTTTGGATCGCTGAGGCTACACGTACCGCAAACAAGTGAAACAAAAACAAGAGGAACAACCAACATTTTTAAGCTGGCAATAAATATTTGACCACCAACATGGAAAATACCATCAACAAAAAAGGCTTTAATTGGCAAAGAGAATAACCCAAGTGGTATTAGATAATCGTCTTCACCAGCTAATATAGCCTGAAATATAAAACCTACTGTAACCCCAAGCGCCATACCAATCATGATGCGAGTGGTTAAACTCATTGAACGGATTTTAGACATATACCTTAATCTGCTTTTATAATTTTTCCATAGACTACCAGTCTGGAAATATTTATACAGAAAAAGTTAGTATTTATTTAAAATTATTTTATGGAAAAAAGTAACAAAAAACTGAGATTTTAGACTAAGTTATAGGTTAACATTAGGTAAACAATTATTTGTTAATAATAACAACACTAGGGAGAGGTTAATGCCTTTAATGCGATTGCTCAGCATTTCATTGCTAAGTTTTTTACTCACAGCTTGTGGTGGCGGTGGGTCACTTGAAAAAGATGGTTCTATTAGTGATGGTGATTCCACTACAGAGGCTGCTACATATTCGGTTTCACTACAGGGATATTCTCAAACAGACGCAACAGAGTCAAATTCTGTTACTGCTACTTCCTCTTTAGATTTACGTGCAATTCTTACTCAAAATGGTGAAATTGTTGCGGGTAAACGTATTACATTTACATTAGAAGATGAAATTGGTGAACTGTCACCATCAAGTGCATTAACTCAAAATGATGGCATTGCAACGGTTGAGCTTACAGCTGGCGCTGAAGCCGGTGCTGGTGAAGTTACTGCCGCTTATACAGTCGATGGTGAATCCTATACAAGTACTTTTGCTTTTCAATCAAGTGGTGGGCAGGGAGATGATACTGGTGTAAGTGGGTCAACAACTCTAACGGTAAATATAGTCGATGAAAATGGTGCTAAGTATTCGGATACAAACCCGGTTACAACTGACAACTTGGGCACGGTTACAGCGACTTTAAAAAATGATGGTGTTGCACTTAGCGATCAGCTTGTTACTTTTTCTACAAACTTTACAGGTAAAATAACGCCAGACTTAGGAACTGCAATTACAAACTCAGCGGGTGAGGCAAAAGTAACTCTCTCTAGTGGTAATTTTAAAGGCGCAGGTCAAGTTGTTGCAACTTATAATCCTACGAACTCAACAGAAGTGAGTAATACAGCAGTATTTTACTCATCTGGTGACTCTGCACCAGTTGAATTTGCACAATTTTCTGTATCAGTAAAGCTTTTAACCGGCTGTAACGCAGGCTGGGACGATAATCGTTCTAATGTAAAACTTGATCCTACACAAACATCAACGGGTTGTACGGTAGCTAATACAATATCTTCATCAGAACTAGGTGAATTATTTGTTGAAGTTATTGATGAGCAAAGTGGTGAAGGTAGTAAAAACGAATTAGTTAATATCTCAACTGATTTAGGTTCAATATTACCTTCATCAGGAACAGCTCTTACGGATAACTTTGGTATTGCTTTATTAAAATTACAACCAGGTAATACTGGTGGCGCAGGTACTGTGACTGTAACATCAGTAGGTGAAAGTAATTCAACTAATTTTGCTGTAGGTATTGCTGATTTAACCCTAGAGGTTGATAACGGGCTGAATAAAGATACTTCAGGAAATGTTGTTCCTTTAAAAGCAGGCGGTAGTACCGTTATTGAAGTAACACTTTTAGATGAAGATGGTAATTTATATTTAAGCGCAACTGATGTTGAATTTAGTTCGACATGTTCTGCGGCTGGTACATCTATAATAGATAAAAACGTAAAATCATCAAATGGTATTGCAACCGCAACTTATCGTGCGGATGGGTGTTCAATTGAAGATAATATTACTATAACTGTTGAAACAGGCGGTCAAAACTTTACTGCCGCTACAACCATACCAGTTGAAAGTTCAGCGGTACAATCAATACAGTTTATAGATGTGAGTGAAACATTTATAGCATTACCTCCAGGTGAAGGTGGTTTACCGACACAATCAAAAGTGCGGTTTAGATTAGTTGATGCGGATGGAAACCCAATTAATGGAGAGCGCGTTGACTTTCGATTAACGGATTCAATTGGTCAAGCTAACTTAACAAGTACAACTTCAAATACTGGCGATGATGAAGTTGAGGGAATTACTGATGCGGGCTATGTAAGCACTACGATTGAATCGGGCATTGTACCAGGCTCATTGGTAGTAAGAGCGTGTTACATTCCAAAGGAGTATGTAGATGCACTTGGTGATGATGATGAAATAACCTGTTGGGCTGAAGACTATGATGAATGCCAAGATAACCCTAATTATGAGAGTTGCCCTGTAGGTGAGCTAACACTTGTTCCGTTAAATGAACAAATAATATCAGTATCGGGACAACTAACACTTTCTTCGGGTGTTGCCGATCAAAATAGCTTTGATTTAAGCCCTGATGTATTTAATCCAAACGCACTTTATTACAATGGTATTATTACAAATCTTACTGTATTTTTTGGTGATCAATTTAATAATTTTAATGGTGATGGTGTTGAAGCAACTGTATTAGCTGAAGCCGGAGTAGTAGGTAACACATCCAGCAATGAATCGACATGTAAAACGAATGATGCAACATGCCAATTAATTTGGCGTTCGCAAGGTGATAGACCATTTGAAGATGCTAAATGGGGAAACCGTATTGGTGAAATCGACGGTAACTCAGCAACGTCTGAAGGTATTAATCCAAAAACTGGCGAAATTAACTGTGATCCTTACTTTGGCGCAGCTGCACCGTGTATTAATGGCATTACACGTGCTAAAAATGACGAAAACGGTGTAGTAATGGGTGGTCGTGTAAGTGTAATTGCAGTTACTAAAGGCCAAGAGAATTTTGTAGATGAGCAATCAACCGATGCTGTAAAGCGTACTAATGGCTTGTTTGATATTGGCGAGTATTACGCAAGTTACGATTTACCAGAGGCCTTTATTGACCACAATGAAAATGCAAGCTTTGATAAAGCCGACTGCAGTGATGCACGTGGGGATGATTATAAAGCTGATGAGGATGCGTGTTCAGAGTTAAATTCTCGAGGTGGTCATAATGAAACGTGGCGAGACTTAGATAATAATGGTATTTACGACTTTGCTGATGGTAAATATAATGGTTTATTATGTGGTAAAGATGCACAGGAAGCAGGTAAGTGTTCTCGTGATTTAATCGAGGTACGCAAACAAATAGAGCTTGTTATGTCGGGGGACGTTCCATACGTACGCTTCTCTGTTGTTAAAACGGATGCATTACCAGCGCCATTTGAAGTATTTGTGCCTGCCGATTGTTCAAGCTCAGTGTCTGGCAACAGAACATTTGTAGAGTTAGAAGAGTCCGATGTATCTGAACGTTGTGATGTTGCCGCTATCGACTTATCAGCTAATAATGTTGAAATAAGTAACCCTGATTTTGATCCTAATGACCCTGACGAAACAGACCCTGAAACACTTACTGTAGACATTGGTTTAACATCAATGGCTGTGCGTATTCATTACACCGATGAATTTGGTAATCCATTACCAGCAAACACAGTGGTATCTTTAACAACGAATAATGGCGATCTTTCAATCATTCATCATAGTGAAACAATACCAAATACCAATACAGATAAACCGATTTATTCGGATGTATTAATATCACGAGAGATAGATGGTAATGATAAAACTATTGGTGTTTTATCAATTACATTCGAATTTGAGAATCAATTAGGGGCGATTAAAACGGTGTCGACAGGCATCACAATTTTCGATGACGTTTAAGTTATCATAAAAAATGCCAACCTTTAGGTTGGCATTTTTGTTTCTGTTCTATATATTCCACATCAATTAATCTAAAAACACCTGTTTGTTTAATTTAACAACAAAAATTGTTCGTTTATTCAGTAAATGCTGAAAAGTTTGTATTAAAAGCTTGTAACAACTAGTGTTTGTAGATATACCTATAAATATTCGCGCCGCTTATGTCGGCAAAACACATTTTTAATATTTGGTTAGAAATAGGCAACTATGGGCAAATCGCTAGTAATTGTAGAGTCTCCTGCTAAGGCTAAAACAATTAATAAATATTTAGGTAATGACTTCATCGTAAAGTCCAGTATTGGGCATGTACGAGATTTACCTACTTCAGGTTCGAGCAAAGCTAAAGTGCCGGCAACTAAAACGCCAGCAGAAGTTCGTAAAATGGAACCTGAGGAGAAAGCAGCGTATAAAAAGCAACGAGATTATACAAACTTAGTCGCGCGTATGGGTATTGACCCAAACCAAGGTTGGGATCCACATTACGAAATACTGCCTGGTAAAGAAAAAGTTGTTCAAGAATTACAAAAGCTGGCTGAAAATGCAGACCAAATATATCTCGCAACGGATTTGGATAGAGAAGGGGAAGCAATTGCTTGGCACCTTCAAGAGATCATTGGTGGTGATCCTGCTAAATATAAGCGCGTAGTTTTTAACGAAATTACTAAAAATGCAATTCAACAAGCGTTTGAAACACCTGGCGAGCTTAATACTGATATGGTTTATGCTCAGCAAACACGTCGTTTTTTAGACCGTGTTGTTGGCTTTATGGTGTCACCTTTATTGTGGGCTAAAGTGGCCCGTGGACTTTCTGCAGGACGAGTTCAGTCTGTTGCGGTACGTTTACTAGTAGAGCGTGAGCGTGAAATTAAGGCGTTTATCCCTGAAGAATTTTGGGATATCCACGCTGACGTTAAAAATACTGAGTCTGAGTTACGTCTAGAAGTAGCCAAACAAGCAGGAAAGCCTTTTAAGCCTGTAAATGAAGCTCAAGCTAGCGCAGCGGTTAAAAGCCTTGAGAATGCAGAATACAAAGTAATTAGCGTTGAAGAAAAACCAAGTAAAAGTCGCCCAAGTGCTCCATTAATTACTTCAACCATGCAGCAAGCGGCAAGTACACGTTTAGGTTATGGCGTTAAAAAGACCATGATGCTTGCTCAGCGTTTGTATGAAGGCGGCTATATTACGTATATGCGTACCGATTCAACTAATCTTTCAAAAGATGCGGTTGAAATGTGTCGTGAGTATGTAACAAACGAATTTGGTGCTAAATATCTACCTAAAGATCCAATTAGCTACAGCTCTAAAGGCAATGCACAAGAAGCGCATGAGGCAATACGCCCTTCAAGTGTTACCGTGTTATCTGGTCATGTTGAAGGTGTAGACGCCGATGCTAAAAAGCTATATGAGCTAATTTGGCGTCAGTTTGTAGCGTGCCAAATGGTACCTGCTGAATACGATTTAACAACACTAACTGTTGCAGCTAACGACTTCCAGCTTAAAGCGAAAGGCCGTGTGCTGCGCTTTGATGGTTGGACAAAGGTACAACCTGCAATACGTAAGAAAAACGAAGAAGATCAATCACTACCGGCTGTTAAAGAAGGTGAAGTCCTTACTTTAATCGAACTTGATCCTAAGCAACATTTTACTAAACCGCCAGCGCGCTTTAGTGAAGCAAGTTTAGTAAAAGAGCTTGAAAAACGCGGTATTGGTCGTCCATCTACTTATGCGTCAATTATATCAACGATTCAAGATCGTGGTTATGTACGTGTAGAAAACCGCCGTTTCTTTGCTGAAAAAATGGGTGAAATAGTTACCGATCGCTTGGTTGAAAATTTCACTGATTTAATGAACTTTGATTTTACAGCTAAAATGGAAGGCCGTTTAGATGATATCGCTGAAGGCGAGCGTGTATGGACTCAAGTTCTAGATAAGTTTTATGCTGATTTTTCAACGCAATTAACTGTTGCTAAAGACGAGCCAGAGAACGGTGGCATGCGTCTTAACGAGATGGTTGAAACCGATATTGAATGTCCTACGTGTAGCCGAAAAATGGGTATACGAACGGCATCAACTGGTGTTTTCCTAGGGTGTACTGGTTATAGCCTTCCGCCAAAAGAGCGTTGTACTACAACAATGAACTTGGTGTCGGGTGATGAAGCAGTTGCAGCTGATGTAGAAGATGTAGAAACTGAAAAGTTAATGCAGATGAAGCGTTGTCCCATTTGTGAAACTGCAATGGACTCATACCTAATTGACGAAGCGCGTAAATTACATGTGTGTGGTAATAATCCTGCATGTAAAGGGCATATTGTTGAAGAAGGTACCTTTAAAATTAAAGGCTATGACGGACCAATTATCGAATGTGATAAATGTGGTTCTGACATGGAGCTTAAATCGGGTCGTTTTGGTAAGTACTTTGGCTGTAACAATGACGAGTGTAAGAACACACGTAAACTACTTAAAAGTGGCGAAGCTGCTCCGCCAAAAGAAGATCCTGTTCATATTACCGAATTAGAGTGTGAGAAGTCAGATGCGTATTTTGTTTTACGTGATGGCGCTGCGGGTATATTCTTAGCTGCAAATACTTTTCCTAAGTCACGTGAAACACGTGCACCTAAGGTTGAAGAATTAAAACGCTTTAGAGACCGTATCTCGCCTAAGTTTTATTATTTAGCAGATGCACCAGCTAAAGATCCTGATGGAAATCTTGCTGTTGTTCGCTATAGCCGTAAAAATAAAGCTCAGTATGTTATGACTGAAGTTGACGGTAAAGCTACTGGCTGGACTGCTCATTATGAAGCCGGTAAATGGACAGAAGAAGCGAAGAAAAAGGCAGCACCTAAAAAGAAAGCTGCTGCAAAAAAGGCACCAGCTAAAGCAAAACCTAAAGCTAAAGCTAAAAAAGAAGATGAATAAGCACGTTATCGCTTATTCATAACTTTTTATAGGTTTTAAAAAACCATAAAAAACGAACGCACA
>NZ_BADT01000035.1 GCF_000239855.1 Pseudoalteromonas sp. BSi20652 | reverse complement strand
AAGCCAAAAAACAGGTGAAAACGCAGTTAATTAAGATGAATTTCTGTAATTATTTCTTTATATAATTGTTATACAACTTTTCAAGCGCACCTTCGGTAGTAAGCGAAGAATCTTTACTAATAAAGTGCTTAACCGTACGCGTTACAAAATCAGAGTTTTGCTTATGTAGCTTAGAAAAATCTTTAATAAGTGTATTACCGTCTTTAGCTGCCGTTACTTTGTCATGACGATGACGATATTGGCTCAATGCTTTATTAAAATCACCTTGGTAGTCTTCAACTAAAATTTTATAAAAGTCACTTTTTTGAACATTTAAATCGTTAATGCAGTAATTTAACGCCTCTTTAAAGTCGGTAAATATCATGCCTTCTACATCAAACTCTTTTGTTTTTTCACGTACTGCTACTTTGGCATCTTCTGTGGCATAGCTAAAACCCGTAAAGGCTAAACGCTCAGCGGCTTCTTTTCCTAATTTCATACCCGCTGCAATACTATGGGCAAACTCATCGCTCATATCGCCAAGTTCGCTTTCTTCCCACATATTATAAACGCGTAGTGGTTTAGCATATTTATTTGAGAGCTTTTTTTTAAGCTTGGTAAAGCGCTCATCAATCGTCATCAGTCTTTCGTTATGTAAAAGTGCATGGCACTCATAACACGCAGGAATAGATATAAAGTCAGCCTCTTCACCTAAATCAACAATGCTTTGTAGCATATGCAGTGGCGGGCAATGATCGCGCTCTGTCGCTTCACAGCCACAATAAAAACACTGATTAAAATGCTGCT
Organism: Pseudoalteromonas sp. BSi20652; assembly: GCF_000239855.1. Taxonomy (GTDB): domain Bacteria; phylum Pseudomonadota; class Gammaproteobacteria; order Enterobacterales; family Alteromonadaceae; genus Pseudoalteromonas. The sequence goes on along the minus strand of NZ_BADT01000035.1, from coordinate 5,673 downwards.
GATCGCACGCGTATGCTTGCTGATAATAACTGGCTAACGTTTTGCTCACCGTTGCTCCTAAAAAACACGACTAAATTATGGGGGCGATAATAGCAGCCTGAAAAAATAAGTTATACCAATTGTATTAAATTAATCATCTATTATTACGCTAAGAAGTAGCGCAATAATAGGGCGAAATTATGACGTGTAGTTATTATCTAATTGCTCCATGCATTGCTCTACCTAATGCATCGATGGCGTCGTACACAAATAACTTTTAACGCAGTAAGTGCGCTATTTAATGCAATAGAATGATTGTGCTTTTAATTGGTATCAGTAGCTAGATTTAAATAACGGCTGCAATTAAACCAAATAAACCACCAAACACACCACCCCACACAACAAGCCAGCCTAAGTGCTCGCGGATCATGGTTTGAATAATCTCTTTAACCATTTTTGGGGTAAGCTCATCTAAGCGCTCATCAACTAGTTTAAGCACCGTTTTATGTAGGCTCTGTGCGCTATTACCTTGTGAGAGTGTTTGGCTTACTAATGCTTTAAAGTCGTCAGTTTGGGAAATCTCACTAAGCGACAATTGCATTTTTTCAATAAACTTTTCACGCATTGGCTCTATTGCTGCTGTGCCGCCAAACATACCTAACATGCTACCAAACTGTGACTGCTCTATTACCTCTAACAAATTGTCGAATGCGGGGTTTAAATCAACATTACTAATTATTGGCTCAAAGTCGATATTGGGCTGCGCTTTGTTTAGCAAATTATTAATTTTTTGCTCTGAAAAAAACTCCGTTAATATTAGGTTTCGTATAGCTACTTTAAAGCTTTCAAACTTAAGCGCTATAACGCCTGAGCCATATAAAAACGGGACTTTTTCGAACAACATATGAATAGCTAATAAATTAGTTACCGCGCCAGAAAGTGCAAATAAACCAACTGATAACACAATTGCTTGGTTAAACATAAAACCTACAACAACACATAAACCCGCTAGCAAATTGGTTATTAAACTTTTGTTTCATTTTTACTCCATTACAGTAAGTGTAATTTTTATGCAATATAGTCATTAATTTTACAACGTTTAGATTGTTAAATTAATACCTTTTTGCCATAGTTTAAGTATCTGTTTAAAAGGCGAGCAATTGTTATGTGGAAAACAGCAAATGAGCACATCAGCCAAGCTATTAGTTTTGACTTTAAACACACCTATAAACGCCAATTACAAAGTACAAATACCGACAAACTATTTCATATTACCAATGGTACGCATAACTTCTTCGTTAAAATAGCATTAAAAAGCGAACTCGAGCGTTTAGAAAGTGAATTTATTGGCTTAAAGCTTTTAGCGCAAAATAGTAATTTTAAAGTCCCTGAATGTATTACAACCGGTGCAAATATAGAGTTTTCGTTTATTGTTTTACAGTGGCTTGTTCTTGATAAACAACCCCACAACACGTGGGAAACTATGGGAAGCAGCCTCGCTAAAATGCATCAAAAACATGACCAAGCCATGTTTGGTTTTGATATTGATAATTACTTGGCAACCACAGTACAGCCAAATAGATGGCATAAAAAGTGGGATGTATTTTACGCCGAAGAGCGTATAGGGTGGCAATTACAGTTACTCGCTAAAAAAGGCATTAACTTTATTGAACCCGAACGCTTAATTAATGCCGTAAAAGAGCAACTACATAGTCATCAAGTTGAGCCCTCATTACTGCATGGCGATTTTTGGCGTGGAAATATAGGATTTTTAAAAGCAAAACCCACAGTATTTAATCCTGCTTGTTATTATGGTGATCGGGAAGTAGATATTGCAATGAGCGAACTATTTGCGCCACTGCCAAAAGACTTTTATAGCGCCTATAACGCGCACTACCCGCTTTCTCAAAATTACGAAAAACGTAAGTTAATATATCAGTTATACCCCATTTTAAATCATGCCAATATTTTTGCCGGTCACTATCTTACTGATGCTAAACAACATATAGAAAAGCTTATGCAATAAGTGCAAATAAACTGTCATAACACGCCAAACAGACTATATTTAAAGGGTTTTAAGGAGTTCAGTTTTACGTGATTAAGCTGTGGTTAGAATAAAATAAATTTCAAACTCTGCTTAAGCTATCTGTAATTGGAGTGATTATGAAAGACTTTTTATCACAACGTATAACATGCCCACACTGTGGCCACCACATACATTTAGACTTAGACGCAAGCATGGGCGATCAAGACTACATAGAAGATTGCACTGCCTGCTGCAACCCCATTCATTTAAATATGCATATAGATCATGCAAACAATAAATTAGAGCTACACGTAGACAGTGACGACGAACAAATATTTTAAGCCTGATGGCGTAAGTAGTTCTCTACCGTATTTACAATAGTGTAAGTTTGCTGATCAACTTCAATATTAAACTTGTCACCCACTTGCGCTGCACCAATGTTTGTAATGGCGAGCGTTTCCGGAATTAGGTGTAACCAAAAACCTTGTTCATCAACTTCGCCCACGGTTAAGCTTGCGCCATTTATCGCAACAAAGCCTTTATATAACACATACTTTTGCCACTCTTTTGGCAGGGTTAGTTGTATTTTGCAGTTATTCTCAAGCTTCACTATTTGAGAAATTTGTGACGTACAATGGATATGCCCAGACACTATATGCCCACCTAGCTCAGTACCAAACGTAACAGAGCGTTCGTAATTCACTAAACTACCTAGCTCAAGCAAGCCTAAATTAGTTAACTTTAGGGTTTCGTCAATCACATCAAAATGCACTTGCGCCACCACATCATGATTACTTAGCTCAACTTGCACCACTGTTAAACAACAGCCATTAATAGCAATACTTGCGCCTAAATCCAAATGCTTAACGTACTCATCGCTCACCGATACAACTAAGCGTAAAACACCGTCTGTTTGAGTTTTAGAGACCACCGTAGCTTGCGTTTGCACTATTCCTGTAAACATAAAATCACTTTAAATTATTACAAAGTGCTAGTTTAACGTATCAACTCATAAAATCATTCACTCCTGTGATTTTTATTTAAACCCCAATAGACTACAATTACGCCCTACTTTATCAACTAGCTGTTTTTATGACCTTTTGCAATTGGGAAGCCAAGCGTTTACTTTCCCTCGCTTTACCTGTTTTTTTAGCGCAAGTTACCCTTATTTTAATGTCGGTCGTCGACACAATTATGGCTGGCCAAGTTAGCCCTACTGACTTAGCGGCACTTTCTATTGCAACAGGAATATGGAACCCTTTATTACTTGGCCTTCAAGGTATTTTATTAGCGCTTACTGGTATTATTGCGCAGTTTTCGGGCAGTGATGACCGCAAAGGTATTAGCCATTATTTTCAACAAGCGCTTTATTTAACCGCTATTTTGAGCTTTACAGGCTTTGGAATTGCCCATTTAGCAGATGCCATTATTTTTAAGCTCGATACAACGCCTGCTATTGCAAGCCTTGCCATTGACTACATTCACTTTGTAAAATGGGGTGTGTTTGGATTTTTAATTTTTACGGTATACAGAAACGTTACCGAAGGCATGGGGATGACCAAACCCGCCTTTTACATAAGCCTATTAGGTTTAGCCGTTAATATTCCAGTAAATTATATTTTCATAAATGGCTTATTTGGTTTACCTGCTTATGGCGGCGCGGGCTGTGGTATTGCAACAGCCATTGTTTTGACTGTTATGGCAATAGCGCAGGTCACTTACTGCCAAATGAGTAAAAAGTTGATGCTAAAGGCCTGCTTTCATCGTTCGAAAAACCTAATTTTACGACTATTGGTATTATTACTAAGTTAGGTATACCAATTTCACTTGCCACCTTTTTTGAAGTCACTTTATTTGCGTGTATACCCCTATTTATAGCGCATTTAGGTGCAGTAGCTATATCAGGGCATCAAATAGCAGCCAGTGTAACTACATTGCTGTTTATGATGCCGCTGAGCCTATCAATCGCAATTAGCATTCGTATAGGTAACTTATACGGCCAAAATAACATGACTCAATTAAAAGTCGCGGTTTCAACCAGCTATATTTTAGCCATTACTGTGGCGTTATTTTTAGCGCTTATTACGTTTACCGGTCGTGATTTAATTAGCCAATTATATACCGACAGCTCCGCTGTAATGGCCCTGGCTTCATCAATTATGATTTTAGCGTGTATCTACCAACTACCTGATGCACTGCAAGTTGCTGCAAATGGCATACTTCGTGGGTTAAAATACACCACGCCTATATCGTATATTACGTTTATATCGTATTGGTTAATCGGCTTTTGTTTAGGTTACGTATTGGCAAGAACAGACATAATTGTGCCAGCTATGGGGCCGCATGGCTTTTGGGTTGGAATAATAGTAGGCCTTAGTGTCGCTGCTATTTTATTAATGCTAACAGTAAGAAAGCGCCTAAAATATGAATTGTTTAACAATGATGCACTCAATCAAAACAAATAAACTCAGCCTTAAAACATTAACAGCGGCTTTGCTAGTAATGTGTTTTTTAATGCTTACTGGCTGCAACAAACCACAAAGTAATATAAACGTTACTTATATGGAACGCTTAAGTAGCACAGTTAATGCAAGCCCAACACAGCCTGCGCCACTCAGGCATCTCCCCTTAGTGCGCCCTACCCCAATAGCAAAAAGTGACTTAACACTGAGTATTGTTGAGCTTGCAGGCATTAGCCAATGTAAGCTTAACGTGCTTATAAGTGAGCACAATAACCAACTAGGAAAACCGCCAGCGCTGCTGGGCAATTAAAATATCAAATAGACTTTATTAAAAGTGCGCAGATTTGCTTAAACACGCTTGATAAAAATAGCCCTAGTTACACAAAAATACTCGCTGCCAAAAACTACAAAGAAACACACCTAATGCACTTTTTTAACGCTATGTTATTTAAAGAGCCAGAGCTTAATAAAACATGGCTGTTAACATCAAATGAGCTAAATAGCGAACCCGCCGGTTTTAGCGATACCGTACTAGCGCTGAAACAACTTGTACTCATTAAGCAGCAAATTAAAACTAAAGACTTTAGTAAAATTAATAGCGATTTTATTTTTAGCGCACTCGAGCAGCTTAACAAATTTCAATTTAACCAAGCACTCATTCAATCAGTCCGCAAGCAGGTAGTATTAAATAACAACGCCACACAGTTTGTAAAAACACTAAACTTTAATACGCTGTGCCCAAAGGATAAAAATAATCAAAAAGCAAAAATCATAAGCAACGTATTTCAAAAGTTTTACCTAAAAGAAATTCAGCCCTACCAAGCGCAATTAACTGGTTATCTAGAGACACTACAACCGCTTTATAATGAGCTTTGGTTTAACGAAAATATCTCAAGCCCTCAAATTAACAACTTAGTAAAAATGGGCTCGACAAGTAACTTACTGAACTTACTCAAAAGCTCAGCTAAAAATCATGTAATTTGGTGGCAAAGTTTTTATAAAACGTGTGAAATAAGCCCAATATGAATAAAAAAACGGCAAATAAACTCAAAAACAACAAACTTGCTTGATTCACTAACCGCCACGCTATATATTAGCGGCCGTTGTTAAGCAATTAACACCTACTTAAATAAAGTAATACGACTGTAGCTCAGTTGGTTAGAGCACTACCTTGACATGGTAGGGGTCGGTGGTTCGAATCCACTC
>NZ_BADT01000036.1 GCF_000239855.1 Pseudoalteromonas sp. BSi20652 | reverse complement strand
AAAAGGGGCTAAAGGTAATAGGCCTGTTAAGTATGACTTAAACTACCAAACTGAAGCATATGCAAATTTAATAAACTCTAATAAACCTTGGTCGTGGAAGAATTTTCCTGACGGTGATAAATTAACAATAAAGCAAAAGCGTGAAATAAAAGCAAATGCAGTTAAACGCGGATTAGTCCCTGAAGTGAAATTAAAAGCAGGTACAAAATATCCTGACTTTGAAAGTGCTGGTTTATTAAAGAAAGTAGAGTCCTTACCAGAAAAGTTGTGGCTAGCTTCTGACTACCAACAATTTAAATGGCTAGACTCAAGAATCCCAGGAGGCAGACCTGATGGCTTCACCTGGCATCACTCGGAAATTAGTGGGAGAATGGAGTTAGTTCCATTTGGCGCACATAATATAATTAATCATCAAGGTGGCCGCTCTGTCGGTCATTGGGCATACGGAAAGCGATAGCATAATGAAAGATTTAAGTTTAGAGAAAAAAGTTTCTGTAACACATGATGAGCTAGATTCATTAGAAATGTTTTTTAATATTAAGTTACCAATTAGCTACAGGGAGTTTATTTTAAAATTCAATGGTGCATCCTTAGATGAAGTTATTATAAAAGTTAACTCTGAGGAGCGGGTATTGGAAAGATTTCTAATAGTTTCGGAAGATGAAAATCTCGATGGTTGCCTTATGCAATACGAAATTAAAGTCGTAATGGCTCAAATTGAGGAGAGGCTTACAAATAACGAAGACTTGATTGGAGCTGAGGCCTTACCTTTTGCTTACCTATTTGGTGGTGATTTTTTATGCCTAGATTTCAAAGAAGATGCAATAAACCCTAAAGTAGTAATATGGGATCATAATGAGTCTGAAGAGTTATCACCTGTTTTTTACAAAGCTTTTAATAATTTCCAAGAATTCCTTGATGCGATGTCTCTCGGCTAAATCACATTGACAAACTTTATGCTTGACTATTCAATTTTTACGCTTGATTATTCAATTTAAATTCATTTATAACGCTAAGGACAGCACATGCAACCCGACATTAAAAACATCCCGCAACACCTAGGTCAGTATCTTTATCAAAAAATTGATGCTCCGTGGCTTGAAGCTCAGCTTATTTTAGATTGCGAAAATAATGCTGTGGTTGAGTGCAAAGCCAACTTTATAAAAGCAGATGACGAAACACAGCATGCAATTGCTGTATCTGAAAATATAACAGCGTTGTTTAAAACGTTATTTGACCACGCCATTAAAAACGAAGTGGAAAATTGGCAGCGCGCTA
>NZ_BADT01000037.1 GCF_000239855.1 Pseudoalteromonas sp. BSi20652 | reverse complement strand
TTTTAAAAATTATTAAATTATTTTTGAATTAATAATCTCTTTTTTCGGTCTACTCTAATACCTGTTGATATACAGCTTCGCGTAATAACTTATTTTACAAATAGGTCTTTTAGCTGCAGTTAGTTCAGGTAAATATTGATTTTCCCTTTGATTACTTAATTTAGTAATATTTAGCCAGCTTATTTTTAAGTTGGTTTTTTTATGTCTGTAATTCCAACTCACCCTCTACTTCTATTGGTTGTTATTCGTTATGATGTCATGTCTCTAAATTTTATAAGTTTATTTTTATGCTCACTCAAATACTCACTAATATTGATTGGTTAAGTGTAGGTACCGGTGCTGCTTTAGGTGTCGTATTTTATGCCCTTGTATCAGCGCAACTTCGTAAAAAATTAAATCAACAAATAAGCGAACAACAGCAACAGCTTTCTCTATTGCAAAATCAGTTTGACAATAAAGAGATGCAATACAATACATTGTTTGAAGATCATGAACTGTTAGAACATAGTCATCAAGAACAGCGCGATGAAGCACAACACTTTAAAACTCGTGTTAGCGAACAAGAAAAACAAAGCGTTCAATACAACCACTTTTGGCGTAAAGCCGAAAGTGAGCTTACAGCCCTCAGAGAACAATATAACCAACGCGATGTTAAGTTAAATAATATGCGCATCACGCTTGAGCAAAAACAACAAAACTTTACCGAACAACTCGCGCAAATAGAGCAAAGTAAAAATATTCTCAAAAAAGAGTTTGAAAACTTAGCGAACAAAATATTAGAAGAAAAATCACAAAGCTTTAAAACGCTAAATCAAGAGAGTATTGAACAATTATTAAAACCGGTTCAAGGTGAGCTAAAAGGTTTTAGAGAAAAAATGGAATCAATACACGTTGAAGATATAAAACAACGTGCAGCACTTAAAACCGAATTACTGCATTTGCAGGCTAAAAGCCAAGCTATTACAGATCAAGCCGACAAACTCAGTAATGCGCTACAAGGGCAAAAGAAAACCCAAGGTAATTGGGGAGAGCTAATGCTTGAAAACGTCTTAGATAGCGCTGGCTTACGTGCTGGCGTAGATTACAAACGCGAAGTGTCATTTAATACTGAAGACGGCCGCCTGCGCCCCGATGTAGTTGTTTACTTACCACAAGGTCGCCATTTAGTTATTGACGCTAAAACATCGCTAAACGCTTATACCCGCTATGTAAATGCCGATAACGAGTTAGATGCTAACCAAGCAATTAAAGAGCATGTAAACGCTGTTACAGCACGTATTAATGAACTTGCCAGTAAATCCTACGATCGTCTTCCTGGTATTAATTCACCCGAGGTGGTGGTTATGTTTGTACCAATTGAGTCAGCTTTTGTAGAAGCGCTTAAATATCAAAGCGATATTTATCAACAAGCAATTGAAAAAAACATATTAGTAGCCACACCGACTACCCTACTGACGAGTTTAAATATTGTTAAACAACTTTGGCGATTTGAAGAGCAAACTAAATATTCCAAAGAGTTGGCAAATCGTGCTGAGCGTTTCTATAACAAACTCAATGGCTTTTTAGTGAGCATGGAAGGTGTTGGTAAGCAACTTGATAAAGCGAAAGAAAGTTACGACAAAGCCTTTTCGCAGTTATATCGTGGTAAAGGAAATTTAATAAAACAAGCGTCAGAATTTAAAGAGTTAGGTGTATCTGTGCAAAAAGAGTTGCCTAATGAAAGTGTAGAACGCGCGCAACTTGAGTTGGACTAAAACATCTATTTTTGCCGTACTTCACAATATTAGTTGTACTTTGTTTGCTCAACGCTTTTACTTTTAAAGTATGTTTAAGCAAATTTTTTAATAATATACGTTAAAGATCAGAGGTAGTATGAATAATAAGATTATAGGTATTGTTTTAATCGTTGTCGGTATAGCTTTAATTATGTGGGGCTATGACGTTTATGATGCGGCTGCTTCGCAGCTTAGCCGAGCATTTAGTGGTGATACACCTATAGAAGCATGGGCTGGTTTTATTGGCGGTGCTATTTGTATATTAATTGGTATAAAAAAGCTCAAATAGTCCTGATACCGGTTAAATAATATATAAAATACAGCTTATTAAACATAAGCTGTATTAAGTAACCTGAGCTCTGTTTAAAATATTTTTATCTAAAGTTCAGGTGAAGTAATAACTTACTCGTAATTAGCGGCTTCTAGTAGTTTATTCAATGTACTCTCTGGTAGGCATTCGCCTTCATTCCAATGAGAGTTTAATAATGCAACTAAGCTGCCAATACGTTGTGACTTTTTCTGCATTTGCTCAATCAAAATGTCAGCTTCTTTTTGTTTTTCTTCTAAACGCTCAATTATTATTGTGTGGTTTAGCTCGCCGTTTTCGTTACGCAATGAAGGTATTTCGTTGAGTGAAAACCCCAAGCTTTGAGAAAACTTAATTAATTGTAGTTTTTCTAAGTTTTGTTGTGTGTAAAGCCTATAACCATTTGCGCTGCGAGTGGTTGGTGTTAGTAACCCTTTACTTTCGTAAAAGCGAATAGTGCTGGCGGGTATGTTGGTAAGTTTTGCAAGTTCGCCTATTTTCATAACTAATAATAACTCCACTTTACATAAACTTAGTAGGTTGACCTTCAAGCTAACTTTAAGGTTATAGTTGTTTTAATGTCAATTTAATTAGCAAATAATTATGCGCAACCCTGTGTTTACCTCCTTTACCTTGCCAAGTGGTCTAGTATTAAAAAATCGTATTGTCAAAGCCGCTATGGAAGAAAACCTAGCACAAGAGGACCAAACGCCCTCTCAAGCACTTAAAAATGTTTATAGCGCATGGGCTAAAGGCGGTACAGGGCTAATTATTACCGGCAATGTGATGGTTGATCATTTAGCGATGACAGGCCCAGGCGGACTTGTGCTTGAGCAAAGCACAGATATTACTGCCTTTGCAGAGCTTGCTCGTTTATCAAAGCAAAATAATTGCAAAGTGGTGATGCAAATTAATCACCCTGGTAGACAAGTATTTAAAAAAATGGGTGGAAAGGTCTTATCAGCGTCAAGTGTTGCACTTAATATGGGTAAGCACTCGCACTTGTTTAGTATACCAAAAGCAATGACACACACCGACATTGACGACGTTATTACCCGCTTTACACAAACAGCACTACAAGCTGAAAAAGCCGGTTTTAATGGTGTACAAATCCATGCAGCGCACGGTTATTTACTTGCTCAATTTTTATCGCCGCTTACTAATAAGCGTGATGATAAATGGGGTGGCAATCTACAAAATAGAGCGCGTTTATTACTTGAAATAACCCGCAGTATAAAAGCACTTTGTTCATCTTCTTTTTCTGTGTCGGTAAAGTTAAATTCTGCAGATTTTCAACGTGGTGGGTTTGAACCAAGTGATGCACAAGTGGTAGTGGATTTATTGAATGAACTCAATGTTGATTTTGTGGAGTTATCGGGTGGTAGCTACGAAGCCCCTGCCATGCAAGGTAAAACAGGCGATGAGCGCACACTTGCCCGCGAAGCATACTTTTTAGAGTTTGCAAAAGTAATTAGCCAGCGAACTTCAATGCCAATAATGACCACAGGTGGTATCAGTCGCTTATCTATCGCAAATAATGTAATTGAAAGTGGTGTTGCTTTAGTTGGTGTTGCCACAGCTCTTGCATACCAGCCCAATTTACCAAATAAATGGCAAAATGAGCCATTGCAGTTAGCCGCATTACCAAGAGTTACTTGGAAAGATAAAACTCTTGCTGGGACTTGCCACTATGGCACTCGTTAAAAGGCAAATACGCCGTATAGGCCAAGGCAAACCTGTAAAACAAACGCTTCACCAATATTTACTTTAATTAGCGACCAACTACGTTCGTTTAAATTAACCAAGCGTTACCGTAAACGGTTTGCTAGTGAGATTAACTAAGCTTTAGTATTCACTCTTTTTATGTATTCCGGTTTTGTTTACTAATTTTTACACTTGAATAAATGTAACCATTTTTATGTTGTATAAATGAGTATTAAGGCGTGCACCAATTTGGAAGTTTGCTTTTTTATCAAGCTATTAAAGTGCACTATTTTGTGCATTTTTAAGTACTGTACGAGTAAATAAAATAATCATTTTTAAATGTTAATTAAAGTGCGTGTTCAGCGTTTGTTAATTTAATCATCTTATTGATAATATTGATATTTTTTGCTTTTCTCTGGCTTGAGTTTGGGTGGTGTTTATACTAGCTTATAGCGTAGATATTTAATTCTACTCAAGGAGAATAGTTACATGGTATCTCGCAGAAATTTTATTAAAGCAGGCGCTGCTTTAAGTTTAGGCTCTATTTTTAGTGCTTCAGCTTTGGCTGAACAATTAAAGGTAAAAATGTCTAACGGCAGTGTTATGCAAACTAAAGGATCAATCGATAAAAGCGCTGCTCTACCCACAAACGATGTTACTAACGCTAAGCATTACCGGCCTGAATCAAGAATGGGCTTAGGCGGTCTTGCAGCTGGGAATGGCTTTAATACTATATCAAGTGATGCAGAAATTTTAACAGTGCTAAATGCAGCATGGGATTCTGGTATTCGTCATTTTGATACGTCACCTTTTTACGGCTTGAGTTTAAGTGAAAGGCGCTTCGGTGATTTACTTCGAAACAAAAAGCGTGAAGATTATGTTTTATCCTCAAAAGTAGGTCGCCTTCTAACCCCTTCAGCAGAGCCTCTAGAAAATAGTTGGCATTGGGCTGATCACTCACCTTTTCATTATAAATATGATTATTCAGCCTCAGGCACGCGCCGTTCAATAGAAGACACGTTGCATCGTATTGGGGTGGCCTCTTTGGATATTGTTTATATTCACGATTTATCACCGCAAAACAGTGATATGGGAGATGACTGGCTTAAGTATCTTGATCAGGCAGCAAAAGGGGCTATTCCTGAGTTAACTAAAATGCGAGATGAAGGAATAATTAAAGGTTGGGGTTTTGGAGTAAATACACCTCATGCTATTTATAAAGCGCTTGATATGTCAGACCCTGATATTTGCTTATTAGCGTTGCAATATTCAATTTTAGATCATAAGCAGGCACTTGATAAAACCTTTCCTATGCTTGATAAACGAGGGGTTTCAGCGGTAATCGGTGCTCCGCTTAATGGTGGTTTTTTAGCCGGCCGTAATCGCTTTAATTATTCACCTAAAATTCCTGGGCCTATGCAGCAAAAGTTTAATGCAATAAGCGACATTGCATTTAAACATGGGATTGATATTAAAACAGCTGCACTGCAATTCGCAGAAGCGCCTTCAACGGTATCCTCAATTATTCCTGGCGCACGCACGGCAGAGCAAATTAAAGCTAATGTAGCCTCAATGAAAGTTACCATACCAAACGCATTTTGGAGTGAGTTGAAATCTAGACAGCTTATTGCAGAAAACGCCCCCATACCTGCATAACAAAATAGGTGTGCCATTTGCTTGGCACACCTATTTATAGCTAATGTATGGTTAATTTTTGAAGATATAGAAATGCATATTTTAGCACTCGATGCTTTTAAGCTTTATTAATTTGAGCGTCCGTTCAAATTAAGTTAAGCTGTAAGCAAGTACTCTAAAGCCAACTTAATTTATTTTATTGCGGAGCAAACATGGCAACTACACTTGCATTTGACGTATACGGTACGCTAATAAACACTCATGGCGTACTGTCCTTACTCGACGACATGATTGGCGATAACGCCCAAGCATTTTCAAACACATGGCGCGAAAAGCAATTAGAGTATTCATTTAGACGTGGATTAATGCAAAATTATATTCCCTTTTCGCTATGTACAAAACACGCACTCGATTATGCCTGCTTAGCGCACAAAACCGAGCTAAGTGACGAGCAAAAATCACAGCTGCTAGAGCTTTACAAAACACTTCCAGCGTTCGACGATGTAAAAGCAGGCCTTGAGCAATTAAAAGCAAAAGACTACCGTTTGTTTGCATTTTCAAACGGCGCTGCCGACGCAGTTCATACCTTATTAGAAACCGCAGGCATTAGTGAGCTTTTTGAAGGGGTAGTAAGTGCAGACGACGTTAAAACCTTTAAACCAAACCCAGGGGTTTATAGCCACTTTTTACGCGAAACAAATTCAACAGGCGCAAACACATGGCTTGTATCAAGTAACCCGTTTGATGTAACCGGTGCCATATCGCATGGTATGCGCGCGGCGTGGATTCAACGATCTAAAGAATCTATTTTCGATCCGTGGGAAATACAACCAAATACTATAGCAACCGACTTACTCGATTTAAAAGCAAAATTAGAAAGCGTTAACTAATTTTCTATTCCCCTCTTTTGCTTATGGTATTAAGTGCCGTGGGTGTAAAGGGGGTTTACGTTTGAACCACTATTAGTGCTCTATTTTTTAGCAAGTGTTTATTTACCAATCTAATTCTCTACCCCTACCCTTTTAACTTGATCTCTGTATTAATAAGCGCAATTAATGCCCTATTTCATCTGAATTAGAGCTTATATCAGAACGCTCATTCCCTATTGATAAAATGTGATAATTTTGTGATTAATTCGTGACACAGTTGCGAAACTTACCTTCCATAATGTTTCTAAATTAAATAACAAACTTTAGATTTTAGCTTAGCACAGCAGCATTACTTGATATGAACAGGTTTAGATTAATTAAAAAGATTATCTTTTTTGATTTTTCTCATGAATAAGCATTGTTTACTTTATAAACGTCTGGTTTTCAAACTTAAAGCGAAATAAAACATGCTAATTGAAAATTACGATAAAAATTTAGTTAATTACTTCAAAATTTAAATTTAATAAATTAGTGGAAAATAAAAATGAAATTTAAAAAGATCGCAATGAAAAAAGTTACATATTAAAGGGTATATTTTTTTCAGCCATCGCTCTATCGACCACCTTAGCGTCAGTTAACGTGTCAGCTGGGGCATGGGTTGGTGAAGAAGGAAGTGGTTATATTAAGTTAGGTTACGCTGATTATACGTCGAGTAAATATCGTGGAAACAACCCAACCTTTGAACGTTTTGAAGGGCAAAATACATCACTTTACTTGGAGCATGGTTTAGGGAATAACTTCTCTATCTATGGCTCATTATTACATCAAAGCTATGAACAAGAAGATTCTGTAACGGGAACAAGTAGCGCCAGCGGTTTTGGTGATACCGAGGTTGGTATTCGATACCAATGGCAGGCAGAGCCTTTTGTTCTATCTACTTCTTTTTAGTTAAAACCCCTTTTTTATATGATGAGGATGATGGTTTAGGAAATAACCAAGAAGACTACGAAGCCAAAATATTGTTAGGCAAAGGGCTGGATAAGTTTGGTTATATTGGGGCTGAAGTTGGTTATCGGGTTCGTACCGGAGAGCCTTCTGACGAATACAGATACTTGCTTGAGTATGGTTTTAACGTTAATGAAAACATTTATATGCGCGCCAAACTTGACGGAATACTAAGTGCAGAAAATGCAGATTCGTCAACGTCAATAAATGCTGCAAATTTATCAAATCCTTTAGAGTTTGACTCAGGAAAATTTGAACTAGCTACAGGTTGGAATTTTGATAAAAATTCTTCATTAGCAGGCTTTGGTATTGAGCTTACTTTTACTCGTGAAATTTACGGCAGCAATATCCTGCAAGGTAATAATATTCAATTTGGTATTACTAAGGTTTATTAAATTATGTCGTTAATTGGTTCGTTGGTACTTATTGTTCATTTTTTATTATTAGCCATTTTATCTTTATTTGGTTTGCATCGTTTGTCTATGGTAATCCGATGGTTTAAATATCGAAATTTTACACCTCAATCACCTAAAATGTTTGAGAAATTACCAAAAATAACAGTTCAAATTCCACTTTATAATGAAAGGTTAGTTGCCCAAAGGATTGTTGATTCAATTGTATTATTAGAGTATCCGGCTGATCGTTTACAAATACAAATCGTTGATGATTCTAATGACGATACAAGTGAGGTTATTGCTGAGCGTGTATTGCATTATAAGCTACAAGGCATAAATATTGAGCATGTACAGCGAACTAATCGTCATGGTTTTAAGGCTGGTGCATTAAAAGAGGCAATGACAACGGCTGATGGTGAGTTTATTGCTATCTTTGATGCTGACTTTATACCAACTGCGGATACATTATTAAAAAGTATTCATTTTTTCACTCAAACTGATATTGCCATGGTGCAGTTGCGATGGGAGCATTTAAATCGTCGTAGTAGCTTATTAACAAAAACACAGGCTGTAATGCTCGATGCCCATTTTGGGTTAGAACAGCATGTGCGCTGTGCGAGTGATATGCTTTTTAACTTTAATGGGACTGCAGGTATCTGGCGTACTTCAGCCATTATTGATGCAGGCCATTGGAGCGCTGACACATTAACTGAAGATTTAGATTTAAGTTATAGAGCTCAGCTAGCTGGTTGGAAAATGCAGTATTTAAATCATATAACATGTCCAGGTGAGCTGCCTGCTGATATGAATGCGTTTAAAACTCAGCAGTACCGTTGGGCTAAAGGTGGCGTACAGGTCATGCTTAAAATGCTAAAAACAGTATGGAAAGCAAAAATACCGCTTGTTAAAAAACTTGAATCGACGTTTCATTTATCAAATAACTTAGCTTATTTAGTCATGATGCTAGATACATTATTTTTCTTATTACCTAGCTTATATTTACGTGCGCAATATGATTACATAAACGTTTGGTGGATTGATATTGCTTTATTATTGATGTCTTCAGGCGGGCACATTGCATACCTATATTTTGGTCAAGTGGTTTTAGGTCGCTCAAAAATACGTGCACTAGCAAAATTACCTAACTTAGTATTGTTAGGTATACAGTTGGCAATTAATAATTCTAAGGCCGGTTTTGAAGCTTTAATGGGCAAAGAAAGTGAATTTGTCCGCACACCTAAAACAGGTGAGTTACAAAAAGCAGAACATACTTACAAAAGTGAAAATCAAGATTCACAGGGCTTTAAAAACAAGCCGCACTATAAACCTTTACCTCCTAAAGGTGCAATTTTTGAATTTTTAGTTGCAGTTATTTATGTCGTGGTTTTAGTGTGGGCTGTTATTTACCAATATTGGTTTATATTGCCATTTGTATCGTTATTAGCTCTTGGATTTGTCATGTCTGCAGTTAATAGCTTTTATAGTCATTATCAGCTATCTAGACACGCTTAAAATGAATCTGCAATTGTTTAAGCCAAGTTTCACAACCAAAAGTAAATCTTGGCTTTATTTTATAAGCTTAGCTAGTTTAATTGCCCTGAGTTTTTCGAGTTATTTTTTAGCAAATACGTCGCAAGGCAATACCGAATTTCCTGTTAGCAATATTGGAGTTTATACCATTATTCAATATTGTTTAATGGCATTTTTTATGTTGGTAGCTTGGTCTTTATCTCCTAAATCACGTTATTTAAAAAATTATAAACTGTTACTAATCACCGCTTTTTTAATGCGCATTCTATTGATTGACGTTGAGCCTTATACCTCTAATGATACAAGTCGTTACCTATTTGATGGGCGAATTGCATATGAAGGCTACGACCCTTATAGCATCAGCCATGACGCGATTGAACTAACACAATTGCGAGAACAGTGGCAACCACCTA
>NZ_BADT01000038.1 GCF_000239855.1 Pseudoalteromonas sp. BSi20652 | reverse complement strand
GTATCTGTAACTTTGTAAGCTTTGATAAACGGTTTAATAACAAGGTAATCATTTAGATGTGTAGTGCTTTTACATAAAAATTATTAACGCTGTTAGTGAACCGTTTAACCAGCTTTCAATTTAGAATGAGTAAGTGTAGCCCATCTGTACAGTACGCGGCTTACCTGGTTGAATGCCACCGTTTGAACGGTTAGCAACGTATGTTTTATCAAACAAGTTATCAACACTTAGGTATACTTTTTGATTATCATCGATTAAGTATTTAGCAGCTAAATCCCATACTACGCGGCTATCAATTGCGTTTAAGCCCGACTCAGTTAAGTTAGCATGCGCATCAGATACGTAACGTATTTGGCTGTTAACTACAAACGCAGAAAACTCAGCACCTAACGATAATGCGACTTGGTTTT
Source organism: Pseudoalteromonas sp. BSi20652 (assembly GCF_000239855.1). Lineage (GTDB taxonomy): Bacteria > Pseudomonadota > Gammaproteobacteria > Enterobacterales > Alteromonadaceae > Pseudoalteromonas. Next base: position 13,615 of record NZ_BADT01000038.1, on the reverse strand, counting down.
CTGGTACGTAAGGCATTGCATCGCCTTTTTCTACCGTGCCCCAAATTTCTGAATCAAAATTGTTTTTAAACTCAGAGTCTGTGTAGGTATACGTTAATTTAACTGGGAACATAGCTGTATCAGTTGCAAACGTACGTGCTGCACTAAATTCAAAGCCCGCTACTTCTACTTCACCGTAGTTGTATTGGTCGCCAATGTTGTCGTCGCTACAACCAACCGCTGCAGTACAGTTACCGTGCATGTTGTCGTAGTCTGAGTAAAATGCAATGACTTCACCGCTAAAGCCATCCATATTGAAGCGAGAGCCAAACTCAATGTTTACACTTTCTTCTTCTTCTTGGTCAGCATTACCAGGTGCTGCTGGTGCATACCCTTTTTGAATACCCGCAAGTAGCGTTATGTTTTCGTTAAGCGTGTAAGTAGCACCTAACGACGGAACTAAAATTTCAGTGTCGTTCGACACATCTTTAGTTAAACCGTTGCTGCGCGTTGGATCTGATTTAGACCACTCTTCACGCGTAATAGTAATGTCTTCATAACGCAGACCTGCACTTACTACTAATGCATCAATTGTCCACTCGTCTTGAATAAACAAGGTGCTTGCTTCTGCGCTATCCACGCGGTTGCTGTCAGAGCCCGGAAGCCCTCGCTCTGTAAGCGTTAGACTTAGGTCTTGATTAAGTGTGTAAGTATCTTGCCATTGAAAACGATCCATTTCGTCTTCGTGGTAACGCACACCCACAGTCACATAGTGATCGCCTGCAGGAATATGTAATTCAGACTGAATACCTTTAGCTTGGTAATCGCGGTTATTAGCTTTAATACCAATACCTTCAATGCCTTCGCTTGTTGGGTTTGCTTCAAAATCGCTATATTGTTCAAGCGTACTTAAACCTACGCTGTTAGCTTTATACCAGTTACGATGAAAATCGTTTAAGTAAGCCGTTGCTAAAAACTCATAGCCATCACCAAAACGGTAAGCGTAGTTAAGTTGGTATGCATTGTGGCGCGTATTCATTTCATCGTTTTGCGATGCTGCATAACGACGGTAAGGACTTTGTTGATAATCTTCGTCAGTTAAGCCCATGTATGTTTCGTCTGATGTTTCGTCAGAGTACTTAATTTTTAGCTCAAGATTATGCGCATCGTTTTGACCAAACGTGTGGCCAAACTTTAATAGTAAATCTGTTTTTTCAAAGCCGGTGTTGTCATTACCTACTGGCAGCTCTTTAAAGCCGTCTGCGCCGTAAGTAAATACTTCAATTAAGCCTGCTGTGTTGTTTTTTCTTTACCGAAGTAAGCGTGACCTTTGTAGTAACCATCGCCACCAAGGGCTGCATCTACCATACCTTTTGAGCTATTTGGCTCTGTGGGTAAGCTGCGTGAAAGTAAGTTTAAAACACCACCCGTAGTACGTGGGCCATACTTAACCGACGCAGCGCCTTTTAATACTTCAATAGTTTCCATACGACCCACAGTCGGGAAGTAATAAGCAGAAGGAGCCGAATAGGGGGCTGGTGCAACTAATACACCGTCTTCCATTACTGAGATTTTATCGTTACGACCAGTGCCTGTGCCGCGCATACCAATATTAGGACGAAGGCCGTAACCGTCTTCTTCTTGTACGTAAACACCTGGGACAGACGCTAAAACGCGAGAAATATCAGTAAATTTGAATTTTTTAAGTTCTTCTTCAGAAATAAACGTAGCCGAACCAGGAATATCGTTAATTGCTTGTTCTGATCCAATAACGGTAATTTGTTCAAAGCGTTGTTCTTTATCGCTGGTATCTTTTGCTATTGCAGTCGCGCTACAAGACAAAGCAACCGCAGTTGCAAGGGTAGATACTAAAAACTTAGGGTTCATTGTGTTCCTAATCATGTCAATTATCTTAATTGACGTAATTTAAACACGACAATGAATACGAATCAATATTATTTAGTATTTAACTATTTATTTTTTAGAACTAAAAACACCTACTTATGCAACATGGTTAACTCGTTTGTTTCTTTAGTATTAATTAGTAACGATTTAACTCGATAAAAAGTATGCGCTTTAAACGTTTAGTAGCCTAAGCGCAGTGCTATAAATTCAGCGAGCTTATCTACAGCATGCTCCGACTCCCCCGAACTTTTTACTAAGCTAATACCAATACTACCAAGAGCAGGTAAATATTTGGTTTGAACCTGATAGTTAAGCTCACTCGGCACAGTACCTTTAGCCAGTACTGTAATGCCTAAGCCTTCTTTTAATGCAGCAATAAGACCCGTTAAATCGGCGTTGCTATATACAATGCGGTATTTTATACCGGCATTTTTTAACGCATCAGTCGCACGGCGACGATAAATACACCCTTCTGGTGCGGTAACTAGCGTAACCACGTCGTTTTGCGCAAGTGACAGGTCGCCCACCCAGACCAGTTCATCTTGCATAAAAATTGGGAACTTATCAGAATTAAGTCGCTCATTTAATGCAAGCACTAAATCAAACTGATCTTGGCGAGAAGCCGAAAGTAAATGTTTACTTAAACGCGACTTAACCTCTAAAGACACCTCGGGATAGAGCGCCACAAAGTCGCCAATAATGGCAGGTAAAATACGCGCTGCAAATTCGCTAGGGATACCCAAACGCACCTTACCGGCAATGTTTTCTGATGTGAACTGCTGCAAAATTGCATCGTTATGCTGTAACATTTGTTTTGCCATAGGTAATAATAGCTCACCGTACTGGTTAAGCACTTGGCGCTGACCTTGCTTTTTAAATAATTTATAGCCAAGCACATCTTCTAAACGTTTTATCTGTAGGCTTACAGCTGGTTGCGAGAGGCCAAGTAAGTCGCCGGCTTTAGCAAAACCACTTACCTCAACGACCATTACAAAGGTGCGTAAGCTATCGGTTGATATGTTTTTCATATTTAAAATTACAATTTATATCGCCATATATATAAGTATTATTTATCAATTGATAAATAATTACAATTTGTTGTTATACACCTCGCGCAATATACTTTTACCATTAAAAATACATAGGTGCTTGTGATGACTTTTAATCCAATAATGTTTGCCCGCCACAGCAGCGCTAACAGCGCAGTTATTAATGCTTTGCAAACAAACAACAACAGCGTTGTGATGGATTTTAGTGGGAGTGAAGCCACGGTGTTTTTGAGCACTATATTAGGTCATGATTTGACAAAGTTAACGACCAGCGGCTTTGGATTAAAAGGTACCCTCGACGGCGACTATAATTCTGATTATAGCTATGCCGTGTATTACTTTAGCGAAACCGCATTCAGATTTGTATTACCACACAGCGCAAGCCTTCAATTACAATCACTTATAAACGAGCAACAACTTCGTTTTGATATCGATTATGTAATTCGAACCGACCTAACTACTTTTACCCTAAGCGGCGAAAACGCATTTGATACGCTAGTTAATGCTTTTAAATTAACGCCGGGTTTACGCCTTTCTGACGCGCAACTATGTTACGGTGCGCAAAGTGGTGAGGTATTTATTACCGCTATTGATAATAAAGACGAACAACAATTTGTGCTTATAGCTAAAGCGCCAGAACTACAAAAATGGCAGAGCTATATGCAAGCGCACGGTTTTGCACTTACGCAAAATAAAGCCGCATAACGACTATAAACAACAGGTGAACATAACAATGTTTATCTGTTTTTAATTGCTATTAAGCAATTAAAGCCTATTTAAGCCACGCCCTAAACAGGGTTAATTTAAACGTGAAGGAATGTTATGACTTCTAAAACTGTACTACATGCTAAGCACCTAGAAGCGGGCGCAAAAATGGTTGATTTTCATGGCTGGGAAATGCCAATCAACTACGGCTCACAAATAGAAGAACACAATAACGTGCGTACCGACGCAGGTATGTTTGACGTATCACACATGACCATTGTTGATGTTCAAGGCGAGCAAGCACAAGCATTTTTACGTAAGTTGGTAGCAAACGACGTTGCTAAATTAACCGTACCGGGTAAAGCACTTTACACCGGCATGCTTAACGAGCAAGGCGGCGTAATAGACGATTTAATTATTTATTTCTTTAGCGACACGTTTTACCGCCTAGTTGTAAACTCAGCAACGCGCGAAAAAGACTTAGCGCATTTAGCTAATGTATCGAGTGATTTTGCCGTTACAGTGACTGAGCGCCCAGAGTTTGCAATGATTGCAGTACAAGGCCCAAACGCTAAAGCAAAAACAGCCACTCTTTTAAACGCAGAGCAACAAGCAGCCGTTGAAGGTATGAAGCCGTTTTTTGGTGTTCAAGTAGGTGATTTATTTATTGCTACAACGGGTTATACTGGCGAAGACGGTTACGAAATTGTAGTACCGAACGACCAAGCAGCCGATTTATGGCAACAACTGCTAGACGCAGGTGTAGCGCCTGCTGGTTTAGGTGCACGCGACACGCTTCGTTTAGAAGCAGGTATGAACCTTTACGGCCTAGATATGGACGAAAGCGTATCACCACTTGCAGCTAACATGGCATGGACCATTGCATGGGAACCAGAAGATCGCGACTTTATTGGTCGTGACGTACTTGTTAAGCAACGCGCAGAAAAAAGCACTGACAAACTAGTTGGCTTAGTGTTTGAAGAAAAAGGCGTGTTGCGTAGCGGTTCTAAAGTAATTGTTGACGGTGGGATAGGTATTATTACGTCTGGTACTTTTTCACCAACACTTGGTTTTAGTGTAGCCCTTGCACGTGTACCACGTTCAACAGGCGATACAGCTCAAGTAGAAATGCGTAAAAAATTAGTAAACGTTAAAGTAGTAAAGCCTAGCTTTGTACGTAACGGTAAATCAATAATCTAAATAATTTGGTTATACCAATCAGTGTCATTATTGTGATTGGTATCCTCCCAATATAAACCAAAGGACAAATAAAATGAGTAACATTCCTAGCGAGTTAAAATACGCACCTTCACACGAGTGGGTTCGCAGTGAAGGCGACGGTACCTTTACTGTTGGTATTACAGAGCATGCACAAGAGCTTCTTGGCGACATGGTATTTGTTGAATTACCAGAAGTGGGCGACGAAGTAGACGCTGGCGAAGACTGTGCAGTAGCAGAGTCGGTTAAAGCAGCATCAGACATTTACGCACCAATTAGCGGCGAAATTGTTGCCATTAACGAAGAGCTAGAAGATTCACCTGAAACAGTAAACAACGACGCTTACGGCGACGGTTGGTTATTCCGTGTTAAAGCATCTGATGAGTCTGAGCTAGACAACTTATTAGACGCTGAAGGTTACTCGCACACTATCGACGAAGAATAATAGTTCTTTGTAGATAACTAAAAGCCCCGCGTGTTTTATTTAGATATCGGGGCTTTTATGATTTTACAGTTAACTTTTCCATACACAGTAAGCCGTTAAATCATAGAATTTTAAGTTATTGCTGTTTACCCATCAGCAGTAGCCACATTTTTTGGATCATAGGAATCTGGACACATGTCAAACGCCAAATCTCTTGAAGAACTAGAGCAAAAGCAAGATTTTATTCGCCGCCATATTGGGCCAAGCCCAGCACAAGTAAGCGATATGCTAAGTGCTTTAGAAGTATCGAGTGTGCAAGAACTGATCGACCAAACTGTACCGGCTAGCATTCGTCTAGAACAACCGCTAACAGTTGGCGAAAGCCGTACTGAAGTTGAAACACTAAGCTACCTAAAATCAGTAGCAAGCAAAAATAAAGTTTTCAAATCGTACATTGGCCAAGGCTACCACCCAACTAACGTACCGCACGTAATTTTACGTAACGTACTAGAAAATCCAGGTTGGTATACAGCGTACACACCGTATCAGCCAGAGATTGCACAAGGGCGTTTAGAATCATTATTAAACTTCCAAACTATGACCCTAGATTTAACTGGTCTTGATTTAGCGAGCGCATCACTACTTGACGAGTCAACAGCGGCTGCAGAGGCTATGGGCCTTGCAAAACGCGTATCAAAAGCTAAAAAAGCCAATGCCTTTTTTATTGCCGACGACGTACACACACAAACAATCGACGTAGTAACAACGCGTGCCGAGCAGTTTGGTTTTGAAATAATTGTAGGTAAAGCAGAAGATGCCGTAAACCACGACATTTTTGGCGCATTGTTTCAATACCCAACTACATCAGGCGAAGTGGTAGACGTAACCGATCTAATTGCTGGTGTACAAAGCAAAAAGGCGATTGCCTGTGTTGCTGCCGACATCATGAGTTTATTACTATTAAAAGCACCGGGTAAATTAGGCGCAGACGTAGTACTTGGTTCGGCTCAACGTTTTGGCGTACCTATGGGTTACGGCGGTCCACACGCTGCATTTTTTGCAACACGTGACGCATACAAACGTTCATTACCAGGTCGTATTATTGGTGTATCTAAAGACCGTTTAGGTAACGACGCACTACGTATGGCAATGCAAACGCGCGAACAACACATTCGCCGCGACAAAGCCAATTCAAACATTTGTACAGCGCAAGTACTACTTGCCAACATGGCTGCGTTTTACGCGGTGTACCATGGCCCACAAGGCTTAAAAACTATCGCGCAGCGTATACATCGCTTTGCTGATATTTTAGCAAGTGGTCTTAAAGCTAAAGGCATCGCACTTAAGCACAATACATGGTTTGATACCCTTACAATTGTAAGCGACAACAAAAACGACGTAACAGCACGTGCAATTGCAAAAGGCGTAAACTTTGCAACAAACCACGAAGGCGAGTACTCAATTTCGGTATCAGAAACTACAACGCGCGCCGATGTAGCTGAGCTATTTGATATTATTTTAGGCGAAGGCCACGGCCTAAGCGTAGACGCTATTGCAGCCGACGTTGAAGCAAATGGCATCGAGTCAATTCCTGCAAGTTTAGTGCGTGATGACGAAGTATTAACGCATCCAAACTTTAACAGCTACCACAGCGAAACAGACATGCTTCGCTACATTAAGCGACTAGAAAGCAAAGACTTATCGCTTAATCACTCAATGATCTCGTTAGGCTCATGTACCATGAAACTAAACGCGACTGCTGAGATGATCCCAATTACGTGGCCTGAGTTTGCAAACCTTCACCCATTCTGCCCGCTTGATCAAGCAGAGGGTTACCAAATAATGATTGGCGAGCTTCACGACTGGCTAGTAAACATTACCGGTTACGATGCAGTATCACTTCAGCCAAACTCTGGCGCGCAAGGTGAATACGCAGGCTTAATTGCCATTCGTAAATACCACGAGTCACGCGGCGACGCACACCGTAATGTATGTTTAATCCCAAGCTCTGCGCACGGTACTAACCCTGCATCAGCGCAAATGGCAAGCATGAAAATTGTCGTGGTTAACTGCGATAAAAACGGCAACATCGACATGGAAGATTTAAAAGCGAAAGCCGCTGACGTGTCTGAAAACCTGTCGTGTGCCATGATCACGTACCCATCTACCCATGGTGTTTACGAAGAAACCATTCGCGAACTATGTGACATTATTCACGAGCACGGCGGCCAAGTTTACATGGACGGCGCAAACATGAACGCGCAAGTGGGCGTAACAAGCCCGGGCTTTATTGGTTCAGACGTATCGCACTTAAACTTGCACAAAACGTTTTGTATTCCACACGGTGGCGGCGGCCCAGGTGTTGGCCCAATTGGTGTTAAATCGCACCTTGCGCCGTTTATGCCAAACCACAGCGTAATTAACGTACCAGGTACTAACATTGGTAACGGTGCGGTATCGGCAGCGCCTTACGGCTCAGCCGCTATTTTACCTATTTCATGGGCTTACATCACCATGATGGGGAGCGAGGGCTTAAAACAAGCAACTGAAATGGCCATTGTGAACGCTAACTACTTAACGCATGAGTTAAGCCAGCACTTCCCAATTTTATACCGTGGTCGTAACAATCGTGTTGCTCACGAATGTATTGTTGACTTACGCCCGCTTAAAGAGCTATCAGGCATTACTGAAATGGATGTAGCTAAGCGCTTGCAAGACTACGGCTTCCATTCACCAACTATGTCGTTCCCAGTAGCTGGTACATTAATGATTGAGCCAACTGAGTCTGAATCAAAAGGTGAGATTGACCGCTTTATCGAAGCAATGGTGTCGATTAAAGGCGAAATTGAAAAAGTAATCTCTGGCGAATGGTCAATCGAAAACAACCCGCTAGTGTTTGCACCGCATACACAAGGCGACGTGTTAGGTAATGAATGGGACCGTGCGTACGACCGTTTTTACGCTGCATTTCCAGTGCCTGCAGTAGCTAAAAACAAGTTCTGGCCAACCGTTACACGTATAGACGATGTATACGGCGACCGTAACTTGGTATGTTCATGCCCAGCGGTTGAGACATATAGAGATTGATAATTTTTAAAATTTCCAATTAAAGATTGGGAATTTATAAAATTGAAAAAGCCGTTGCAGCAATGTAGCGGCTTTTTTGTGTGTGTTTAAACATTGTAGACGCACAGCTTGCTGGCGTGTTGGGCGTAGCCCAAAAGGTGTTTAATTATTGAAGGCGCATACTTTGTTTCCTTTTGGCTCATTGAGGGATTAGAAACCTTATTTAAGGTTTTGTCGCGCTGGCGACGGCAGCCAAAGAGGGGCTATAGATTTTCAAGCTTAACGCTGCTGCAAGTAATTCATCCCTGAAGCTGGGTTACTGTCGGCATCCATGCCTTCACTTCCTCATACTGCGAAGCTGCGCTTCGGTTATTCGTCACCTCTCAGCGCACCCGAGCATCACGCTTAACCCTTCAAACCACAATTGATGTGAACGTAAACGGCGAAGATAGGCCATCCATGGCCTAGTTTCGCCTTATCGCGCATCCATGCGCGACATTACTCATCAATTGCTTATTTTCAGGGCGTGATGACGGGGGAGGGTGTTAAACGTGAGGTTGGTGTTTGGTCTTGGCAAGATGCAAGACCTGACCCTCTGCATTTCCTCCTCGCTCAAAAGCCAAGAGTATGTGTTATTTATTGTAGGCGTTTAGCTTGCTGGCGCGCGGGCGGCAGCCCGAATAAGTATTTGAATAGGTGTTTGAGGTTACTATTACAGATAGCGCGAATACGTTTTGCACTTCTAGAAATCAGAAACCTTATTCAAGGTTTTGTCGCGCTGGCGACGGCAGCCAAAGAGGGGCTGCCGCTGGTCCCTCTCTGGACGCTCTCAGCGCACCCGAGCATCACGCTTAATCCTTCAAACCACAATTGATGTGAACGTAAACGCCATGAAAGCACATCCATGTGCAAGCATGGCTTTCATTTCATCCATGAAATGAATTACTCATCAATTGCTTGTTTTCAGGGCGTGATGACGGGGAAGGGTGTTAAACGTGAGGTTGGTGTTTGGTCTTAGATAAATACAAGATTTATCAGCTAACACCTTAATGTATGAAGTCGAGATTTAACCCCTTTTTAATTCCAATGAAATATATTAATAAAAATACGCCAATACAAAAGTAAAAATTTCTCAGCGAGTTACATAACTGACGGTTAGTCATTTTCTTTGTAAATTACTTGTCACCCAATACAGGGTTAATTCATTTCGGAGAAAATTATGTCTAAGTCAAAATCTAATCAAGCACCTATGACCACAAAAGCTGTTGCTCGTATTCAAAGTGGTGAGGCAAAAGCAAATGGCGGCCAAGTTTCATCAAAAGGCTTTGCTGCAAGAGCAGCTCGTGCTGCCGCTAATAATAACAAAAACGATTAAGGAGTCAGGACTAGGAAGTTGTTGACTTCCTAGTCCTTTATTTTGATTATGTCTGCATATAGTAAAGATAAAGAAATTAGTAAGTTGGTAAAACACTTAATTAAATCTGGTTGGGTGTTCAAACAAGGAAAGAAGCACGGCTTGATATATGCGCCTAAAGGTGGTCGCATTGCAGTTCCTTGTACGCCGAGTGATAGACGCTCACATCTTAACTTTAAACGAAACCTTAAAAGAATTATGACAATGGAAGTTGATTATGCTTAAAGAAAAGCGCCAACCATTTATGACACCTGTTGAAATAGTACGCATTATCGCGAGTGCAATAGGAGTTAAAGCATCGAATAAACAGCTAGACACTTTTGCTTTCAAATATGACCAGCCCTACACCTTAGCTTCAAGTTTATTCAAGGAATCTATTTCAGTTCCTCTTTCTAAGTTCATAAGTAAGGGCTTCTCTAAAAAATTAGAAGCTAAATTTGAATCAATGATGCGGGAATATATTGAATTGGTAAACTCAACTCCTATGGACGGTATAACCAGAGTAGAGACTGAAGCAATTCTTACCCGGTGGATCCTCGATACAATTGCTGTTGAATTCAATCTTTTTATGGGAAAAGTAATTGAGGGACCAAATTATTTAATGAGAAATAACCTTCATCCTAATGGGATAACCCAGGCGTTTGATTGGTTATCTTCAAATGTTGAGTGGTGGGATAGCTTTCTTAAATTTATTCCAAAAGAAAAACGTCATCGCTTCAAGCTTTGGAAAAGTAATGATGAACTGCCAAAGCTATCTAATATAACAAATATTCCAGATTACCTTTCTAATTCTGAAGTAGAGGGGCATGAATGGGAAAAGATTAAAGTTGTTATTTTAGCAGCCCGTTTTATCGATAATTTACAGCGAAATTATGCCGATATTTACCCAGAGCAATTAGTCAATGTTGATGTACTGAGCTTAAGTCAAGTTGAACAATATATATGGCATTTAAAGAGTAACAATCAAGTTTGGCTCAAATCGCTAGGGGAGCAAGGGCTAGAGATAGATTACATTTTTTATAAAAAGGGTGAAAATAAAGAACTCTCTGATGCAGATCGAAAACAGTGCTTAAAAACGTTGATTGACGAGCTTGAAGTCTCAACTTTTAAGCACCCCAAATTTAATATGGGATATTGGCTGAGCTGGTATCGCGCTCGATGGCATGCTCTGAATGGGGAGCTTAAAGAAGCAAATGGCCATTTTAAAGCAACGTTTGAACAAGCTTTATTTTTTGCTGGGCCATCGATACCTGAAATTATAAAAGAAGCTCTCAGTATTGCTTCTAGCCTTAAACCGACACCAGATAAGGCTTTTATTAAGAGGTTGAAAAACTCTGCAATCCTATTTGGTATTGATATACCTTTGCATAAAGAAGATAAAAGCCAATTAGAAGCTAATCGCTTTGATAGTGTTGTTGAAGATTGGGAATTAAAACTATATGCAGCAACATTTCATAAGCATTTTCCACCGGCTTTACAGTTTAATGACAGTTCCTCAAATGGAGCACAACGGATAGGACCATTACTTGGTTCTTTTAAGCAAAGTATTGAGCCTAACTTTCGAAGCCCAAATAAAAAAATAGTTGTTGGAGATACCTGGGGTAAGCAGATGCCCCAAATAGTCTATTTTTCATGGATGAATTGCGTGGAAACAGTTTCACAGTTCATTAATACAGGTGTAAATGTAAATGCACTATCTGATTCCAATGAATCTGCATTGCTTTTTTCTATCTTGCAAATGGATGTATTGGATCATGGTTCAAGCATGGACGATAGGTTATTCAAGCTAATAAGCTCTATTAAACATAGTGAAGGTGTTGTTAATACGAAAACATCCAAAAAAGAATTATTACCTCTAGTATGTGCCGTTGATACAGGCAGGCCAGAAGTCGTAGCCAAGGTCATAGAGATGGGAGCAAACGTTAACTTTAGAGGGAATACTGATAAACAATCAGCACTCTTCGCAACTTTATGTAAAATCGGAATTATAAAAAGACCAGAGGTTTTGAAGAATTTGATAAAAGAACATCCTCTGAATGATGAATTATTAGATACTATAAGGAGACATTCTAACGGTTTAATGGGCGCTACATTGGATGAAGTTAAAAGAAATTACGAGAAGTGTTTACAAGATCCAATGTTTAAAAATATTACAGATTCTGGGCATAACTTGATAGTAGATAGAGTTAAAGAGTTTATGACATTAGATGATATGAGAAAAATAGCCCAATTACTCATAAATGCAGGAGCTGACGCTAATGCCAGTCATAATACTAGGATTAATGGGTTTACACCTTTGATGCTTGCGGCTGAGCTAGATGAAGTTGAATTATTTGAAGCTATGATTCAGAAAAACGGAGATCCACTAATAACTGCTGAGCATCCTGAAACAGGGAGGCTATTGGATTGTAAGCATATTGCTTTCGCCCATCAATCAAATAAAGTATTAAGGTACTTAGTTTCACAACAGAAATGAGCATAAAACCAAAGGGGTCAAATCTTGACTTCATACATCAGTGGTCTAGATTTATAGTTTATTGCTCATTGAGTTTATTATTATGTCTAGACCGCTGCGAATAGAGTATGAAAATGCGTTTTATCATGTGATGAATCGCGGAAGAGGGCGTGAAAATACCTTTTTGAGTGATGACGATTTTAAGCATTTTTTAAAAAACTAAAGGGGTCAAATCTTGACTTCAGACATTAAAAATAGATAAATCAGAATGGGTGTCATTATAATTATCTTAAATTTTAATTGCCTCAATCGGCGTGGTTGATAACCCACTAAACCAAAGGGGTCAAATCTTGACTTCATACATCAATGGTCTAGATTTATAGTTTATTGCTCATTGAGTTTATTATTATGTCTAGACCGCTGCGAATAGAGTATGAAAATGCGTTTTATCATGTGATGAATCGCGGAAGAGGGCGTGAAAATACCTTTTTGAGTGATGACGATTTTAAGCATTTTTTATACTGCATTGAGCAAGCAAGCCTTCGCTTTAATATTGAAGTGCATTCGTATTGTTTAATGACCAATCATTACCACCTGCTAATAAAAACACCCGATGCTAATTTAGGCCGAGCCATGAAGCATATTAATGGCCTCTATACCCAATACTTTAATCGAACCCACAATACAGACGGTGCATTGTTCAGAGGGCGCTATAAGGCTGTGCTGGTGGATGCTGATAATTACTTACTACATGTTAGCCGTTATATACATCGTAACCCAATAGAAACAAGTACACCGTTAGTAGATGAGCTCATTGACTATAAATGGTCTAGCTACTCAGCTTTTATCAAAAAAACAGCGACGCCGAAATGGTTAGTTCGAGACTTTATATTTTCGCTTCAAGGAAAAAAGCGCAAATATGCTGCGTACAAACAGTTTGTTGAATATGAAAACAATAAAGAAATAAGTGCTTTTTATGGCGCTAAAAAGTTATTTTCGGTGTTGGGCGGCGATGAATTTATTCAGAATATTAAGGAGTATATTGCAAAATCAGACAACGAAAAAAGCGTTGTTGTTCAGAGGCGTTCAACTGATGATGTTATTGCGTACTTAGCTAAATATTTTTGTATAGATGCACATGATATTGTAACGGTTAAAAAAGGGCGTAAAGAGAAAAACTTGCCTCGTATGTTTGCCATAAAGTTATGCCAAGATTTAACAGGGCAAAATTTGAAAGCGTTAGCCGTTGTTTTTAATGTTCAACATTATTCAGCCATATCCCAAACGGTATGCAGGCTAAATAAGTTAATAATTGAAGATGATAAGGTCAACTTACAGTTCGAAAAACTTCGAGATAGTTTGATGTATGAAGTCAAGATTTGACCCCAAGCCTCCGCAAA
>NZ_BADT01000039.1 GCF_000239855.1 Pseudoalteromonas sp. BSi20652 | reverse complement strand
AAAAAATTTATAAATATGGACTTTGATCTGGTATATTTCAGGGACTGGTTCAAATAAAAACAATTATTAATAATTAAGGTTGACCTGTGATTTATAGACGCCCGCCATCGCGTTTTGGATTTAATTCTTTAAGTGTAAAACTATCGCTACTGATATCTGCTATTTGCTTAATAGCAGGGGTATGTGCGGCTGCCTTAATGCTTCAATCTGAAGAAAAGCAACTTGTCTTTGAAGAGCACGAAGTTTTAAAAGTCTCTACCGATTTACTGGTTAAGCAATTTAAAGAGCGTATTAATACAAAAATAAATATTGCCCAGCAAGCTAATAACGTTGTAACAGAACAGCTTTTTCAAGCTAGCTCTCCAATTAACTTCAGCAATAAATCACAGTTACAGTTTAATAGCGATGGTACTATTAGAAGCAGTTCTGCAGACGGATTGTCAGCGGCTTTTTTACCACAGCAAAATTACTCTCCTTTTTATAAACGCCTGTTTAATGATTCTGAAATGCTGTGGCGGATAATTTCCCCGACATTAGTACACGATTTCTTTAATTTTTACCTAATAACTAATGATGATTTTATTCGTATTTCACCTCCAAATTGGGCGTTAAATGCACCTGCCGATTTTAGAGTAACTAATGGTTCAACCTATAAGTATATTAAAAATACGTTAGGGGCAGAGCGAGAACCTGCATGGTCAAAAGTCTATTACGATAAAGTATGGCAAAAATGGGTTATTAGTTTGCTAGTACCTGTTTATAAAGATAATGAGTTACGCGGTGTAACGGGTAGTGATATATCTCTCAATAAATTGATTTCGTTTTTACCTGTTGGTGATAAAGAAAAGCATTTATTAGTATTTGATAGCAAAGGGCAGTTATTAGCGCATCCAAACTTAAATCCTGCATTATTAGAGGACTATGGTAGTGATGACAAAGCACTACTTACAAGCGAATTTGTTAATCCCGAATTACAATCTATTATTGACGATGTGATTGCTATTAAGCTTCCAGAATATGCAAACTCGTTTAAACAAAACGATGAAGCCCATATTATTAATATTCGTAAAATTGATAATTTAGATTGGTACATTGGTGTTTATAAAAAACGTTCTTCTACGCTATCAGCATTACAAGATTTAAAACTGAAGTTTTTTGGGCTTTTTATTTTATACGCAATACTCGTTGCTATATTGTTGCACCAAGCGCTTTATCAACTAGTACTTCGCCGTTTACATACATTAGTCTATGCAGTAACAAACTTTGGTAAGGGCCAGTTAACAACAGAATTCCCGCCAGAAAATAAAGATGAAATTGGCACGCTTAATGGCTCATTTAGAGACATGACGGTAGAGATCCGTAAACTCATCGATGGTTTAAATCAGCGTATCACTGAAAAAGAAATTGCCGAAAAGGCAGCCAATCGCCTCTCCAAAGCGGTGGCTTTTTCGGGAACTGGAGTTGTCATTACCGACGAGAATTTTGTAATTGAATACGTAAATCCAAAAATGCTTGAAATGACAGGCTATCCAGAAAGTCACTTTAGCAGAGCACCATTACTTAATATTATTGCCTCAGAGATGTCTATGTTAGTTGAAGATATAGACATAGATTTACGCAGCCGAAATTACTGGCGAGGTGATACATTAATCCAAGGTTTAAATAAAGACCCAATTTGGGTGTCTTTGAGTGTTTCGCCAATTCGTGAAGATGGCGGTGAAATAACGAGCTATGTTGCATCAGCGCAAGACATTTCGTTTGTAAAAGAAAGCCAGCGTAAAATGGAGCAACTAGCTTATTTTGATACGTTAACTGGATTGGCAAATAGAACATTTTTTAGAATGCAATTACGTAAGTCAATGGCATTGGCAGAACGTGGGCATTACGCATTTGCATTGTTTTATTTTGATTTAGATGAATTTAAGCGTATTAACGATACATTAGGACATGATGCCGGTGATCAATTACTCATTGAAGTGGCAAATCGACTTAGAAAACGCCTTAGGGCTGAAGATACCATTGCGCGCCTTGGCGGTGATGAATTTGCTGTGTTACTCAGTGGCATTGAAAGCCAAGAACATGCAACAGATGTCGCAAATACGATTCAAAAAACGCTAAACGTACCTATTAAATTGGGGAGCAATGAAGTCATAGTCAGTGCTAGTATTGGTATTACAATGGCTCCCTACGATAGTCTAGAAGAAGACCAATTATTAAAACACGCTGATTTAGCCATGTATGAGGCAAAGGCGAAAGGGCGGAACACTTTTCATTTTTATAGCCAAGAGCTAAATTTTGCTGCTAACGAGCGATTATTTATTGAAAGTGAGCTGCGTATAGCGCTAAAAGAAAAACAGTTTGTTATTTACTATCAGCCTCAAGTTGATAGCACAAACCAACAGGTAGTTGGCTACGAAGCACTATTAAGATGGTTCCACCCTACAGAAGGGTTAATTTCACCTGACAAGTTTATACCTATAGCAGAGGCGACAGGGCTCATCGTTGAGCTAGGTAAATGGGTACTTCAGGAGTCATGTGATTTTGCTGTAAGGTTAACAGAGCAAGATCGAGAAAATAATATATCGATAAATTTATCGGCTCGTCAGTTTAAAGATTCAAACTTAGTTTCTACCCTAAGCAAGATGATTATAAGGTCGGGTGTTTCGGCTAAACGTCTTCATTTAGAGTTGACTGAAAGTATGTTAATGGGAAATGTTGAAGCCGCTATCGCACAGTTACACGAACTGAAAGCGCTTGGAGTATCAATCTCTATTGATGACTTTGGTACGGGGTATTCGTCGCTTAGTTATTTAAAACGGTTCCCAGTTGATATATTGAAAATTGATCGTTCATTTGTAAAAGATATTCCAGAAGATACAAATGACATGGAGATTACAGCCGCTATTATTGCGATGGCACAAAAATTAAATCTAAATGTGGTTGCTGAAGGGGTCGAGACAATAGAGCAAGTAGAGTTTTTACAAAAAAATAACTGCTTTATTGTGCAAGGCTATTATTTCAGTCCACCGATTCCTGAGAAGGAATTACCTAGTTTATTTGATAAATTAAATAAGCTTTCAAATGGTGAGTGTGTATAAATTAAAATGCGGGTTAACCACCCGCAATTTTTACTTTAAATTTTAGGTTTTCTAAAATAGCTTTTAATTTATCGCGGTCATCACCTTGCACTTCTATAATGCCTTCTTTTACTGCTCCGCCTTGCCCCATTTTACTTTTTATAGTTTTAGCTAACTTTTTTAAGTCATGATCTTTAGGGTTAATGCCTACAACTAACATGACGCCTTTGCCTTTTCGGCCTTTAGTTTGGCGTTCAATACGAATAAAACCATCTTTAAATAGCTTAGCTTCTAACTCTTTCTCTGGTTTTGGCTGGTCAATACGCCCAGTGCTTGTTGAATATACCAAGTGACTATCACTCATACGCGGCCTTTATAGATAAAATAAATAATGAGGTAAATGATAGCAAATTTGCTGTTGTGTGTTTTTCTTTTTGCTAAATACTTTTAACAGGTTATATTTAGTTCAAAGAGAATATTACTGGAGCTTACTATGAGTTTAACTAAAAATGAATCAGTCGATGGCACTACATTAACAATACAAATTAAAGGTAAGTTTGACTTTAATTTGGTGCAATCTTTTCGCCAGGCTTATGCTCAAATGAGCGAAAAAACAGTAAAAGTTATAATAGATTTAAGAGAGACTGACTACATGGACAGCTCAGCACTTGGCATGTTACTTAACATGAAAAAAACAATTGATAGCCAAGTGAAAACAATCGAGATCAGTAACTGCCAACCTCAGTTAAGAAAAATATTACAAATTTCTCGTTTTGATAAAAAGTTTGATATTAGCTAATGATGCATGTGCTAATAGTTGACGACCAAGCCCTCAATCGCATTTTATTAAGTAAAATGCTTGAGCAAGAGGGCTATAAAATATCCCTAGCTTATAATGGTTTAGATGCCATAGAGGTTCTAAAAAAAGAACCAATAGACATCGTGTTATTAGATGTTTTAATGCCGATAATGGATGGCTTTGAAGCTGCTGAAAAAATAAAACAGCAGTATAATGAAGTTTATCTACCAATTATTTTTATAACCTCTTTAGAAGATCAAGCAAGCTTTGAACGCTGCCTTGCGGTAGGGGGCGATGACTTTATACACAAGCCATTTGAAAAAGTTATTCTCCATGCAAAAATTAAAGCACACAGCCGCACTAGAGAGCTGAGTAAAAAAGCGAATCAGCAAAAAAAATTACTTGAATATCATCATAATCAAATTGAACGTGAGCACGAAATAATTGAGCATATTTTTAATAACTCACTAGAAAACCAGGGGAAATTTAAAGAGTACTTAGATTTTAATTTATCACCCGCATCTATGTTTAATGGTGACATGTTTTTGGTTGCGCAAAGCCCAATAGGTAATTTGTACTGCATGCTGGGCGATTTTACAGGGCACGGCCTAGCTGCTGCTATTGGTGCGTTGCCGGTTTCTCGTGTGTTTTATACTATGGTACAAAAAGGCATGGCGGTTAACGATATTGCCAGCGAGCTAAATACACTACTGTACAACCTCCTACCAGGTCACATGTTTTGTGCGGCGACTATTATAGAGCTTAGTGCATCAGGGAAAAGTATTTCTGCGTGGATGGGCGGCTTACCTGATGCGTATTTAATAGATAAAAACGGTAACGTAAAGCAAACATTAGAATCGCAACACATGGCGCTAGGGATTTTAGATGAACAAGAATTTGAATATGAAGTAATTCATTTCGAGACAAACATCGATACGCGCCTTGTATTGGCGACAGACGGGATTATAGAAACATCAAACGAAGAAGATATATATTTTGGGGAGGAACGTTTTTTACAAACCTTAAAAAATAAGTTGATGATTAGTAGTGAGGATATAGTCAATGACGTTACTAAGTTTGCCGATGGGACTAAACAGCAAGACGATTTAAGCATTGTTTTACTAAACTGCCTGCCCTTAGTCCCTGAGGAGCAAGAGCGAGAAGCCTTTTCTACTTTAGCTTTTAATTTATCTTTGAGCTTAAACTCAGAACAAATAAAAAAACAGATCCAGTGTACGACGTTGTTAATATTTTAAGTAGTGTTGGGGGGCTAAATACCCATCGTTCTAATATATTTTTACTGTTATCTGAGGCTTATAACAATGCGCTTGATCATGGTGTATTAGGGCTTAATTCAGAAATTAAAAAACAAGAAGATGGCTTTTTTCGATATTACGAATTAAGAGAGGCAGCCCTTGCTAAACTTACAGATGCCATGATTATTATTGATATGCGCTATTGCCCCGATACGCTCAGTTTGTATTTTATTATTTGTGATTCAGGCAGAGGGTTTAGTAGTAAGCAAGATGAACTGGCAAAGGTTAATAATGAATTTGGCAGAGGGGTGTCTTTGTTAGAAGAAATAGCCGAAAAGGTCACTTATAACGCCAGCGGTAACCAAGTTGAAATGTGCTACAAGTTGAGCTAGCTCTGCAAAAATATCCATGCTATTATTCTCGAAACTTTAGATGTATGGATGGCCAAATGATTTCTTCTTACTTAAAACAAGCACAACTAAGTGCTAATCCAGCTTTGATTTCAACAGAGCTTGAAAAGCTTGAGCTACATTTAGCAAACACTGCTTTGCCTGATGTATGTTGGGAGTATCAAATACCTGAGCTTGGCGAGGGCGGTGCGTGTAGTTTATTTGGTTACCTACAAGATGAGCCATTCAAATTAACTGACTATCTTAAAAATGATGAGCAAACACAGTTCAAGCTAGCTAATTTACAAAGTATTGTGAGCTACATTGAGCAGCAAACGGGCGTTGATTGGTATGGTATTTATCAATCAACTAATACCAGTGAAGGTAAGCAACTATTAAAATTGGCTTATCATGGTGCGCCTAGTCGTCCGTTGTTTCCTTTAACGCAAGCATTTGCGGCTGGCAGTAACAACGTACAGGTTGCGCTATCTCACAAGGGCCGCATTATTAATAACGTTGAAGCGTATTTATCACAAGGTGGTGAATACTACACATGTGACCCTAAAGTTAAATCAGAAACCTGCCTACCTTTATTTAATGCACAAAATGAATGCGTTGGTATTGTAGATGCAGAAGCCTTTAAAAATGATTTTTTTAATGAAAAGACGCTTGCCGTTTTAATTGCATGTTGTATTAAAATTCCTCACTTTCTAGTGTAAATAACGCTAGTCAATATGATGTGCTTTTATGTTAAGCTTTTATGTTAAGCTTAACATAACAGCTAACCCCTAAATAATGATAAGAGATAGCCAATGTTCTCAGTATTAAAACCATTACCAACTGATCCTATTCTTGGCCTTATGGCGGCCTATAAACAAGATACAAACCCTAATAAAATTGATTTAGGTGTAGGTGTCTACAAAGACGAGCAAGGCAATACACCGGTACTTAAATCGGTTAAAAAAGCTGAAGCGTTTCGTCTTGAAAACGAAATGAGCAAATCTTACATTGGTTTAGCGGGAAACTTAGATTACTGCCAAAAGATGGAGCAGTTACTACTAGGTGAACATCAAGCATTGCTAGCAAATCGCGTACGTACTGCGCAAGCGCCAGGTGGTACGGGTGCACTTCGCGTTGCTGCTGAATTTATTAAGCGTTGCAATGCAGATGCAACAGTATGGGTAACTAACCCAACATGGGCAAACCATATTAGCTTGTTTGAAGCTGCAGGCTTAAAAGTAAAAGAATACCCGTATTACGATTACGAAAATAAAGATTTATTGTTTGATGAAATGATCAACACACTTAAACAAGTGCCTAAAGGCGATGTGGTGTTAGTGCATGCATGTTGTCATAATCCAAGCGGTATGGATTTAAACGAAGCACAGTGGAACACGGTTGCTGAACTTGCAAAAGAAGTTGGCTTTACACCACTTGTTGATATTGCATACCAAGGCTTTGGTGCTTCACTTGAAGAAGATGCACGTGGCTTACGTATTTTAGCTGATGCAGTAGAAGAGCTAATTATTTGTTCTTCATGCTCTAAAAACTTTGGCTTATACCGCGAGCGTATTGGTGCATGTTCATTAATTGCAAAAGATAGCGCAACAGCAGATATTTCAAATTCTGTAATGCTAAGCGTTGTGCGTAGTATTTACTCAATGCCGCCAGCGCATGGTGCTGATATTGTTAATACTATTTTAAGCAGTACAGAGCTTACACAATTATGGCACTCAGAGCTTGATGAAATGCGTAGCCGCATAAATGGCTTACGTAGCCTAATTAAAGAAAGTTTAGCAACAAAAGATATTGCGCAAGACTTCTCATTTATTGAGCGTCAAAACGGTATGTTTTCTTTTTTAGGTATTAATAAAGAGCAAATTGCTCGCCTACAAAAAGAATACGGCATTTACATTGTTGGCTCTAGCCGCGTAAATGTTGCAGGTATTAGCCAGTCAAATATTGAATACTTTTCAAATGCTGTAGCTGACGTTTGTAAATAAACGCAGTTAATATAA
>NZ_BADT01000040.1 GCF_000239855.1 Pseudoalteromonas sp. BSi20652 | reverse complement strand
CGATGGTGCAAGCAGCGGTGCAACCATCATGATCATAGATACGTAAGACATGCCTTTAGCGGTGTTTTTTTGATATATGTGCCTAATTATACCTGGCACAACGACTGTAGCTGCAGCACCTGTAAAAGCTTGAACAGCTCTAAGAATCCAAAAAGTATGTATTTCGGTAGTAAAGGCAAGCGCCACTGAGCTAATACCAAATAAGGTTAAACCTATCTTAGCAAGTTTACGACGACCAATTTGATCTGCAATAGGACCGAAAAAAAGCATACCTAACGAATAACCCGCTAAATAAATACTCAGAGAAATTTGCACATTTGGCATATCTGTTTGTAAGTCATTTGCAATAACGAGCATTGCAGGTAAATACATATCAATAGCAAGCGGCGTAATAGCCACAATACTCGCTAATAAAGGCAATAAAATACGGATACTAAAAGATGAGGTCGAGGCGTCCATGTATAAACTCAATCATGGCTAAAATTAGGCCTGTATTGTAACAGGATGGGTTGAGAGGATACACTTAGTTTGCCTGCTAACTTTATAACTTTATCGCAAATATCTAAATAATACTTAGTACCATTTAGTCTCGTTGAAAAACAAACTTTAAGGCAAAATAAAGAGGTTTATATAAAAATATTTTGCATTATTAATAGCTCGTTAAGCTTGTTTTTTTCAGTTGCTTTTTAGTTTGATTTACACAAAGCAAAGATTTTAAACTGGCACCGTGTTTGCTATTCTACAGTTAATGAAAATAATGATTTAAGAGAAGCATGATGAAAAAACTGGTAATTGCAATATTAGCGACAGCGGTTCTTGCAGGTTGCAAAACATCACCAACAGGGCGTACACAAATAGCGCTTTATTCGGATCAACAAATGAGTGAAATGGGCACTGCGAGTTTTGCAGATATGAAAAAAAATCAGCCTATTAATAAAGATGCTAAAACAAATGCATATGTAAATTGTATTGCTGAAAAAGTAGTCGCTGTTTTGCCTCAAGAATATGCTTCTCAAAATTGGGAAGTCGTTGTGTTTGAAGATGAGTCTGCTAACGCTTTTGCACTACCAGGTGGTTACATTGGGGTTCATACGGGCTTATTAAAAATTGCGACTAATCAAGACCAACTAGCCACAGTACTAGGGCACGAAGTAGGGCACGTAATTGCTGAGCATTCAAATGAGCGTGTTTCACAAAGTTCAATTTTAGATACGGGTATGCAGCTTGGCAGTGCAGCACTTGAAATGGGTAATATTCAATACCGTAACGAAATTATGCAAGGCTTAGGTTTAGGCGCACAATATGGAGTTGTTTTACCATTTAGCCGCTCGCACGAATCAGAAGCCGATACTATTGGTCTAGATTTAATGGCAGAGGCTGGCTTTAACCCGCAAGAGTCGGTAACACTGTGGGAAAACATGAGTAAAGCGGGTAGCGGTACCACACCTGAGTTTTTATCTACTCACCCAGCACCAAGTAACCGTATTAAAAATTTACAAGCGCAAATGAGCAAAGCACTTAGTGAGCAAAGTACAGCTAGAGCACAGGGTAAAAGCCCACAATGTAAGTTGTAATACCAACCTGCATAAATCTTTGATCAATTTAACGAATTAAATTGCACTATAACGTCGTTAAAAATTTTTATTTAGAACAACTAGATACAAAAATTTTTGCCTAGTTCTAGCGTAATTTTCTTAACGTTAAATAGACCCCATATATAAGCAGATTGGTATAATTTAGTTTAATTACTAAATAAAAAACCTACGTGAGTAATTACTTACAGGTTTTTTTGTATTCAGTACTTACCTTTATTTAGTTGTAAGCGCTTTTTGTAATACATTTTTAAAGCGCTCAAAATCTTCAATGTGAGGCAGGTGCCCTAAGTTATCCAGTTCGAATAACTGTGCGTCAGGGATAAGTGTTGCAGCGTGTTTGCCTAATTTATCATAGCGACCAAGCTCGTAATCAACACCGTCTTTTTTCCAGTTACGGCCTGGTCCTGTTCTATCCCGTGTACCTATAATTAATTTAACCGGTACAGCTAAATCTTTAAATTCGGTTATTACAGGTTGAGTGAAAATCATATCGTATGTTTTTGCATTTACCCATGCCATTTGCTCTTTATCTGGACCTTGTATTTGACCTACTATAAAGTTAGTTAAAGCTGAATAGGTAGCGTTCCACTTTCCATCATAATAATATTTTTGCTGATACCTTTTTACACCTTCCGGTGTTTTTGATAATTCGTTTTTATAGAAAAAGTTAGTATCTTTGTAATCAACATATTGCAGGTAGTTTTCAAGCCCAATAGGGTTAAGTAAAATTAATTTACTTGTTGTAGTTGGATACATTAACGCAAAACGGCTCGCAAGCATTCCGCCCATTGAATGGCCCAGTACAATAGATTTTTTAATATTAAGCGAATCCATTAACGCATGAGTATGATGAGCAAGCGCCGCAAACGAATACTGATAATCCATTGGTTTAGACGATTTTCCAAAACCAATTTGATCAGGAATTAATACACCATAGCCTAGTGACTGTAAGTATTGAGCGGTTGTGGTCCAGTAATGGGCGTTAAAGTTTTTTCCATGCAAAAGTGTAACAACAGGCATGTCGACTTTAGTGGGTTTTAAGTAAACATAAACCATTTTTAATGATTGTTTTTGTGAATCAACTGCAAAATAACTTACTTCAAAGTCGTAATCATAATTACTTAAAAGTGCATCATAAGAGAGGGTAGATGTATCTTGAGGTGTGCCTGCTAAGGCATTACTTGTTATTAAAAATAAAGTACAAAAGCAAATAATTTTAATCGACGACATTCGTTACTCCCATTAAGGATAAAAGCATAAACCCAAATAGGTATGCTTAAAATAAAGCATCACAATAACTAATTCTTAAGTACTATTCAATCGACGTTTTATAATGGTTAGCGCTATATAAAATAAAAGCTGCTATATAAAATTTAGGTTTTATCTAGGTGAGGGCTATAGGCGTTTTGCATCGCTAGCAAAATCCACTACTACAATCAGCAACAAATGTTGAGTTAATTAAAGCATCGTTTATCACTATAATTGTAGTGAAAAAAGGAGCGTTATTTTGGTGTAGGTATTTGATTTTCATTGCGTATATTTTAAATATGTTGCAGCTGTCGGTAACGCTGCAACATATTAATTCATAAGTAAATTACGCTCTATTGCGGCGTAAACAAATAATCGCAATAGCAGTAAAGGCTAAAATAAAGCAGTAATATGAGGATGTTGACACTTCCCAAGGGCTAATCTTAAATGTAGCGCCTAATAACAATGCTTGAGCACCGTAAGGTAGTGAGCCTTGCGTAACACAGGCAAATATATCAAGCAAACTAGCAGAACGTTTACCGCTTATTTCACCGTCATCAGCAAGTTTCTTAGCAATGGGACCCGCTACAATAATCGACACCGTATTATTAGCAATACACATATTGCTGGTCATAACTAATGCAGCAATACCTAATTGATCAGCTGCTTTACGATGCCATTTTGCAATAATTGTTGTAATTGCTTGAATTTTTTGTGCAATAAAATCCAGACCACCATTAATACGAATAAACTCAGATAGACCACCTATAAACATAGAAAGTAAAAATATTTCCTGCATATCGGTAAAGCCTTTGTAAATATCTTTTACAAAGCTTGCACCTTCATAGCTGCCTGTAAAGCCCATCAGTGCAGCAAAAATAATACCGCTAAACAACACCACAAATACGTTCAAACCAGCAACGGCTAATACTAAAATAAATGCGTAGGGAAGTACCAGCCAAATATCGTAATCTTTGGTTTCTACCGCTTGTGCAGCAGGTGTTAGATAAAACAATAAAGCAATTGTTAGTATTGCAGCAGGGACTGCTATTTTAAGATTTTCTTTAAACTTGTCTTTCATTTCACAGCCCTGCGTGCGCGTGGCTGCAATAGTGGTGTCGGAAATAATTGATAAGTTATCACCAAACATAGCGCCAGATACAATTGTACCTGCCATTAATGCTGGGTCTATACCCGTTTTAATTGATACAGCATAAGCAATAGGGCCAATGGCGCCAATGGTACCCATTGACGTGCCCATTGCGGTAGATACAACCGCTGCAATTAAAAATAAGCCAGGGAGTAATAATGCAGGCGGAATAAGTGATAAGCCCGCATTAACGACAGCATCTACACCACCAGTTGCACTTGCCACCGCAGAAAATGCACCTGCTAATAAGTAAATTAAGCACATGGTGATAATGTTGTTATGACCAGCGCCTTTAATAAATGTTTCAACACATTGATTAATCGTGCCTTTATTTAAAATAAAGGCAAGCATAATAGCGGGTAAAATAGCCACTGGAGCGGGAAGTTGATAAAAAGCGTAATCAACCCCTTGCGATTG